>NZ_KV801792.1:113233-254646 GCF_001810515.1 Rothia sp. HMSC075F09
AGGACAACCCCTACCGCGACTACTACATCTGGCGCGACCCCAAGGGCTTCGACGAGGACGGCAAGCCGATTCCGCCGAACAACTGGATTTCCTGCTTCAGCCCCTCCGTGTGGGAATGGGACGAGGCGACCGGCCAGTTCTACCTGCACTACTTCTCCGTCAAGCAGCCCGACCTGAACTGGGAGAACCCGAAGGTCCGCGAAGAGGTCTACGACATCATGCGCTTCTGGCTGGACAAGGGCGTGGACGGCTTCCGCATGGACGTCATCAACCTGATTTCTAAGGACCTCTCCTTCCCCGAGGACCCGGCAATCCTCGCTGGCGGCCTCGACAACTCCCTGGCTGTCGCAGCCAACGGTCCGCGCGTGCACGAATTCCTGCAGGAGATGAACCGCGAGGTCTTGAGCAAGTACCCGGTCATGACCGTGGGCGAAACCCCCTGCGTGACCGTGGACGACGCCGCACTCTACACCGGTTTCGACCGCAACGAGCTGCAGATGGTGTTCCAGTTCGAGCACATGGACGTAGACGCCTCCGAAGGTGGCGTGACCGGCAAGTGGTCCGACCGCCGCTTCAACCTGGTTGACCTCAAGAAGGTCCTCACCCACTGGCAGGAAGGCCTGCACGGCCGCGGCTGGAACTCCCTGTACTGGAACAACCACGACCAGCCGCGCACCGTCTCCCGCTTCGGTAACGACTCCCCCGAGTACCGCACCGTCAGCGCCAAGATGCTCGGCACCGTGCTGCACCTGATGCAGGGCACCCCCTACATCTACCAGGGTGAAGAGCTGGGCATGACCAACGTCTTCTTCGACGATGTGAAGGACTACAACGACCTGGAGATTCACGACTCTTGGCGCAAGTACGTTGAAGAGTCGGGCCGCGTCTCCGCGGAGGACATGCTGCGCTACATCAGCGCCTCCGGTCGCGATAACGCCCGCACCCCCATGCAGTGGACCGCCGGCGAGAACGCAGGCTTCACCACCGGCACCCCGTGGCTGAAGCTGAACCCGCGCTACACCGAAATCAACGCAGAAGCAGAGCTCGCAGACCCGGATTCCGTGTTCTACCACTACCGCGACCTGATTAGCCTGCGCCGCGAGCACCCGATCGTCCTGACCGGTGAGTACCGCCTCCTGGATGAAGAGGACGAGCAGGTCTACGCCTACCTGCGCGTGAACTCCGATGAGGACGCCGCTGCAACCGGCGAGCGCGCCCTGCTGGTCGTAGCTAACTTCACCGATGACACCGTTCAGCTGAACTACGCGGGCGGCAACCTGGATTCGGTGGTTCTGACCAACTCGCAGGCTCTCTCCCCGAACGAGCTGAAGGCTATCGAGAACGCCCCGAAGCTGATTAGCTCGAACTACCGCGATGAGAACCGCGAGTTCACCGACGAGGGCACCCTGTTGCGCCCCTACGAGGCGAAGGTTTACCTCTTCGGCAACGCCGAGTAGGCACGCCCCAAAAATGTAATGCGCGAGGGGGATCCGGAACAGACATTCCGGTCCCTCTTCGCCTATACTTCAATCACAGACAAAATTTGTTCCTCTTTTCGGCTGGATGGCCGGTATAGAAAGGCAATTATGAGCAACTCCGAGGCATACGAGGTTCCCTCCTACGAGGGCCGCCAGTGGTGGAAGGAAGCCGTGGTGTACCAGGTGTACCCCCGCTCCTTCAACGACGCAAACGGCGACGGCATCGGTGACCTGAAGGGTATCACCGAGAAGCTGCCCTACCTGGCTAAGCTGGGTATCAACGTCATCTGGCTCTCCCCTGTGTTCGACTCGCCGAACGTGGATAACGGCTACGACATTTCCGATTACTTCGCCATCATGAGTGACTTCGGCACCATGGAAGACTTCGACGAGATGCTTGAGACCGCCCACAAGCACGGCATCAAGATCCTCATGGACCTGGTCGCAAACCACACCTCCGACCAGCACCCCTGGTTCAAGGCGTCCCGCTCCTCCAAGGACAACCCCTACCGCGACTACTACATCTGGAAGGACCCGAAGGGCTTCGACGAGGACGGCAACCCGATTCCTCCGAACAACTGGGCGTCCGAGTTCGGTGGCCCGGCGTGGGAGTGGGACGAGGCGACCGGCCAGTTCTACCTGCACATCTTCTTCAAGGAACAGCCCGACCTGAACTGGGAGAACGAGAAGGTTCGCGAGGACCTGTACTCCATGGTTCGCTGGTGGCTGGACAAGGGCGTTGACGGCTTCCGCCTGGACGCTATCAACATCATCTCCAAGCCCGAGGGCTACCCGGATGACCCCTCCACCGACTTTGAGAAGCACACCTCCTCGATTCCGTTCGTTATCTCCAACGGCACCATGGTGCACCCGTGGATGAAGGAGCTCACCCGCGAGACCTTCAGCCGCTACGATGTAATGACCGTGGGCGAAACTAGTGCAACCAGCCCCGAGGACGCTAAGCTGTGGGCTGGATACCACACCGGTGAGCTGAACATGATCTTCCACTTCGATCACATGGGCGTGGATAACGACCCGAACGGCTCCCTGGGCGGTAAGTGGTCCTACGCGCCGTACAAGCTGGCCGAGCTCAAGCGCATCCTGAACGAGTGGCAGACCACCCTGGAGGGTAACGCCTGGGGTTCGCTGTATTGGAACAACCACGACCAGCCGCGCGTTGTCTCCCGCTTCGGTAACGATTCGGATGAGTTCCGCACCCTGTCCGCTAAGCAGCTGGCGACCACTCTGCACTTCATGCAGGGCACCCCGTACATTTACCAGGGTGAAGAGCTGGGCATGACCAACGTGAAGTTCGATTCGATTGAGGATTACCGCGACGGTGACTCGATCCGCTTCTACGAGGACATGCACGTTGACCACAAGCGTCTGAGCCACGAAGAGGCGATGCAGGCGATCTACATTAAGGGCCGCGACAATGCTCGTACCCCGGTTCAGTGGGATGCCTCCGCTAACGCTGGTTTCAGCCCCGAGGGTGTGACCCCGTGGATTGCTGTGAACCCGAACTACCCGGCGATTAACGCTGAGGCTGTTCTGGCTGATGAGGATTCGATCTTCTACCACTACCAGCACCTGGTCAACCTGCGCCGCGGCGAGCTGAAGGACCTGATGGTTTATGCGTCCTTCGCTCCGGTGGATTCGGTTCAGGTTCCGCACAACGAGGACGAGGCCGTGTACGCATACACCCGTACCGGTGGCGCTGACGGTTCCCCGGCGAACGAGTCTCTGCTGGTAATTTCGAACTTCACCGCTGAAGAGCAGGAGCGTGACTTCGCCCTGCTGAACGAGGCTCGTGAGGCTGGCGCTCGTGTTGAGCTGGTGAGCTCCAACTACAAGGACGATGCGGGTTCGACCCTGCGCCCCTACGAGGCGAAGGTGTACCACATCGTACGCTAAGCGCTGTAGCTCGTTGAGTGCTACCGCGTGCCGATAAGGTGAATAGACAGTAGAAGGAGGGTGAGGCTTATGCCCCCGCCCTCCTTTTGCTGTCTTTTTGTTGTCTTCTTGGTGATCCCGGCGTGCTTTCTTGGCTCTGCTTAGCTGGAGGCTCTGCTCAACTGGAGAAGACGAGCTGTAGGATTGGCACGGCGAGGGCTATCATTCCTACGCTGACGACGGCCCCGGAGGCGATAATGGGTGCGGCTGTTCCTTCGTGCCGGTAGTGGGTTTCCAGAATGACGATATTAGCTGCTGGCGGCAGCACTCCGAGAACAAAAAGTACCTGTGGGTGCGCCAGTAGCTGATTGAGGTGCACTCCGGTGTGCGTATGCATCCAGTATGCAGCGGTGAGTATGCCGACGCTGTAGACGCTCACGAGCACGACACGCAGTAGCGCCCACCGGACGGCTTGTTTGAGGTCGGTTCGGTGCAGGCGGGCGGTGCTCAGCCACATGCCTAGCACCATGAGCCCTACGAAGCTGAAGACCCAGGTGATGAGCCGGTAGATACCGGCGGCGTGGGTGTTAAGGAGCGGTCCGGCGGGCAGGCATATCAGGCCGATAGCTACGGCGATAATGGGGCGGTTAGTGAGCAGGGACCGCCATACTGCACCGACGGCAGCTTTTTGGGCGGGCTTGACTCGGCTATTCGTGAGTTCCTCTGTGTTGGTTTCTCTGCGCATGAGTGAGGTGCCGAGGATATTACCCATGACGGAGTTGCCGATATACGCGCCGACGTATAGGCGTACGGCTTCCTCGCCCCAGAAGCTGGCAACTACGGGGATTCCGAAGATTCCAGCGTTGAGGTAAACGAGGGCGAGCCGCTGCACCGGGTCGTTCGTGAAGAAGGCGGCGCAGCGTACTAGAAGCGCCATGAGCACCATGGTGGAGGCTGCCATGAAGAAGAGTTCGGGGCGGCTGGTGGCGACGATGTAAACGATGACGGTGGGGATAATCCAGCGGGTCAGCAGCGCGGAGGCGCTTTCTTTCAGACGGTTGCCCCAGTGCTCGGGTAGCAACATTGCGAGTCCGAAGCCTACCCCTAAGTAGAGGAGTGGGAGGATCATTCCCATGCTTGTTCCTTTCGCTGTTGCTGTGTCTGTGCCGTTGTTTTACGGCTAAGGTCCCTGTCTAATAACCCTACACTGAACCTTCAGGTTGAGGTTTATTGATTTTTTGTTGTATTTTTCGAAATTTTCGCGTCATATTGCATCTTATTCGCTGATGCTCTCGTTTTTTATACGGTTCGCTTCTAATCTTGAAATATAGAGAGAATATATTTTCCACCACATTCTTTCGTTCTATCACAGACACTCATTTCTTACGAGATGAGGAACTAGGCTGTTTCTTCTCCCGTAAGGCTAAATATGCAGGAGCCCGCAATGCAACAACCGTATCAATCTCCCCCTCCCGAATCCGGTGGCGTCCCCCAGCAATCTGCAAAGCGTCCTGCGCAGGCTTCTAGCCAGCATGCTGATGCGCATATTCCGCAGCGCTCTTCTGCTCTGCTTACTGCCCCTGCTACAGCTTCTATAGCCGCTGTACCCGCCTCTGAGGGCCCTGAGCAGACCTTTAGGGTGACTCACCCGGTGTTGAGTGTTATCTCGTGGCTGATTGCGGCTGCGAGCGCTGTGTGGCTTGTCATTCTGGGCGTCTCATTGGTGTTGAATGTCGCGTCGGGAGTGAGCCATGATTCTGAGTTTATGATGCTGACCTACGGCGTGTATATGGCGTGCGCGTTTGGGTTCTGCTGTTTTGGTACGTTTTTTGCTCTGCATTTTGGGTTGGGGTCGAGCGCTCATTGGCGTGATTCGATTCGTCACCCGCATCACCCGCATTAAAGGTTTTTCTTTTCCCCGTGTGGTTTTGTGGAGAGTTTTTAGTTCTTTTATTTGAACTCTCGTTTTAAATATTTTGGTGTTTTTCTTTAAAATTCATGCGAAAAATCTAGGCTACGGAGTATTTTCAGAAACGCTCATATGAAAGAAGCCGCCCGGCGCATCACAGCAGGATGCACCGGGCGGCTCCTTACGGGGCTTCAGCCATCTTAGGTTGCACACTCAAAGGGGTTCAGGAGCCGAACATGCAGACGCTCAAAATCTTTGACATTGCGCGTTACGAGAGTAAGACCATGAGTCAAAGCAGTTGCAGCGATCCATGCGTCGTTCTCCGGCGCTTTATCCGGCACGTGAAGCCCTGCACAACAATCAGCTACAGCTCCGTCAATGACAAGAGTTCGTTTCTGAAATTTCTCTCGAACTGCCAAAAACCACTCACGCAGATAAGCACCTTGTATCGGATCTTTACGCTCCATAGCAAGCACACCGCGCTCTAGTTCCATAAGGGTCACGACGCTAATATAGAGTGGCTTTTCTGAATAACGGCGAAACCACGACTCAAAAACAGGGTCAGCCTTACCGCGTGAGAGCTTCCACAACTCAGAAATAATATTGGTATCAAGCAGGTACATCGTTGTCCCCTAGAACTCTACAATGGGGCGCTGATGTGCGGAACGTTCTGCCGTGGGGAATTCTTCGGGCAGGTCCATACCTTCAGCAGGTTGAGGGTAGTTTGCGAAGAAATCATACAGGGAAGAGCTCTCATTCTGGCTACGCGAATACTCTTCATAGGTCATAAGGACATAGGTGGGTTCACCACGCTTAGTGATAATAACGGGTGATTGCTGAGCCTGCTTCTGGGCTTTGGCGAGATTTTGGTTGAACTCGCGGCTGGTCATAACGGTCATAATTTCCCCCTTGCTGCTCACGACATGAAAACATAAATAATGTAACTACGTAGCTACATTATATTTTCCTTTCAGTACTACGACAACCCCTCCATCTTCAGACCCGCTATATATCGTTAGGAAGATACGAAGAAGCCGCCCGGCGCATCCACAAACGGATACACCGGGCGGCTTCTTCACGGGCTCTCAGCTACAAAGCTACGTAGCCCAAAGTAGGGATTACTCCCACGCGGGGATTATTACTCCCACTCAATGGTTCCCGGGGGCTTGGAGGTAACGTCCAGCACCACTCGGTTAACGTCCTTGACCTCGTTGGTAATACGGTTCGAGATCTTAGCCAGCAGGTCGTACGGCAGGCGCGACCAGTCAGCGGTCATTGCGTCTTCCGAAGAGACCGGGCGCAGAACAATCGGGTGGCCGTAAGTACGGCCGTCACCCTGAACGCCCACGGAACGAACGCCAGCCAGCAGAACCACGGGGCACTGCCAGATGTGCTCATCCTGACCTGCTGCGGTCAGCTCTTCACGCACGATAGCGTCAGCGGCACGCAGGGTCTCCAGGTTCTCGCGATTAACCTCGCCGACAATGCGGATGCCCAGGCCGGGGCCGGGGAACGGCTGACGTGCCACGATCTTCTCGGGAACGCCGAGCTCACGACCGATAGCGCGAACCTCGTCCTTGAACAGGGTGCGCAGCGGCTCAACCAGTTCGAAGGTCAGGTCGTCGGGGAGGCCGCCCACGTTGTGGTGGCTCTTAATGTTTGCGGTGCCGTCGCCACCGCCGGACTCGACAACGTCCGGGTACAGGGTGCCCTGGACCAGGAACTTGATGTCTGCGCCCTCTTCGCCCGCTTCGGCAATCAGCTTGCGCTGTGCCTCTTCGAAGGAGCGGATGAACTCGCGGCCGATAGCCTTACGCTTCGCCTCGGGCTCGGTGACGCCCTCGAGAGCGGAGAGGAAACGCTCCGACTCGTCGATGGTGATGACCTTGATACCCATGGAGGCTGCGTAGTCCTGCTCGACCTGTTCACGCTCGCCCTCACGGAGCAGACCGTGGTCAATGAAGAAGCAGGTGAGCTGGTCACCAACAGCCTTGTGCACGAGTGCTGCTGCCACGGAGGAGTCAACGCCGCCGGAGAGCGCGCAGATGACGCGGTCGCTACCGACCTGCTCGCGAATCTTAGCAACCTGCTCTTCGATGATGTTGTTGGTGGACCAGGTGGGCTTCAGACCTGCCACATTGTAGAGGAAGTTCTCCAGGGCGACCTGGCCGTAGTCGGAGTGCTTCACCTCGGGGTGCCACTGCACGCCGCCGAGCTTGCGGGACTCATCCACGAATGCTGCCACGGATGCGCCGGGGGTCGTTGCCAGCACCTCGAAGCCTTCGGGGGCTTCGGTCACGGAGTCACCGTGAGACATCCACACGTTCTGGGTGGTGGGGGTGCCGGTCAGGAAGGAGGAGTTCTCAGCGCAGATCACAGCGTCGGTTGCGCCGTATTCGCGCAGACCGGTCTGGGCGACGGTGCCGCCGAGGGTCTGGGCCATGACCTGGAAGCCGTAGCAGATACCGAAGATCGGCACGCCAGCTTCAAACAGGGCCTTGTCACCCTTGGGGGCGCCATCGGCGTAGACCGAGGAGGGGCCACCGGAGAGCACGATGGCTGCCGGGTTCTTGGCGAGCATCTTCTCAGTGCTCATGGAGTGGGGGACGATTTCGGAGTAGATGCCGGCCTCACGCACGCGACGAGCAATGAGCTGTGCGTACTGTGCACCGTAATCTACCACCAGGACGGGACGCTCTTCGAGCTGGTCCAGGTTCACAGAGTTGGTCACGAAAATTACCTCAACGTGTTGGTACTAATCCGCGCACTTGCGCGGGGATATATCTATTTTACGCTATCGCTGTACGCCGCCGACGGTACGTAGCCGCTCCCCCATCCCGGGGTGCCGCTACATGCTCTAACGGGAGTAGAGCGTGCGTATAGAAAGCACCGCCCGGCGACCGGCAGACCACAAACCTGCCAACCGCCAAGCGGTGATTCATGAAGCTACCTTAGCCGCGGTACGCGGGAACCACGGTCAGGTCAGCCTTCTGGAACTTCTTCAGGTCCAGGTAACCGCAGTTAGCCATTGCGCGCTTGAGCGCACCGACAATGTTGCTGGTGCCGTTCACGTGGTGCGAAGGGCCGTACAGGACCTCCTCCAGGGAGCCGACAACACCCAGCGGGGTGCGCACGCCGCGCGGGAAGTCCAGCGAGTGCGCCTCGTTGCCCCAGTACCAGCCCTGGCCGGGAGCCTCGGAGGCGCGAGCCAGCGGAGCACCCAGCATGACAGCGTCAGCGCCCAGTGCGAGCGCCTTCACCATGTCGCCGGAGCGACCCAGGGAGCCGTCAGCAATCACGTGTACGTAGCGGCCGCCGGACTCGTCCAGGTAGTCGGAACGTGCCGCTGCCACGTCGGCGATAGCGGTTGCCATCGGTGCAGAAATACCCAGGCCCTGGCGGGTGGTCTGTGCAGAACCGCCACCGAAGCCCACCAGCACACCGGCTGCGCCGGTACGCATCAGGTGCTTAGCCTGCGAGTAGCCAGCCACGCCACCAACAATGACCGGAACGTCGAGCTCGTAGATGAACTTCTTCAGGTTCAGCGGCTCGTGCGAGGTCGAAATGTGCTCAGCGGAGACGGATGCGCCGCGGATGACGAACAGCTCAACGCCAGCCTTCACCACGGTCTCGTAGTGCTCCTGGGTGTTCTGCGGGCTCAGGGAGCCTGCAACGACCACGCCGGAGTCACGAATCTCTTCCAGGCGTGCAGTGATCAGTTCCGGCTTAATCGGCTCGGAGTAAATCTGCTGCATGCGGGTGGTTGCGGAGGCGGGGTCCGCCTCGGGCAGCTCAACAATCTCGTCGAGCAGCGGCTGCGGGTCCTCGTAGCGGGTCCACAGACCCTCGAGGTTCAGCACGCCCAGGCCACCCAGCTTACCCAGTGCAATGGCGGTCGCCGGGGACATGACCGAGTCCATGGGCGCACCAATGATGGGGGTGTCGAACTTGAAAGCGTCAATCTGCCAGGAGGTGTCGACGTCGCGGCGGTCGCGGGTACGACGGGTAGGCACCAGCGCCACATCGTCCAGGGAGTAGGTGGGGCGGGCGTTCTTAGAGAGGCCAATCTGAATTTCAGACATGGGGTGAATCCTTTCGAATTCGGTTTGAGGGGTGCCGCTGGGCGTTATTCGCGCCGATGCCCGCCCGATACCTGAACGGGTATGGGGCGGGCTCAACGGCGCATGGTGTGCACACCATGCGGCGAATCATCGTTGGTGAGGCGTTTTAGCGGCGGTAGTTCGGTGCCTCAACGGTCATCATGATGTCGTGCGGGTGCGATTCCTTCAGACCTGCGGGGGTGATGCGCACGAACTGACCCTTGTACTTAAGCTCCTCGATGGTGCGGGAACCGACGTAGAACATGGTCTGGCGCAGGCCACCTTCGAGCTGGTGAATCACTGCGGAGAGCGGGCCGCGGAAGGGAACCTGACCCTCAATACCCTCGGGGATCAGCTTCTCTTCGCTGGAGACGTCAGCCTGGAAGTAGCGGTCCTTGGAGAAGGACTTGTGACGGCCACGAGTCTGCATCGCGCCGAGCGAACCCATGCCGCGGTATGCCTTGTACTGCTTACCGTTCATGAAGATCAGCTCACCGGGGGACTCGGTGGTGCCGGCAAGCAGGGAGCCGAGCATCACGGAGTCAGCGCCGGCAACCAGTGCCTTGCCAATCTCGCCGGAGTGCTGCATACCGCCGTCAGCAATCAGCGGCACACCTGCCGGGATAGCTGCCTTAGCGGACTCGTTGATAGCGGTCACCTGGGGAACACCAACACCGGCGATGATGCGGGTGGTGCAGATGGAGCCGGGGCCAACGCCAACCTTCACGCCGTCAGCGCCAGCGTCGATGATAGCCTGTGCGCCCAGGCGGGTTGCAGCCTGGCCACCGATGACGTCCACGTGTGCTGCGGCGGGGTCCTTCTTCAGGCGGGCAATCATGTCGAGCACGCCCTGGGAGTGACCGTTTGCGGTGTCCACGAACAGTGCGTCGACGCCAGCCTCGACCAGGGTCATTGCGCGCTCGTAGCCGTCACCGAAGAAGCCGATAGCGGCGCCGGCACGCAGGCGGCCGTCCTCGTCCTTGGTGGCGTTGGGGTACTGCTCAGTCTTGACGAAGTCCTTGAGGGTAATCAGACCGGCGAGCTTGCCTGCGTCGTCGACCAGGGGCAGACGCTCAATCTTGTTGTGGGACAGCAGCGCGAATGCTTCGTCCTTGGTGACGCTGGGGTGCGCGGTGACCAGCGGCATGGGGGTCATGATGTCGCGGACGCGAATGCCCTCGTAGTCGGAGCGGGAGATGTAGCGGATATCGCGGTTGGTGATAATACCTTCCAGCACGCCCTCTTCGCTGACGACGGGCAGACCGGAGACCCTGTAGTAGCCGCAGACCTCGTCGTATTCGGCGATGGTTGCGTCAGCACCGATGGTGACGGGGTTAATGATCATGCCGGACTCGGAGCGCTTGACGCGGTCCACGTGTGCAGCCTGGTCCTCGATGGAGAGGTTGCGGTGGATAACGCCCATACCGCCCAGACGTGCCATAGCGATTGCCATAGCGGAGTCGGTCACGGTGTCCATTGCGGCGGAAATGATGGGGGTGTTCAGGGTGATGCGCTTGGACAGGCGGGTGGAGGTGTCCGCATCGGAGGGGATGACGTCGGTGTTGCCGGGCAGCAGCAGCACGTCATCGTAGGTCAGGCCGGTGAAGCCGAAGGGATCCTCGGACAGAGCGGTGGGAATGGTCATTGTCTACCTTTCGGATGCTGGCTTCATCGGTGAGAAGCTCAGCCTATACGTTGCGTATGTCAAGATGCGGTACGACCCGTCTGCTCGCACCCCACAAGGTGGTTTGAGCGCAAACGGGAGCAGCTTACCTTCTATAGTAAACCGCTAGAGGTTTCTTTGCTGAGAAGCACTCAGAGTAAGCATTCCTCAGCGGGAGGCTGTCGGCAGGTTCTAACGCCCCCGCGAACGCGAGCGCATCCGAGCCTACCGACAGCGAGTGCCCGGTACCGCCTCCATGGTGGAGGGGCGGCACCGGGCACACACACTATTTAGGCTTCTTCAGTTTCTTCGGGCTTCTCAACCACCAGGGTCTCGGTGGTCAGCACCAGAGCCGCGATGGAGGATGCGTTCTGCAGAGCCGAACGGGTCACCTTCACCGGGTCAATCACGCCGGCTTCGATGAGGTCCACGTACTCGCCGGTCTTGGCGTTGAAGCCGTGGCCCACGGGCAGCTCGGAGACCTTGGAGACGATGACGTAGCCGTCTTCGCCCGCGTTCTCAGCGATCCAGCGCAGCGGCTGAACCAGGGCACGGCGAACGATCTGTACACCAACGTTTGCGTCGTGGTTGCCCAGGTCCATGCCGTCCAGTGCCTTCAGCGCGTGAACCAGTGCGGAACCGCCACCGGAGACGATGCCCTCTTCCAGGGCTGCACGGGTGGAGGACACAGCATCCTCGATGCGGTGCTTGCGTTCCTTCGCCTCAACCTCGGTTGCGGCACCGACCTTGATGACACCCACACCGCCGGCGAGCTTAGCCAGGCGCTCCTTGAGCTTCTCGCGGTCCCATTCGGAATCCACACGCTCAATTTCACGGCGCAGCTGCTGCACGCGGTCCTCGATTGCCTCGGGGTCGCCGCCACCGTCCACGATGGTGGTGTGGGACTTGGTGACGGTCACGCGGCGTGCCGAGCCCAGGTGCTCCAGGGTGACCTGCGGCAGGTCAATGCCGAGCTCACCGGTCACGACGGTGCCGCCGGTCAGAATTGCCAAATCCTGCATGATTGCCTTGCGGCGGTCACCGAAACCGGGAGCCTTCAGAGCGACCACATTGATGGTGCCGCGCAGCTTGTTCACGACCAGTGCGGAGAGCGCCTCACCGTCAACGTCTTCTGCGATGATGGTCAGCGGCTTCTTCGCCTGAACGATCTTCTCGAGCACGGGCATGATTTCTGCGATGGTGGAAATCTTGCCCTGGTAGAGCAGCACGAGGCTGTTCTCCAGCACTGCTTCGCCGCGCTCAGCGTCGGTGACGAAGGAGGGCGAGAGGTAGCCTTTGTCGAACTGCATACCTTCGGTGATGTCCAGTTCGATTTCGGTAGAGGAGCCGTCTTCGATGGTGATGACGCCGTCCTGGCCGACCTTCTCGAAGGCGCGAGCCAGCAGCTCACCAATCTGCTCGGACTGGGCAGAGATAGCGGCAACGTGCGCCACCTCGGGGCCCTGCACGGGGCGTGCGTTCTCGAGCAGGCGTGCGGAAACAGCCTCCACAGCAGCCTCAATGCCGCGCTTGACGTCGGCGGGAGCCGCACCGCTGGTCACGTTGCGCAGACCCTCGTTGACCAGTGCCTGTGCGAGCACGGTTGCGGTGGTGGTGCCGTCGCCGGCTACGTCGTTGGTCTTGGTGGCGACTTCCTTCGCCAGCTGGGCGCCCAGGTTCTCGTACGGGTCGTCCAGTTCAATCTCGCGGGCAATGGACACGCCGTCGTTGGTGATGACGGGCGCACCCCACTGCTTGTCGAGCACAACGTTGCGCCCGCGCGGGCCGAGGGTTACCTTGACCGCGTTTGCCAGCTTATCGACGCCGGCCTGCAGGGACTTGCGGGCTGCATCGTTGAATTCAAGCTGCTTAGCCATGTGTTCGCTACTCCTAGTGCGTCACAGAAAGGAAATTTTGAGGGGCAGATGATAGCTCATGCGCCGCACCGGATGAACGGTACGGCGCATGAGTATTCGAAGTAATTAGTCGACGATTGCCAGAACGTCGCGTGCGGAGAGAATCAGGTACTCTTCGCCCTGGTACTTGACCTCGGTGCCACCGTAGCGGGAGAACACGACAACGTCGCCTTCCTTGATGTCTACGGGGATGCGGTTGCCCTTCTCATCCACGCGGCCCGGACCAACGGCGACAACGCGTGCTTCCTGCGGCTTTTCCTTCGCAGTTTCGGGGATGACCAGACCGGATGCGGTGGTCTGCTCAGCCTGTTCGATCTTGATAACGACGCGGTCTTCCAGCGGCTTGATGGCCATAATCGGTTCCTCCGGATTGTGGATTGACGTTTGATGCGAGACAGCGGCGCAGTGGCGCGCCCAAGGTACTGTCTCGAGTGCTACCTCAACTCTAGTTTCACCTGCGCTTTCGGTCAAGAAAAGCGGCGCTCTGCCGGGGCGTTTCACCGCAAGGCGAACGCCGAGCAAAAAGCTGGGCAAATCGGGCTCCCCACCTCTCAAAACCGGCACCCCGTAAAATGAGGAGCATGCCTATTCCCGCATCCCCTTTTACACCCGCCGCCGAGCTTCCGTTCAGCGCCGAAGCACTCGCGGCAGCCGACGAGCTCTACCCGCTGGGTTCAGATACGCTCAGCGCCGTTACTTCTTTGCGTTCGCGAGGTTTTAGCCCCGAGGAGTCTGCACAGATTATTTCGCTGGCGCAGGCTCGTACCCGTGCGCGCGCCAAGTTCGGCGAGCGCGCCCGCACGCTCATGATCACTCAGGAGGCGGCGGAGCAGGCAACCCGCCCGGTGATTGCGCACTATCGTGCTCAGCGTCTGCGCCCGGTTACCGGCACGGTGGCTGATTTGGGGTGCGGTATCGCCTCGGATTCTGCCGTGTATGCGGCAGATCGCGGTGCCGTGGTTGCGGTGGAGCTGGACCCGCTGACGGCTTCTTTTGCGGCGAAGAACCTAGAGTTTTGCCCGCAGGCGCGCGTGTATTCGGGGGATGTGACCGATTATGTGCACGGTGAACTTCTGGACGCTGCCGGTGAGCCGGTGGGCATTGTGTGGATGGACCCGGCACGCCGCGAGTTGCGCGGCGCTAAGAAGGCTCAGACGGAGCGTCTTTTTGATCCGGAGGCGTTCTCTCCCCCGTTCTCGTTCGTACTGAATCTGGCACGCACTGGGGTGCCGATGGGCGTGAAGTTGGGTCCCGGTTTTCCGCATGAGGGCATCCCCTCGCCCGAAG
Source organism: Rothia sp. HMSC075F09 (assembly GCF_001810515.1). NCBI lineage: Bacteria > Bacillati > Actinomycetota > Actinomycetes > Micrococcales > Micrococcaceae > Rothia > Rothia sp. HMSC075F09. The sequence goes on from NZ_KV801792.1 coordinate 127,480, forward strand.
ATATTGCGTCGGAGGCGAACCCCGCCCCGCGCGTTGAGGCGGAGTGGATCCAGTCGGAGGGTTCCCTCGCCGAGTTGGTGCTCTGGTTTAACGCACTGGCTCAGGAGGGGGTGGCTCGCACGGCAACCTCTGTGCGCGAGTGGCCTGCGGAAGAGGCTACCCCCAACGAAGGCTCCACCGAAGGATCCACCGGAGGCACCGCCGAAACCTGCGCCCTACTGCCTCCCTACGAGGCGGTGAACTTCCGCAGCCCCTTGACGGCGGAAGAGGCACAGCAGAGCGTTGACGTTCCGGTGTCCCTACCTCAGCCCGGTGATTACCTGCTGGAGCCTGCCCCGGCGATTGTGCGCTCGCACCTGGTCGCTGAGTTTGCGCAGAGTATTGGCGCGCACCTGCTGGATGAGCACCTGGCGTACCTGTGTTCTGCCGAGCCGGTGGCGCATCCGCTGGTTGCCTGCTACGAGGTGCTGGAGGAGATTCCCCTGCAGGAGAAGCAGCTGAAGCATTGGGTGCGTGAGCAGGGCTTTACGGCGCTGACTATTAAGAAGCGTGGCGTGGATATTGTTCCGGAGCAGTTGCGGGCGCGACTACTGGGTTCTGCGGGTTCTAAGCCTTCCAAGAAGAAACAGAAAAAGAACGCTAATTCTTCTTCGGGTACTCAGGAGTCCTCGTACCGTCCGGCAACGCTGGTCTTTACCCGCATCGGTTCGGGTAGGGATTCACGACGCGTCGGCTGGCACGTGCGCCCGCTCCAACCTCGCCAGCCCTAACTAACCAGCCTTGACTACTCAACCCTGGCTACCCAACCCTGACTGCCCAGCCCCGAGGACAGGTTACCGTTCATGACGATTCATTACGGTACCGTTCCGGATTCTGCACTCGACAGGGCACTGGGAACCGCAAGACCGTACACTAGATACGGTGCCGGATAAAGATACTGTGCCTGATCAAAGATACGCGGCCTAGTAGAGGTACTCCCTCAAGGAGCCAGCTCTCACAGGCTAGCGCACAGCCGGGCAGAGCCCACCGATAATAACTTCCATAGTCGGCACCATGCACGACCCTATTTCCAGACGCAGGAAAGGCAATATGATCGACTTTGCTACCTCCCCGCAGTCCACTCTCGGCGTGGAATGGGAGATTGCGCTTATCGACCGTGAAAGCGGCGCACTGACCCAGCGCGCCAGCGAGGTGCTATCCATCCTGCGCGAGCGCCGCCCCGAGCTGCTTGAGCCCGCCTCCGACCGGGCGCACGTGACCGGGGAATTCCTGGAGAACACCATCGAGGTCATCACCGGCGTCTGCACGACCGTGGCGCAGGCCTGCCGCCAGCTGCAGGAGTTGACCGACACCATTCGCGAGATTACCGACGGGCTGGGTATCGAGTTCTACCCGACGGGCACGCACCCGTTCTCCCGCTGGTCCGAGCAGCCCGTCGTGGCCAAAGAACGCTATCGGCGCGTCGTGGAGCGCGCCCAGTATTGGGGCCGCCACATGGTCATCTACGGCGTGCACGTGCACGTGGGTGTGGATTCTCGCGATAAGGTTCTGCCGCTCGTTGACGCGCTCACCAACTACGGGCCGCACCTGCTGGCGCTCTCCTGCTCCTCCCCCTACTGGGACGGGGTCGATACCGGTTACGCCTCGCACCGCACCCAGCTCTACCAGCAGCTGCCGACCAACGGCCTGCCCTTCCACTTCGACACCTGGGAGCAGTACAGCGAGTACCTGGATTCACTGGTGGCGACCGACGTGATTAACGACCCGAGTGAGGACCGCTGGGATGTGCGCCCGGTTCCGCGCTACGGCACCATTGAGATGCGCTATTGCGACGGCCTGGCCTCCCTGCCGGATGTTGCGGCGATCGTGGCGTTCACCCAGTGCCTGGTGGAGTACTTCTCCCGCCGCATTGAGGCCGGCGACAAGCCCGAGGTGCTGGCCCCCTGGCACGCGCAGGAGAATAAGTGGCGCGTGGCCCGCTACGGCCTGGACGCAAAGATCGTGGTTTCCAACGCGCCGGAGCAGCGCACCTTGCGCGAGGACTTTGAACTGCTGCTGCCCGAGCTGGAGCCGGTGGCCCGCGACCTGGACTGCGAGGTGGAGCTGGCACAGGTGCGCCGCATCCTTGCGGAAGGTACGGGAGCCGACCGCCAGCGTGCAGTGTTCGAGCGCACCGGCTCGATGCGTGAGGTGGCACTGGATGTGGCCGCGCAGTCTCGTGCGCGAGCGCTGCGCTAACCCCTCGCGGGAAGAAAACTTAGATACGTAAAATGCCTCGGCGCAGTCATCATGAGACTGTGCCGAGGCATTTCTACGAGCTTTTTTAGAAGCAGGCAGTTTAGAAGCAGACGGTGGTCACCGGCAGCGAGGAGTCCGTCGTGAAGTCCACGCCCGAGGGCTCGCGGCCCGCGGCGACCAGGCGGGCGCCCAGGGCGGCAACCATCGCGCCGTTGTCGGTGCACAGGGTGAACTTCGGAATGATTAGGCGCACACCCTCGGAGGCGCATCGGGCGGCAAGCAGCTCACGCAGGCGCGAGTTAGCCGCCACGCCACCGCCGAGCAGCAGGGTCTTCATGCCCTGCTCTCGGCAGGCGAGCATCGCCTTCTTGGTGATAACGTCCACGACCGCCTCCTGGAAGGACGCGGCAATATCGGCAACCGGGACCTCTTCACCGGCTGCTTCAAAGCTTTCGATCACGCGCGCCACGGCGGTCTTCAGGCCGGAGAAGGAGAAATCGTAGCGGTGTGCGCCGGGCTCCTCGGCGGTGCCCATGAACTTGCGGTTCGACAGGCCGCGCGGGAACACGAAGGCGTTGCGGTTACCCTCGGCGGCGGCGAGATCAATCGCGGGGCCGCCCGGGTAGTCCAGGCCGAGCAGTCGGGCGACCTTGTCGTAGGCCTCACCTGCGGCATCGTCGAGGGTTGCGCCGAGCAGACGCACATCGGAGGTAATGTCGCGCACCTGCAGGATTTCGGTGTGACCGCCAGAGACCAGCAGCGCACCCAGACCACCGGAACCGGCATTCGCCAGCAGGTCGGAGCCGTCTTCGGTGCCGTTGTCCTCGAGCAGGCCAACGCCAACGTGGGCGACCAGGTGGTTAATGCCGTAGAGGGGCTTGCCGGTGGCAATAGCGAGCGCCTTCGCCGCGGAGACACCCACCATGAGTGCGCCCGCCAGGCCGGGGCCAGCGGTGACGGCGATGGCGTCCACCTGATCGAGGGTGATGTCCGCTTCGGCGAGTGCCGCCTTGAGGGCGGGGATCATGGCGTCCAGGTGAGCGCGGGAGGCGATTTCGGGGATCACGCCGCCAAAGCGCACGTGCTCTTCCATGGAGGAGGAGATGGTGTTGCTGAGCAGCTGTGCACCGCGCACAATGCCGATACCGGTCTCATCGCAGGAGGATTCGATGCCCAGAACGAGGGGTTCGCGAGTGCTCATAGTCTATCTTTCTGTTGCGCTGTCTGCGCGTAGTGCTTCTAGTTGCAGGGATGTAGGGATGCTGTGGCGTAGAGGGCGGCGTCGTAGAGAGCGACGGAAGCTCGCCCCTATCGCGGGGATTGCCATTTAGCTCAACGGAGTATTTAGAACGTGCATTCCATAATGATGGCGTCGGTTCCGTCATCGTAGTAGCCGCGGCGTACGTGAATCGCACGGTAGCCGTTGCGTTCGTAGAGGCGCTGAGCGCGCGGGTTGTCGGCACGCACCTCCAGCAGGATGCGCTCGGCTCCCTGCTCGCGGGCGCGCTCGTGCATCTGCTCGAGCATGGCGCGACCGAAGCCGTGACCCTCGTACTCGGGGAGCACGCCGATGGTCTGAACGTCGGCGGTGTCGGCTACGACCATGGTTCCGCAGTAGCCGATGGCGCGCCAGCTGCCCTCGTTATCTTCCGAACCTTCTGCAGGCAGTTCGAGCATGTAGTAGGTTCGGGTCGGGTGGGTCAGCTCTTCGAGGAACATGTCGATGTGCCAGGCGTCGGCGGGGAACAGTGTGGTTTCCATGCGGTGCATGGTCTGCACGTCGGCAAGTTCGGCAATGCGCAGGCGGGCACCCTGTGCTAGGTCGTCTCGCACGATATTTTCGGTAGCGCTCATTTAGTTCTCCTTCTGCGCGGCAGTCTGTGCAGCTGCCTGTGCGCCCTGCTTCTGCTGGCGGGCGAGCATTGCGGCGGGGACCTTTGCGTCCGAGTCGCGCAGGTACTGGGCGGAGGTGTCCTCGCTCAGGTTCTCTACGCCCAGGCGTGCCGCGGCGGCAACCAGGTACTCGGCGTGGGGGTGAACCTGACGGGCAGAATCGACGATGGTCCAGCCGTGCTCTTCGAGAGTTTCGGAGTACAGGCCGGCGCCGTAGCCGTAGGCGTAGGAGGGATCCCCACCGGGCAGAATTTCGGAGGCGGGGCATACGTTCGGTCCGTCCACCAGGCTGTAGCCTTCGGCGTTCACGCGGTAGCGGGCGGAGTAGACTTCGCGGCGGCGCGCATCGGAGAGTACGAGCAGCTCAGCATCTTCGATAAGATCAGCAGAAGCGAACGCTCGTTCTACGTTCTCTTCCTCGGCAACTGCGCCTGCTTCCCCGGCAGCCGCACCGGATACAGCGCGCTCAGCCAGGGCGGTCAAGCTCATCATGCCGTACACTGGCACCGACCAGGCAAAACCCAGAGCGCGCGCAGTAACGATACCGGCACGCAGACCCGTAAAAGGTCCCGGACCGGTACCGGTCAGAATCGCATCCAAGTCTTCGCCGCGCACGCCAGCGTCCTGCAGGGCAGCCCGCGCGTAGGGTCCCATCACCTCGGCATGGGAGCGGGTATCTTCACTCTCGTAGCGGGCGAGGATTTCGAAGGACGCACCGGCTTCGGAGCCGTGCACACGGGCGAGCGCCACAGATGCGGTGGCGGATGAATCAAGGGCAAGTACTAGCACCCTATCATTCTAACGCGCGGGCTCTAGGCGCTCTGCAGGGCCTTTTTCAGAGCGTCGAAAGCGTGCTCCCAGCGGGGGCCGAAGGCACGCACCCGCAGCAGGCGAGGTTCGGGGGTGTCCGCGTCCTCGTCACTTTCGTCTTCGTCGTCCCAGCTGAACTCTTCGGCACCCGAGTAGGCAAAGCGCGCATCCGCGCCGGTCAGGCGGGTGAAGTCCAGCTCCAGACGGGAATCACTCAGGTGCTCAGCCTTATCGCGGCCCCACTCAATGACGGTCACAGAGCGCGGCAGGGAGAACTCCAGATCCAGGTCGTCGAGCTCTTCGGCGCTGGAGAGGCGGTAGGCGTCCACGTGCACCAGGTCGGGGCCGCCGGGGCGGGGGCCGTCCGGCAGGTTCGGGTGCACGCGTGAGAGCACGAAGGTCGGTGAGATAACGCCTTCGCGCACGCCCAGGCCTTCACCCAGGGAGCGGGTGAACGTGGTCTTGCCCGCGCCAAGCTCGCCCGAGAGCAACAGTACGTCCCCGGCGTTCAGGTGCTGCGCCATGGTGAGCGCCAGGCGGCGGGTATGGTCGGGGCCGGTCACATCCAGATCGAGTGCGGCAGAAATGTACTCAGCGCTCATTAGCCCTCCTGCTCCTGCCCGGTATCCCACAGCTTGTTCAGCTCAGCTTCAACCCAGGAGCCGCCAACGTAGAGGCGCTCCACGCGGGACGAAATGCGGGTCACGATTTCGTAGTTAATGGTCTGCGCGGCATCCGCCCACTCTTCTACGGGCGGGTTCTCACCGGCACCAAAAAGGATGGCGGGCGCCCCCAGGTAGCCCAGGGCGGGGTCGCTCAGGCCGGGTTCGCCCAGGTCAACGACCATCTGGTCCATGGCGATGCGGCCGACCACGCGGTAGGTCTTACCTTCCGCACTGTTAGGCACGGAGCCGTTCTCCGCGTTCTGCGCGCCCGGGTAGATGCGCACCGGCGCGTTCTCCGCAATGCGCGGCACACCGTCAGCGTAGCCGAGCGGCACAAGCGCCAGGGTGGTTGCCTTGGGAGTGTGGTAGCGCAGCCCGTAGGAAACACCCTGACCTGCAGGAACTTCCTTCACGGCGGCAATGTAGCTGCCCACCGTCATGACGGGCTTTAGGCCCAGGTCCTCAGCGGTCACCCCCGGCAGCGGGGAAAGACCGTACAGAGCAAGGCCGCAACGCACACCGTCACCGAGCAGACGCTCCTCCGTATCCCAACCCTCCAGGGAGGCGGTCAGGGTCGCCGGCGAGTTCGCCAGGTGCACAATCTTCGGGTCCAGGCCAGCCTCACGAGCCTGAGCCACAAAAGTATCCAAAGTATCGACCTGCTGCGCAGTCTCGGCGCGGGTCGGCTCATCCGCAACCGCCAGGTGGCTAAAAATACCCTCAACCGTAATCAGACCGGCATCCTCCAGGGAAGCGGCGCGAGCCACCAGCGCAGGCCAATCCGCCGCGGTGGCACCGTTACGGCCCAGACCGGTATCAGCCTTCAGATGCACGATAGCGCGCTCGCCGGTGCGTTCAGCGGCGGCGGCAACCGCCTCCAGGTCCCAACCGGAAACACCCAGACGAATCTTCTCCTGCAGTGCAGCCTCAAAATCGGTGGAGGGGGTGTGCAGCCACGCCATGAGCGGCGCATCAATACCGTCAGCACGCAGTTCCAGCGCCTCGTTCACGTGCACCACACCCAGCAGGTCAGCGCCGGCTGCAATAGCCGAACGTGCCACCGGGTACGCGCCGTGACCGTACGCATCCGCCTTAATCACTGCAATGAGCACGCGGTCGCCAATGAGTTCCTTGAGTCGGCGCACATTATGTTCCAGCGCGTCAAGATCAATCGTGGCGCTACGTTCCACCTGGCCGGGAGCGCAGGGCGGGCAGTAAAGCGGTTCGGCAGGCTGCTGAGGGTGAGTCATGGTCCTTCGTTTCTGACGGGCGGGTACTACAGGCTGTACTTGAGCAGCCTCTCTTCTACTAAATTCTAGACCTCCCGCTGTGCGAAAGTCCTGTCGCGCTACACTAGGTCAGGTACCCCTTTAGAGAGGAAAGCATCGATGAGCACTCTGCCGCCGGTTCGGACGGTTCACGTGTATTCCATGCACACCGACCCTTTTGCGCAGCCCGGTAGCGGAGATGCAGGCGGCATGAACGTCTATATTGCCCGGTCGGTGCATGCCATGCTGGAACTGGATCCGGAGCTGCGGGTTGAGGTTTTCACGCTGGATCGCGGTGAGGCGCTTCCGACCGATTCGCCGTTCCGTCAGCCTCCTCAGCCCGGCGAGCGCCTTGTGCGCCACAGTCTTGATCTGCCCTCCGCCCGTGGTCTTTCGAAGAACGAGCTGGCTGCGGTCACCGATGATTTTGCGCAGGCGTGTGTGGAGCAGGCACTGTACACCCCGGATATTATTCACGCCCACTATTGGCTGTCGGGTCAGGCTGCGGCTCGTGCATCCGACCTGTGGTCGGCTCAGGGCGTTGGCTTCCCGGTTCCTGTTCTTTTTACTCCGCATACGACGGCTGCTGCCAAGGATGCGCGCCGCGGCGAAGGTGAGGCGCCCGAACCCGAGGAGCGCTATGCCGCCGAGCGCCTGATGAGTAGCTCCGCGAGCCGGGTGATTGTGAATACTCCCCTGGAGGCGCAGCAGATGGGCGAGTATTACGGTACGGACGCGCAGAAGCTTGCCACTATCCCGCCGGGTGTTGACACCTCGATTTTCCATACGATTCCTGGCGTGCATCCGCTCAATGACACCTCGGAGACTCGTTGCCGCATTGTGTTTGCCGGTAGGCCTCAGCCGTTGAAGGGCCCGCATCTGCTGGTGGAGGCGCTCGCGCTGCTCCCCTCCGATCTGCAGGTGGATGTGGACATTATTGGTCGTTCCGATTCGGATTATGAGCGCCGCCTGTTGCAGCGTGCAGCTGAGCTGGGTGTGGCAGAGCGGGTGCATTTGAAGGACCCGGTTCCGGCGTCTGAGTTGGCGAATATTTTCCGTGCCGCCGATATTGTGGCATCCCCGTCGTCGTCTGAGACATTCGGCCTGGTCGCTTTGGAAGCGCAGGCGTGCGGCGCGGCAGTGCTCGCTACGGATGCTGACGGTCTGCGCTATGCGGTGGAGAACCACCGTACGGGCCTGCTGGTGGCGCCTCGTACTCCGCAGCGTTGGGCTGCAGCTATTGAGCGTCTGGTGCGTGCCCCGTATCTGCGTCATTCGTTGGGTGCGAACGCCGCGGCGCGTGCCCGCACGATGGGTTGGGAGCAGACGGCGCGTAAGACCCTGGAAGCTTATGCCGAGGTACGTGAGGGTATCTCGCAGTAATGTATTTTTCACGTTGTGAGGAGTTTTAATGTCTTTCTCGATGAGCCGCGATGAGTTCGCCGCGTACCTGGATTCTGTGCGTATTACCGGCGAGGTGGCAACCGCCCGAGAGAATAACCTGGACCATATTCAGGGTTTCCTGGATGGTAATGAGCACCTTGAGTTTGGTGTGCAGTGGACCCGCGATTGGGATTACGATTCGGTGTTTGAGGTGATGGTTCGCCGCGCGGGTCTGAACCCGGATCGTTCGCATACTCACGGTCAGGACACTATTGGTGCTGAGCAGTGCATCAGCGCTCTGGAGGAATACGCCCGCATCTTCGGTGAGGCGGTGCGTGCGAGTTCTCGTATTTTGTTTGCGACCGGTCACCCGGCGGGTCTGTTCCCCATCTATGCGGTGATGGCTGCGGCTGCGAAGGCTGCCGGTGCTGAGGTTCTCCAGATTGAGGAGGGTGAGCGCTTCCTGGACGGCGATGTCCGCCAGATTATGGATGTCGTGATGTTTGAGCAGTACGGTAATCTGCAGCATACGCATTTCCCCGGCCCGATGCGCATCGCACTGGATCAGTTGAAGGCGCGCGGTGTGACTCCGGATCTGGTGGTTTCGGATCACGGTATGGCTGGTTATGCTTCCTCGACCTGTAAGTTGCTGACGATTGGTATTGCGGATTGTAATGATCCGGGTCTGTTTGTGGCGGCTGAGCAGGGGGACCTGCCGGTGTGCGTGCCGATGGACGATAACGTTCCGCCGCGTCGTTATGAGCCGATGATTGATTTCATTTTGGATCGTGCGGGGCTTGAGCGTCCTTAATGTCTCTTTTACACCGTGTGTGTAGGGTTTGTTATTGAGCCTCCGGGGGTTGTCGTTTTATGTGCCGGTTATTGTTTTTTCTGCAGGTGTGTGAAACAGTCTGGTGTTTTTAGGAGTTTCTTAGCTCCACTAGGCATTCTTCTCGGGGGCTCTTATTCTCTTCTTTTTCTGTGATTGATTTCATCACACCGGAGCGACTTTGCCTCTTCATTCTTCGAGACGGAAGACCCCCGACCCCGTAGAATAGTTTACGGAACACGTTTATGCGCTCTGTGGGCTCATATAACGCTCCACTAGGCGTCTTACCAGCGCCTTTGCCGTAGTCTCTGCCATTATTTTCACTCAGTAAGATTAAGGGTTCACTCATTCATCAGGACAAAGACTAGGACACGATTCCCTATTCACCGATAATTAGGGGTAAATGTGCCTATTCGCCGCTCTCAGTCCACGACACAGGACAAATTTCCGGGGAAGATTACACCGTTGAAAGTACAAGATCGTCTTAAAAAAATGTGGGGTTCAGACTTCGTCGTCAAGCGAAGCTGGCATCCCAAGGTTCAGCGTGCCCTTTACTTTGGCGATTTTCTCGCCATTGCTATTGCGGTTGTCGCTGCGCATCTGATTCGTTTCGGGTGGGAGAATGCTGACCTGCCCTATGTGAACGTTTGGCCTATTAACGCCCTGGATGGCCGTATTCCCGCTATTGATTACATCTTCCTGGGCGTTGGTATGGTTGTCGGCTGGTGGTTTATCCTCCAGGTGAACGGCTCCCGCAGCCTGCGCATCATGGGGTTCGGCACTGAGGAGTACCGCCTCATTACTCGCGGTACTACTTACTTTTTCTGCCTGCTGATTATTGTGGCGTTCTTCCTTAAGGTTGACGTCACCCGTATGTACCTGCTGATTGCTTACCCGCTGGGTCTGTTCCTTCTGCTCGTTGAGCGTTGGCTGATTCGTCAGGGTCTGGTGCGTTCGCGTACTCGCGGTCGTGCGTTGACTCGCGTCATGATTATTTCTGATGTGACGACCGGTCAGCACCTGTACAAGAACCTGAAGGATGTGGTTGCTTCCGGCCTGTCCCCCGCTGCGTTCTACCTGCCCGGTTTCACCCCGGGTACTACTGTTGCTGGCGCTCCGATTCCGGTCCTTGGTTACAGCACTTCTCCGGCTGACATTATGGAGGCCATCCGCGAGAACGATATTCACATGGTCGCGGTTACGAATGGTCACCACTTGAGCCCGGATCAGGTTCGCCTGCTGGGTTGGAAGCTTGCTGATGCGCATATTTCGCTGATTATGGCTCCTGCGACGACCGATATTGCTGGTCCGCGTATGCACATGCAGCCGTTGAACGGTCTGCCGCTGGTGCACGTGTCGACTCCGCGTATTACCGGTCTGTCGGCGTTCTTCAAGCGCGCTATGGATGTTGTGTCTTCGGGTCTGGGTTTGATTCTGTTGTCTCCGCTGTTCCTGGTGGTGGCGCTACTGGTGAAGCGTGATGGCGGCCCGGTCTTCTTCCTGCAGAATCGTGTGGGTCTGAACGGTGAGCTTTTCAAGATGGTGAAGTTCCGTTCGATGCGTACTGATGCTGAAGAGGTCAAGAAGCGCCTCATGGAGCAGAACGAGGGTAACGGCGTGCTCTTCAAGATGAAGGACGACCCGCGTATTACCCCCATTGGTAAGTTCATCCGTAAGTACTCGATTGATGAGCTGCCTCAGCTGTGGAACGTGTTCATTGGCGATATGTCGCTGGTGGGTCCGCGTCCTCCGCTGGTTGAGGAAGTTGAGCAGTACGAGGACATTGCGTACCGCCGTCTGCTGGTGAAGCCCGGTATTACCGGTCTGTGGCAGGTTTCTGGCCGTAGTGACCTTTCTTGGGAAGAGTCGGTTCGTCTGGATCTCTACTATGTTGAGAACTGGTCGCTTACCGGTGACCTCATTATTCTTCTGCGTACTGTCCGTGCGGTTTTCGCTAAGGAAGGCGCGTACTAAGAAGAGTTGGGGGGTCTCTCGCTGGTATGTATGCCGTTTTTGAAGATGCTGTTCCGGCACAGGCAGCTTGGCATCATCCATTGATATAAACGCACAGAAGGGGCGTGAATCCATTTCCGGTGGATTCACGCCCCTTCCTTTGTGCCTTCTGCCTGGTTCATTGAGAGACGCTCTAGAATCTCTGGAGGGCGTTAGGCTGGAGGCGGCGTACTGGGCGCCTCTGCCCTATTCGGCGATGAGTCGCGCAATGACTTCGGGGAGCATCTCCGCGACGCGGGTTGCCGGGGCGGGGCCCAGCAGTGCGTCCTTGACGCTTCCGGTGGCGCTGGCGCGTGCGGCTTCACCGTGCAGGTAGACTGCGAGCGCACCGATGGAGGCGTAGGTGCAGTCTTCCAGGGTTTCTCCGCGGGCTTCGAAGGCGGCTACGGTCTGGGCGAGCAGGGCGCCGTAGATGCCGGTGAGGGTGTCTCCGCTGCCTGCGGTGGCGAGCCAGGGGCTTCCTCCGGCAACGCTGTAGGTGGCGCCGTTGGGTGCCGCAATGAGCGTGTAACCGCCCTTGAGCATGACGGTCGCGCCGGAGAGTTCGGAGGCGGCACGCACCCAGCGGAAGGGCTCTGCGTCAATGTCCTTGCGGCTGGGTACGATGGCTTCGCCCAGGTGCTTCTTCCAGGTTTCGGGGGCGAGCTCGTGTACGACCCGCAGGAATCGTTCGAGTTCTGCCGCGTGCGGGGTGAGAATCTTGTGGGATCCGAGGTGCTTACCGGTTGCCATGTATTCTGCCGCCAGGTCGCAGGCACCAGCGTCGAGGATTGCGGGTTCGGGCGAGTGGAGCAGGTAGCGGTTCTTGTCCAGCGAGTCGTAGCTGGAGCCGGAGCCGCCGGCCCAGACGGTGACCCTCTGCAGGGCGGGTGCGCCGCTGAAGTAGACGGTTTCGGGGTTGTGGGCGATCATGAGCTGGCGGAGCTCGTGGGAGTTGGCACCGAAGCGAACCATACCAACGCCGGTGTTGAGGGCAGCACGCACACTCATGAGGGCTGCGCCGGGGTATTCGAGGCTTCCAGTGAGCATGCCGAGTACGCCGCGAGTGTACTTGTGGGAGTGCTCGTCGGGGATTTCGATGAGTTCGCGGTAGTCTTCGCGGTCGAGAACACGCAGGGCGGGCTTGTGGGCGTCGAGGGCTTCGGGCACGCCCAGGTCGTAGAGTTTGATGTCTCCGGAGTGGACGCTGTGGCTGGTGCCTGCCGGCAGCTTGTGACCGATGAAGGTGACGGTGCGGTCGGCGCGCAGGGAGGGTTCATGCACGGTTCCGCGGTTGTTGTCGACTCCGGAGGGGGTGTCGACGGCGAGGACTGCGCCGAGCTTACCGTCGAGCTGCGCGGCGCGGAGTACGCCCAGGTATTCACCGGCGCTACCGCGTACGGCACCGCTGGAGCCGGTACCCAGGATGCCGTCGATGGTCAGGTCGTAGCCGGCAAGCTGTTCGAGGGCGTGTTCGGGGTCAAGCACGCGGGTGCCTTCGCCGCCTTCGCGGGCGATGAGTTCGAGGTTCTTTTCGCTGGAGTCGAAGATGACTGCATCAACGCTGTGCCCCTTGGCGCTGAGGCGGGCGCCGGCGTAGATGGTGTCTGCACCATTGTTGCCCGGGCCGATGAGCAGCAGGATTTTTGCTTTGTCTTTGCCGTGGAGCAGCTCCTGCGCTTCGGCTGCAACGGCGTCTGCGGCGCGTTGCATGAGGTAGCCGTCGTAGTCGGCGGCTTCAATGTAGGGCTTTTCTGCTTCGCGTACCTGGGAAGCAGTGTAGATGAGCTTCATTGCTGTCTCCTTGGGTGGCACCGTGCGGGCCTTAGGGGGGTCACCGGGGGTGGTGTTGATGTGGCTCTGCGTTTAATCGTCGGTGGCGTTAGTTTTCGTCGGTGTCGTCGCCGGTGATGACGCTGAGTCGGTAGCTTTCGGGGTTGAACTTTTGCAGGTGCGCCAGTTCTGCATCGCTGAGGTATTCGGCGGTTGCGATGGCGATGGCGATGGGTTCATCGTGGGTCAGCGAGAGGTGGATGCGGTTGATGCCGAGTTCTTTAGCACGGCGGGCGATGGTGCCCTGAATGATGAGGTAGGGTTGGCCGCTTTCGGCGGTGGCGACTTCGCAGTCTTGCCAGTTGAGTCCGGCGGGTGCTCCGAGTACTTTTGCGACGGCTTCTTTGGCGGCAAATCGTACGGCTTGGGAGCGTACATTCCGGGTACGTTCGTTGGGGGTGAAGACGCGGCGGACGAAGGCTGGTGTTTCGGCGACGATTCGTTCGAATCGTTCGATGTTGACGGTATCTACGCCGATTCCCATGATCATGAGCTTCACCTTCTGGGCTAGGGGTGGTGCCGCGTCCTGTTTGCGGTTTCTCTTGTTTTAAGTCTAGCGAGATTCGTTTCTTTTAGATGGGATAGCGGCAAATATGACGCATAGTTGATATCTGTTTCACAGCGTCTATTTTTGTTGGGTCATCCACGAATAACCACCAGGTTAAACGACAAGGGCGGTGGTCAAGTTCTCTAAGAACTCAACCACCGCCCTTGTCGTTATCGCTGAGGCGATTTCCGAGGATTACTCCAGAGGATTACTCCACGGTCACGGACTTTGCGAGGTTACGCGGCTGGTCAACGTCCAGGCCCTTAGCTTCTGCCAGTGCGCATGCGAAGATCTGCAGGGGCACGGTTGCCAGCAGGGGCTGCAGCAGCGAGGGGCATGCCGGGACGGTGATGAGGCGGTCTGCGTAGGGCTTGACGGCCTCGTCGCCTTCCTCGGCGATGACGATGGTGAAGGCGCCGCGAGCGCGCACTTCCTGGATGTTGGAGACGACCTTGCCGTGCAGGGAGTCGCGACCGTTTGCGGAGGGAACCACTACGATGACCGGCTGGCCTTCATCGATCAGTGCGATGGGGCCGTGCTTGAGCTCGCCTGCTGCGAAGCCTTCAGCGTGGATGTAGGTGATTTCCTTGAGCTTGAGTGCGCCTTCCATTGCGACGGGGAAGCCCACGTGGCGGCCAAGGAAGATCACGGAGGAGGCATCCTTCATTTCGACGCCCAGTTCCTTGACCTGGGTGTCGTTGTCGAGGACCTTCTGGATCTTTGCGGGCATGTTCTGCAGCTCGGCAAGGATCGAAGCAATTTCGTCCTTGTACTTGTTGCCGCGCAGCTGTGCCAGGTACAGGCCAAGCAGGTATGCTGCGGTGATCTGTGCCAGGAATGCCTTGGTGGATGCCACTGCGATTTCGGGGCCTGCGTGGGTGTACAGCGCAGCGTCGGATTCGCGGGGCAGGGTCGAGCCGTGGGTGTTGCAGATGGAGATAACCTTTGCACCCTGTTCGCGTGCGTGGCGCACTGCCATCAGGGTGTCCATGGTTTCGCCGGACTGCGAGAGTGCCACGATGAGGGTCTTCTCGTTCACGATGGGGTCGCGGTAGCGGAACTCATGTGCGAGCTCAACCTCGGTGGGGATGCGGCACCAGTGCTCGATGGCGTAGCGTGCCACCTGGCCTGCGTATGCTGCGGTACCACATGCGACGACGATGATCTTGTCGATGGTGCGCAGCACCGAGTCGTCAATGTTCAGTTCGTCGAGGGTGAGGTTGCCGTTTTCGTCGAGGCGGCCCATGAGGGTCTGCTCAACAGCTGCGGGCTGCTCGTGGATTTCCTTCTCCATGAAGGAGTTGAAGCCGCCCTTTTCAGCTGCTGCGGCGTCCCATTCGATGTGGAAGGGCTTGCCCTCTGCGGGGTTGCCTTCGAAGTCGATGATGGAGTAGTCGCTGCCGGTGATGGTCACGATCTGGTCCTGACCCATTTCGACGGCTTCCTTGGTGTAGTCAATGAACGCGGAGACGTCAGAGCCGAGGAAGTTCTCGTTCTCGCCCAGGCCGATGACCAGCGGGGAGTTGCGGCGGGTTGCCACAACGCGGTCCGGGTGGTCGGCGTGGATAGCCAGGATGGTAAATGCACCTTCGAGGCGGTTGGATGCGACGCGTACTGCCTCGGTGAGGTCACCGGTACCGAGCTTGTTGTAGATGCTTGCGATGGTTGCTGCAGCTACCTCGGTGTCGGTCTGAGATGCGAACTCTACGCCTTCGGCGAGCAGTTCGGCACGCAGTTCTGCGAAGTTTTCGATAATACCGTTGTGTACGACGGCGAGGCGGCCGTTGTCGACAACGTGGGGGTGAGCGTTGTTGTCGGTGGGTCCACCGTGGGTAGCCCAACGGGTGTGACCGATACCAATCTGGGAGTCCGGCAGGGGGTTTTCCTTAACCTCGTTTTCGAGGTTCAGGAGCTTGCCTGCCTTCTTACGGAATACGATGCCGTCGGGGCACACGAGTGCCACGCCAGCAGAGTCATAGCCGCGGTATTCCTGGCGGCGCAGACCTTCGAGGACCACATCGTATGCGTTGTGGTCAAACTTGTTACCGTCCGGAGCAGTGTCCAGACCTACATATCCTACGATTCCACACATGCTATAAGTTTATCCCACAAGTATCCAGATATGCGCACGGTGAAATACCGTTATACGTCACGTTTATTGTGGCTTTCCTGGCTTTTTCAGGTTTTACCCTTTTCTTTCCATACATTTATTTCTTCAAACAAACCGTGAGGGTGGGTATTTTCCCCGCGGGCTGAAAGTTCGTACACTTAGATAAATGAGCACCGCACCGTATTTTTCTGGCGATGACCGCTTCATGCATCTTGACCGTTCCCGTTGGTCGCACCTAGCCGATGAGATTTCTGTTCCCCTCAGTGCTGAGGAAATTGAGTCTCTTCGTGGTCTGGGTGAAACTGTCGACCTTGAAGAGGTGCAGCGTATTTATCTACCGGTTTCTCGTCTCCTGAATCTGTATGTGACTGCTGCTTCTTCGTTGAACCATATGACGAATGATTTTCTGCATGTGTCTCAGCGCCGCGTCCCGTTCATTATTGGTGTGGCAGGTTCTGTTGCTGTGGGTAAGTCGACGACGGCACGTATTTTGCAGGCTCTTTTGAGTCGCTGGCCTTCGACTCCGAAGGTTCAGTTGGTGACTACGGATGGTTTCTTGTACCCGAATGCTGAGCTTCAGCGTCGCGGCATTATGCACCGTAAGGGTTTCCCGGAGTCTTATGATCGCCGTGCCCTGTTGAATTTTGTGTCGCAGGTGAAGTCTGGCGCTGAGCGTGTGGTGGCGCCGAAGTATTCACATCTGTATTACGACATCATGCCGGATGAGCATATTGAGGTCACGGCACCGGATGTGCTGAT
Organism: Rothia sp. HMSC075F09; assembly: GCF_001810515.1. Classification (NCBI taxonomy): domain Bacteria; kingdom Bacillati; phylum Actinomycetota; class Actinomycetes; order Micrococcales; family Micrococcaceae; genus Rothia; species Rothia sp. HMSC075F09. The sequence continues at coordinate 143,807 of NZ_KV801792.1, forward strand.
TCTTGAGGGTTTGAATGTTTTGGCGCCTTCTCAGGCTGAGGGGCCGGAGACTTCTGATCTGACGCTGAGTGATTTCTTTGATTTCTCTATTTATGTGGATGCCCGCACTGAAGATATTGAGCGCTGGTATGTGAATCGTTTCTTGACTCTGCGTTCTTCGGCTTTTGCGAATCCGGAGTCGTATTTCAAGCGTTATGCGGAGCTGAGCGATGAGCAGGCGGTTGAGGTTGCGACCGGCATTTGGAAGAGCGTGAATGAGCCGAATCTGTTGCAGAATGTTTTGCCTACTCGTGCTCGTGCGCATTTGATTCTGCAGAAGGGCGCCGAGCATACCGTGGAGCAGGTTCTTCTGCGTAAGAACTAGAGGTTCTTTAGGTTTTTATCGTTCGTGTGCGGCTTTTAGTTGCCTGTGTAGCGCGTTTGTGGTGCATTCTAGTAGAAGGCGCCGGAGGCTCCACTCCCTCGCGGGGTGGGTTTAGGCTTCTGGCGCTTTTTGTTTGCATCTACGCCATGATGAGGAGTTATTGTGAAGTCTCTGCACCGTACGTCTACCGCTCAGGAGTCTCTTAATAGTTCTGCGCTGAACCGCCGCACTCTCTTGGGTGCCGCTTTGGGGGTTGGCGGTACCGCCTTGTTGGCGGCTTGTGGCTCGCAGGGTCAGGGTGCGTCTTCTTCATCTTCTGCTGCGAGTGCTTCTGAGTCTGCGGCGGCTTCGGCGGCTTCTTCTAGCGCCTCTTCCGCTGCGTCGGCATCTTCTGCCGCGCCCTCCCCTGTTGCTTCTGCTACCAGTGCTTCTGCAAGTGCTTCGGCTTCTGCGAGCGTGTCTTCTTCCCCGTTGGCGCTTGCTCAGCCGAGTGTTGAGTCTCAGCCGGATTCTTTGCGTTGCCTCGTGAATAAGATGCGTCCCTTTGCGCAGCAGGATTGGGAGCCGAATGACCTGGTGGAGTTCTACGGTCATCAATTGCGCGCTGAGGCGGCTAAGGCAGCGGATACGATGATTGATGCGGCTGCTACTGATGGCGTGACTCTGCTTGTTTCTAGCGCGTATCGTTCGTATGCGGTGCAGCAGCAGACCTATCAGTATTGGGTTTCGGTGAACGGTCAACAGGTGGCGGACCAGTTATCGGCTCGTCCCGGCTATTCGGAGCATCAGACGGGCTTGGCGATTGATTTTGCTTCTCCTGAGGGTTGCCGTTTGGAGGAGTGTTATCGCGATACGCTGGCTGGTCAGTGGTTGGCGAAGAACGCTCCGCGTTACGGATATATTTTGCGCTTCCCTGATGGTCGTCAATCGGTGACCGGTTATCGTTTTGAGCCGTGGCATTACCGCTATGTGGGTGTGCAGATTGCCCAGGAGTATGTGTCTTCGGGTGCGAAGACTTTTGAGGAGTTTATCGGTACGGGTGCGGCACCCGATTATGCAAGTGCGAGCTAGGGTCGAGGCTAATCTTTCGGCTTTGGTCGGTGCGCCAAGTGGTGATGTGTATCGTCTTTCAAGCTTCGTACCGGAGATAAATAGGCACAGTAGATGCATATTTTTTCGCATACACACCCCGTAAATCCGCGGTTTTTCGCAGGTTTTAGAGATTTTTGCTCAGGTTCATGTGAGCTAGACTTTAAGTATCGGGCGCCATAGGACCACTGTGAAGAAAAACACATGCTTTACAGTGAAAATTTTCTCAGAATATGGCATTTTCTGAGGTGAAAAGGCGCTATTCTATATCTCATGCTTAAGGGTTTTAAAGATTTTCTGATCCGCGGTAACGTCATCGACCTCGCAGTTGGTCTGATTATGGGTACCGCCTTCACCGCTGTGGTGACCTCGCTTGTCCAGGCCGTCCTGATGCCGGCTATCTCCATGCTGGTTGGCTCCCCCAACTTCGACGAGTTCCTGGTCTTCGGCCAGATCAAGGTTGGCGTGTTCCTAACCGCTATTGTCAACTTCATCCTGATTGCAGCTGCTGTCTACTTCGCAGTTGTTGTGCCCACTCAGAAGCTGACTGAACTCGCACTGGCTAAGAAGAAGGCTGAAGACGAGGCTGCTGAAGAAGAGGAAGAGACCGAGCTTGACCTCCTGAAGGAGATCCGCGACGCTCTGGCAAAGAAGTAATTTCTCTGCTCTCTACCACTAATTTTTTAGACCCCCGTATCCCCTGTGGATACGGGGGTTTTCCGTATCCTCGTCCCCCCCCTCCCCCGCCCAAGATAACGAAGAAGGGCTGGGAAGGTAACACCTTCCCAGCCCTTCTCTATCCTCCACTGCGGTCTTCGCACCGGAAGAATACGTTTAGAGTGCCAGTTCCTTAGCTACAACGTCAGCCAGCTGCTGAGCAACCTCATCAGCCTGCTCCTGGGTTGCAGCTTCAACCATGACGCGAACCAGAGGCTCGGTGCCGGATGCACGCAGCAGCACGCGGCCGCTCTCACCCAGTACACCTTCAGCCTCGCTCACAGCGGTAGCGAGCGCCTCATTGGTCTTCACAGCCGCACGGTCAACGCCCTTGACGTTAATCAGGCGCTGCGGGGTGGGCTGCATACGGGATGCCAGCTCCGAGAGGGTCTGACCGCTACGAGCCACCTCTGCAGCCAGCTGGATGCCGGTCAGAACGCCGTCACCGGTGGTTGCGTAGTCGCTCATGATAACGTGGCCGGACTGCTCGCCGCCAAGGTTGTAGCCGTGCTCGCGCATGGACTCGAGGACGTAACGGTCGCCCACAGCAGTACGGCCCAGGGTAATACCGTGCTCGCGCAGGTACAGTTCCAGACCCAGGCTGCTCATCACGGTTGCGACGAGAGTGTCCTTTGCGAGCTTACCTTCGCGCTTAGCGGCAACAGCCAGGATAGCCATGATCTGGTCGCCGTCTACCAGGTTGCCCTTTTCGTCAACTGCCTGGCAACGGTCGGAGTCGCCGTCGTGGGCGATGCCGAGGTCCGCGCCGTGCTCAACGACAGCCGCCTGCAGCTTCTCGGGGTGGGTGGAGCCCACACCGTCGTTGATGTTGGTGCCGTTGGGCTCTACAGCCAGTGCGATGACCTCTGCACCCAGTGCCTCGAAGGTTGCCGGGGACGCCGCGTAGGCTGCACCGTTTGCGCAGTCCAGAACAATCTTCATGCCGTCGAGGGGCTTGCCTTCGGGCAGGGTGGAGACCAGGTGCTTCACGTAAGCCTCGGTACCGTTCTCCAGGGGCTTGACGGTACCCACAGCACCACCGGTCGGGTAGCGGAAGGACTTCTCGCGGTAAACGCGCTCAATAGCGTCCTCAACGGAGTCTTCCAGCTTCTGGCCGCCACGAGCCAGGAACTTAATACCGTTGTCCGCTGCGGGGTTGTGCGATGCAGAAATCATCACGCCAAAGTCAGCACCGGTGTGTGCCACCAGGTAAGCTGCTGCGGGGGTGGGGACAATGCCGGCATCCAGCACGTCAACACCTGCGCTAGCGAAGCCAGCCTTCATCGCAGAGACAATAAAGTCTGCAGAGGATCGGGAGTCATTTGCAATCACGGCACGGGGGCGTACGCCCTCTTCTACCGTGTCAAAGCCCAGAACAATAGAAGCCGCCTGCGCGAGCTCCATAGCCAGGGCGGGAGTAATTACATCGTTTGCCAGACCGCGTACGCCGTCGGTTCCAAAAAGTCGTTCAGTCACCCTTTTATTTTACGTTGTGCGTAACTCTGCTTAGGCGCATACACCGTAAATTCTTCATAATCAGAAAGTGATTTTCAGCGGCTACATATCTGCTTCATAGCTAATATTTCTGCAGACGCGCAAAGGTGCCTGCTCTCCGTTCCCGGGGTTGGGAAAAGAGAGACAGGCACCTTCATAATGCAAGCTATTTGGCGGCTCTATCGCCGTAGGGTTGAGTTTTTATTCTCCCCTATTTATCCACGCTTACTTGACGACGGGGAAGCCGTCGGGGGAGTCACCGGACTCGTCCTCGAAGACGTGTGATGCGGAGCGAACGATCAGCGAGTCGAGCTCGCCCACGACTGCCTCGTCCTTGGAGGGGTAGTCGAACTGGGAGAGCACGTAACGCATTGCTTCCAGACGTGCGCGCTTCTTGTCGTTGGACTTGATAACGGTCCAGGGGGCGTCACCGGTGTGGGTGTAGAAGAACATTGCTTCCTTTGCCGCGGTGTAGTCGTCCCACTTGTCCAGAGATGCCAGGTCGGTGGGGGAAAGCTTCCACTGGCGGACCGGGTCGGTACGGCGGGAGGTGAAGCGTGCGAGCTGCTCTTCGCGGGTGACGGAGAACCAGAACTTGATGATATGGATACCGGAGTTCACCAGCATGCGCTCCAGGTCCGGAACTTCGCGCATGAACTCGAAGTACTGTGCCTGGGTGCAGTAGCCCATAACGCGCTCAACGCCGGCACGGTTGTACCAGGAGCGGTCCATCAGGACGATTTCGCCGCCGGAGGGCAGGTGCTTGATGTAGCGCTGGAAGTACCACTGGGTCTGCTCGATGTCGGTCGGCTTCTCCAGTGCCACAACGCGAGCGCCACGGGGGTTCAGGTGCTCGGTGAAGCGCTTGATGGAGCCGCCCTTACCTGCTGCGTCACGGCCTTCGAAGATGATGAGAATCTTCTGACCGGTGGACTTAGCCCAGAGCTGCAGCTTCAGCAGCTCAATCTGCAGGGCGCGCTTTTCCTTCTCGTATGCCTTACGGCTGAGCTTGGTGTCGTAGGGGTAACCCTTCTTCCATGCCTGCGAGGTTTCGTCGTCCTTCTTGTCCTTGCCGAGGGCGCGGGTGAGGGAAGCCATTTCGTCCAGCTCTGCCGAGTAGTCTTCAACGACGGAGGTACGGCGTGCCTGGGGCTTCAGGGCTTCCTTGATGGCTTGTTTCTTCTCAGAACCGGTGTGTGCGTGTGCGCCTCCAGCGGCGTGCTGGTGGGCTTCAGTCTGAGGAGCCTCCACTGCCTTCTCTTCGGGCTGGGTGGAGGGATTCTGCTCTGCCATGAGTACTCTTTTCTTCCTGTCTGCTTTGACTCTTTAACTCTACCGGTGTGCTCTTCGATGAACAAACGTAACAGTTATATGCACCCTATAACCTTGTAACGCTCACGGTGAGTAGATACGCAAAACGCCCCGACTCTCCCGAAGGAGAAGCGGGGCGTAACGCTTCGTGAAAACCAGCGATTAACGCTTGGAGAACTGCGAAGCCTTGCGTGCCTTCTTAAGACCAGCCTTCTTACGCTCGATGACGCGTGCGTCACGGGTCAGGTAACCAGCCTTCTTCAGTGCGGGGCGGTTGTTCTCGCGGTCAATCTCGTTCAGTGCACGAGCGATACCCAGGCGCAGAGCACCTGCCTGACCGGAGGGGCCACCACCGTTGATGCGTGCGATGACGTCGTATGCACCCTCGAGCTCCAGGAGCTTGAAGGGCTGGTTGACGTCCTGCTGGTGCAGCTTGTTGGGGAAGTAGTCTTCCAGGCTACGACCGTTGATGGTCCAGTTACCGGAACCGGGCACAACGCGAACGCGTGCCACTGCTTCCTTGCGGCGACCAACTGCTGCGCCTGCAACGGTCAGTGCCGGACGTGCTGCCTTAGCCGCTGCGGGGGCAGCGGACTCCGAGGTGTAGCTGGTCAGCTCTTCCTCGACTACGATCTGCTCTTCGTTCTGAGCCACGATTTCTCCTATTGTTTCTTCGTAGGCCCGAATTACTGGGCGACCTGGTTGAATTCGTAGGTCTTGGGCTGCTGTGCCGCGTGCGGGTGCTCGGGGCCAGCGTAGACCTTCAGCTTCTTGAGCTGCTGTGCAGCAAGCTTGTTCTTGGGCAGCATGCCCTTAACAGCCTTCTCAACCGCGCGAACGGGGTTGGTCTCAAGCAGCTCTGCGTAGTTCACGGACTTCAGACCGCCGGGGTAACCCGAGTGGCGGTATGCACGCTTCTGCTCGAGCTTTGCACCGGTCAGGGCGACCTTCTCAGCGTTCACGATGATAACGAAGTCACCGGTGTCAACGTGGGGAGCAAAAGTCGGCTTGTGCTTACCGCGCAGCAGGATAGCGGTCTGGCTTGCGAGGCGGCCGAGAACAACGTCGGTGGCGTCAATGACGTGCCACTGGCGCTCGACTTCGCCGGGCTTGGGAGTATAAGTGCGCAAAATATTGGCCTTTGTCTCGAAATGTACATACGGCGCTTAGTTGGGTATCGCGCCTTTTACTTACGTGCATGACGAACACCCGGGTGAGGACCGAGCTGCCGCCCGTTCTGCCCGTACTCTATACCGCCTTAACGTCCTGCAACTAGACAGCGATTTAGAGCGCGCTCGGGTAGAACACGCACAACATATCAAGACTATACAGGACGTCGAGTGCTTAATCCACCGCCAAAGCCTTAAAAATAGGGCTTTTTTTGCCTTAAACACATTTTAAATTCCATCCGTGTAATTCACCTGAGGTAGTTGCGCTCCCCCGCGACGCTTCACGGTGCATGAGCAACGTGACGGGGCTCAATATATACAGGGCGTTAAGCGCTCTGTACTTCGTGGTCCTCACGCTTTGCTCGAGCACGTTCCGCCTGCTCTCCATACAACTCCGGGGCAGGGTAGTAAATCTCAGCTAGTGCCAGAGCATGGGGAGGCGCCAGAGTCAGCGAAGCCTCGCGTCCCGGGTTCTCGATCCGCTCACGCAACCAGGCGGCGTCACGTTTACCCGTGCCGTAGAGTACCAGCGCACCCACAAGTGAACGCACCATGTGATGACAGAAGGCATCAGCCACCACACGCACCTCAATAAGGCCACTTTCAGTACGAGTGAAGCTAAGCTCTCGCAGCTCACGAATCGTGGTCGCTCCTTCACGCGGCTTGCAGAAGGAGAGAAAATCACGCAGGCCGAGTAGCTGCTGGGCCGACTGGTTAAGATCAGCACAATCCAGGTGCTCAGGTACCGCCCAGGTGTAGGTACGGTGCAGAGGGTTAAGACCGTCCGCCGCGCCATCTGCAACGCGATATACGTAGCGGCGACCGGTAGCCGAGAAGCGTGCATCAAATTCAAAAGAAACTTCGCTCACGCGGTGAATCTGAATAGCACCCTGCAGAATACCGCGAACGTTCTTCGGCAAATTCAACTGCTCTTCCGCATCGTAGAGGCAGCGTTGCAGGGCACCGGTGAGGCGGCGTCCCAGGGCAGCCGTCGGATCGTCCTCCCCCGTTCGGCCTTGCAGGCGAGTCCAGTCCTCATCACTCAGATCGCAGTGCAAGGTTTGGGCTTCTGCGTGGACTCCCGCATCCGTTCGACCCGCAACCACCACACGGTGAGGCGCCCGCAGAATCAGCTCGAGGGCGTTCTCGATAACTCCCTGCACGGTGACCAGGTTCGGCTGGGCTGCCCACCCGCTGAAAAGAGAACCGTCGTAAGCACAATCAATTCGCACGCGGTGCGTAGCGGTGAAGGGCTGCTCTTCGTAATTCTCTAAAGAAGTAGCGTTATGCATTGGTGTGCCTTTCAGCGGTAAAGGACGATTGAAGACTACGGGCCGGCTCTTGGATAGCGAATGCGCAAAGAACCGTCTCCTCGTTAAGTATGCAGATACACCAATCCGCCGCCCACAGCAGTGGACGGCGGATTGACATATTTTAGGCTTAGCCTAAATCAGCTGGGATCCGTATTACTCGGAAACCTTCTGTGCTGCTGCGCCACCTGCGGGGGCGTAACCTGCAGCCTCTGCCGACTCAGCGGAGTCGAACCAGATTTCAGCCTTGGTGCTGGAGTACCAGCGGGAACCGGGCACGTGGTACTTCATGGAATCGGCGTTACCCTTAACCTCGAAGCCCTCGGGAGCCTCGCCGGACTCCAGGGGTGCGTGGGAACCTGCGGGCAGGCCCTCAGCTGCTTCAGCCTTGGGAGCCTCAGCTGCCTTCTCAGCAACCTTGGTTGCCTCAGCAACTGCACCCTTGGTTGCAACGGGCTCCATGACGAGCTCGATGACTGCCATGGGAGCGTTGTCACCCTTACGGTTACCGATCTTGATGATGCGGGTGTAACCACCGGGGCGCTCTGCCATTGCCGGAGCAATAACGGTGAAGAGCTCGTGCACGACGGACTTGTCGGTGATGGAACGCAGCACGCGACGGCGAGCAGCCAGGTCGCCCTTCTTACCGAAGGTGATGAAGCGCTCTGCCACCGGACGCAGGCGCTTTGCCTTGGTCAGGGTGGTGGTGATGCGCTTGTGCTGGAACAGCTGCGCCGACAGGTTGTTGAGCATGTGGCGCTCGTGGGTCGGGGAACCGCCGAGGCGGGGACCCTTAGTGGGAGTAGGCATAGTTAAATCTCCATAGTTGCGTTCCCTAACGCCCCAGCAGCGGAGCCTCTTAGGGAATCAAGTTTGACTGATCCCGGTGGAACCGGGTGAACTATTCGGTCGAAATTATTCGCCGGAACCGTCTTCGTCATCAAGCGGGCGTGCAGCAGGCTCGAAACCGGGAGGGGAGTCCTTCAAAGCCAGGCCGAGCTCGATGAGCTTTGCCTTGACCTCGTCAATGGACTTAGCACCGAAGTTACGGATATCCATCAGGTCAGCTTCACTGCGGGTCACGAGCTCACCCACGGTGTGGATGCCCTCGCGCTTGAGGCAGTTGTAGGAGCGGACGGACATGTTCAGGTCCTCGATCGGCAGTGCCAAATCAGCGGCCATGGACTCGTCGGCGGGCGACGGGCCAACTTCGATACCCTCAGCTGCAATGTTCAGCTCACGTGCAAGGCCGAAGAGCTCGACCAGGGTGCTGCCTGCAGAAGCAACGGCGTCACGCGGTGCGATGGCTTCCTTGGTTTCGACGTCCAGGGTCAGGCTGTCGAAGTCGGTGCGCTGCTCAACACGGGTCGCGTTCACGCTGAAGGTAACCTTCAGAACCGGGGAGTAGATGGAGTCAACCGGGATACGGCCAATCTCGCCATCGCCGACCTTGTTCTGAGCTGCAGTCACGTAGCCGCGACCGCGCTCGATAACCAGCTCAGCGTTGAAGTTTGCCGAGGCGTTCAGGGTTGCCAGGTGCAGTTCCGGGTTGTGGATCTCCACGCCAGCGGGAACCTCGATGTCGCCTGCGGTCAGTTCACCTTCGCCCTGCTTGCGCAGGTAGGCCACGACGGGCTCGTCGTTCTCAGAAGAGATGGAGAGCTTCTTGATGTTCAAGATGATCTCAGTGACGTCCTCGGTCACGCCGGGAACGGTGCTGAACTCGTGCAGTACGCCATCAATGCGGACGCTGGTAACAGCGGCGCCGGGGATGGAGGACAGCAGAGTACGGCGGAGGGAGTTACCCATGGTGTAGCCGAAACCGGGCTCCAGAGGCTCGATGGTGAAGCGCGAGCGGTTGGGCGCTACGACCTCTTCAGTCAGAGTGGGGCGCTGTGCAATAAGCACTTTGTTTCCTTTCGGTGAGCTCCGCTATATGAGCCCACAGGTTGGGGAAAACATATCTTAGGAAGCAGACGGGTGTCTGTACTCTCCGGGTACAGCTCCGTGGAGCGCACCCGTCGAGGGATTAGGTCAGGGACCTAATTAGACGCGGCGGCGCTTCGGGGGACGGCAACCGTTGTGTGCAACGGGGGTAACGTCCTGAATCGAACCGACCTCGAGGCCTGCAGCCTGCAGGGAGCGGATTGCGGTTTCGCGACCGGAACCGGGGCCCTTGACGAACACGTCAACCTTGCGGACGCCGTGCTCCTTGGCGCGGTTTGCAGCAGCCTCAGCAGCCAGCTGTGCGGCGTAGGGGGTGGACTTACGGGAGCCCTTGAAGCCCATGTCGCCAGCGGAGGACCAGGAGATCACTGCACCGGTGGGATCGGTGATGGAGACGATGGTGTTGTTGAAGGTCGACTTGATGTGAGCCTGACCAGCAACGATGTTCTTGCTAACCTTGCGGCGGTTGGTCTTACGAGCTGCCGCAGCGCGAGTCTTGGGAGGCATTTTTGATTCTCCTACAAAGGTTTTCTAATACGTTGGTCGGATAGAGATATCCAACAGAGCAACGTTGCTTACTTCTTCTTACCTGCGACGGTACGCTTCGGGCCCTTGCGGGTACGTGCGTTAGTCTTGGTGCGCTGACCGTGAACCGGCAGGCCGCGGCGGTGGCGCAGGCCCTGGTAGGAACCGATTTCAACCTTACGGCGGATGTCAGCTGCAACCTCGCGGCGAAGATCACCTTCAACCTTGTAGTTGCCTTCGATGAAGTCACGAAGTGCCACGAGCTCCTGGTCGGTCAGGTCCTTGACGCGGGTGTCAGGGTTGACGCCGGTAGCAGCGAGGGTTTCGTGTGCACGGGTCTTGCCCACGCCGTAGATGTAAGTGAGAGCAACTTCCACGCGCTTTTCGCGGGGAATATCAACTCCAGCGAGACGTGCCATACTGGCTTCTCCTTGTTGTTTTCCAGAGGTCTATAGCATCACTGCCCGGGTTGTTCTGACCCGGTCCCCGGCCTCTGAGTCCGGAGGTATCCGAAGTCGCCTCGTGGGCGTTGCTTCGGAGCGGTGCCTATGACAATTCCGCCCCCTGTTGGGGCGGTTATGAAGTCAGCTGCTAGGGATTAGCCCTGGCGCTGCTTGTGGCGCGGGTTTTCGCAGATCACCATGACCACACCGTGACGGCGGATCACCTTGCACTTATCGCAGATCGGCTTAACGCTCGGCTTGACCTTCATCGCATTCCTTTTGATTGCAACTTGATTACTGGCGAGATAAGAGGTTCCCTCACTTACGTTGGGGAACTGCGTTATCCCTTTGAACACGATTTAAACGCCGTCAGGGGCGACGTTTATCTCGGGTTTACTTGTAACGGTAGACGATACGACCTCGGGAAAGGTCGTAGGGGCTCAGTTCCACTACTACTCGGTCCTCAGGCAGGATGCGAATGTAGTGCTGACGCATCTTGCCCGAGATGTGTGCGAGAACCTTGTGGCCGTTATCCAGCTCAACACGGAACATCGCGTTGGGCAGAGCTTCAACCACAGAGCCTTCAATCTCGATGACGCCGTCTTTCTTAGCCATATCCTCCGCTAACGTCGGTGCCCGTCGCAGGTGCGGCGGGCAATTGTATCTTCTGTTTGTGAGCTCACCTCGGTGAGGCGATAGGGCGTTTTAAGGCGCACTTAACACTGGCACAAACAACCAACTGTTAACTCTACGGCAAAGGCCGTGGAAAAACAACCGTGATTTTTATGACATCAGGCACTTAATGTTTAAAAGGAAGAAGCCCCTCCCCCACGTTCCTGAAAGTCTTATTGACTTCCCTCCGCAGGAAAGGGGCACCGTTCACCGGTCACAGCTCAACTGCTTAGTCTTCCTTAGCGGCAAGCTGACCGCATGCTCCATCAATATCGGAACCGCGAGTATCACGAATAGTCGTCGGAATACCGTGGGCACGCAGACGCTCCACAAAGTTCTGCTCAACGCCCTTACGGGATGCCGTCCACTTCGAACCCGGGGTCGGGTTCAGCGGAATCGGGTTCACGTGCACCCAACCACGGCCGCGCTGCGCCAGCTTCTTACCGAGCAGATCCGCACGCCAGCCCTGATCGTTAATATCGCGAATCAGCGCGTACTCAATGGAGACGCGGCGGCCGGTCGTACGGTAGTAGTCGTACGCAGCGTCCAGAGTCTCGTCGACCTTCCAACGCTGGTTAATCGGGATTAGCTCATCACGCAGCTCATCATCCGGAGCGTGCAGGGACAGCGCCAAAGTAATGGGCAGCTTCTCCAGCTCAAACTTACGAATGCCGGGCACCAGACCCACGGTCGACATGGTCAGACCACGAGCAGAAATACCGAGGCCCTCGGGGGAAGGATCAATCAGGCGGTGCACAGCACCCATGGTTGCCTTGTAGTTAGCGAGCGCCTCGCCCATACCCATGAAGACAATGTTGGAAACACGCAGCGGACGAGTATCCTCAGAGCCGCCTTCTGCTTCTTCCAGGCCCTTCATCTGCTTAAGGTAGCGGGCACCGGCAACGACCTGCTCCACAATTTCTGCAGTGGACAGGTTACGGGTCAAACCCTGCTGACCGGTTGCGCAGAAGGGGCAGTTCATACCGCAGCCAGCCTGCGAAGAGATGCACATGGTCACGCGGTTGTCATAGCGCATGATGACGGACTCGATGAGCGCACCGTCAAAGAGGCGATGCACAACCTTCAGGGTATCGCCACCGTCAGCCTCGAGGGTACGGACCGGGGTCAGAAGCTGGGGCATCGCCTGTGCGACCATCTGCTCGCGGTCCTTAGCCGGCAGGTCAGTCATTTCGGCGGGGTCAGTGACCAGACGCTCAAAATAGTGCTTGGACAGCTGGGACGCACGGAACGACTGGTAGCCCAGTTCCTTCAGAAATTCGCGGCGACCAGCCATGTCGAAGTCAGCGATGTGCTTGGGCGGCTTCGCACGGCGCGGTGCTTTCAAGGCAATCTGGCCGGGTGCGGGGCGAACGTTCGAGATTTCAACCGGCACCTTGGTCGTAGCGGGTGCGGTTGCCTCGCTGCTATTGAGAGTTTCGCTCATGGAGCTTCTTCCTTGTGATGTGGATGCTTTCGGATGCGCTATCACGCACCGGACCGGATTCGCCGGTTTCTTCGGGTGGAGGTGGGGCAGCTAAAGGTGGGTTCCCCTCCCCAGCGGTGAGAGTTAGGCGGGGATCGGAACCGGGATTACGCCGAAGCGAGCAAGTTCGCTGGCGCCGCCGTCTTCTGCAGTCAGGACCCAGATACCTTCGCTATGCACAGCAACGGAGTGCTCCCACTGGCAGGCATCGGAGCCGTCAACGGTTACAACGGTCCAGTCGTCGGAGAGCACCTTGGTCTCGATGGAACCAGTCACAAGCATCGGCTCAATAGCGAAAGCCATGCCGGGCTTGATCTTCGGCCCCATGTCACGCACTGCGTAGTTCAGTACGTCCGGTGCCATATGCATCTGGGAACCGATGCCGTGGCCCACGTAGTCTTCAATAATGCCGTACTTATCGCCGTATTCTTCGGTCACATATGCTTCGATGGCAAGGCCGATTTCGCCGACCTTCTTTGCGGTTGCCAGAGCGGCGATGCCGTGCCACATTGCCTCGCGAGTGACGGCGGAGAGCTCTGCGCGTGCTTCGCTCACATTGTCACCGACCAGCACAGTACGTGCCGAGTCGCCGTGCCACTGGCGGTTGGTTGCGGGGTCGATAACGTATGCGCCACCGTCGATAGAAAGGATGTCGCCGTCCTTGAGCACGTAGTCGCCGGGGATGCCGTGAACGACCTCATGGTTGACGGAGGTGCATACGGTTGCCGGGTAGTCGTAGTAGCCGTAGAAGTTGGAGGTGCCACCCAGTTCCAGCATGGTGCGTTCAAAAGCGGCGTTCACCTCTGCGGTGGTTGCGCCGGGGCGAGCTGCCGCCACTGCCGCATCGAGCGCGCGGCTGGTGATGACTCCTGCACGAGCCATCTGCTGAAGCTGTGCATTGGTTTTAATTTCGACTCGTGCCATTCTGGCTCCTTAGGTATAGGGGCGGTGCGCCCAAGCTTAGAACTCTACAGACAGCACTGTACCCCCGCAAGTCTTTGTGATGCATCATGCACCTCAAATTGCGGGGGTACAGCAGAAGATTACTTCAGAGCGTCGAGGATGCGCTCGGTGACTTCAGCAATCTCGCCGAGGCCGTTAACTTCCTTGACGATGCCGCGTTCGCGGTAGATTGCGATCAGCGGTGCGGTCTCTTCTTCGTAGACCTTCAGGCGGTGACGAATGACCTCTTCGTTGTCATCGGTACGACCCTGCTCTGCTGCGCGGTTGAGCAGACGCTCAACGAGTTCGTCGTTGTCTGCAACCAGCAGGAGAACTCGATCGATCTTCTCACCCTTGGCTTCGAGGATGGAGTCTAGCTCGTGCACCTGGGAGGTGTTGCGGGGGTAGCCGTCGAGCAGGAAGCCGTTGACGACGTCGCTTTCCTCCAGACGTGCGCGCACCATGTTGTTGGTGACAGAGTCGGGAACCAGGTTGCCGGAGTCGATGTACGACTTCGCTTCCTTGCCCAGCTCGGTCTCTTCCTTGATGTTCTTACGGAAGATATCACCGGTGGAAATCGCGGGAATCTTCAGCGCTTCAGCGATCTTGACGGCCTGGGTGCCCTTACCTGCACCGGGAGGGCCGACGATGAGCAGACGGTTCATCGGAGCAGTCCTTCGTAGTTTCGTTGTTGGAGCTGAGCGTTGATCTGCTTGAGAGTATCAAGACCAACACCCACCACGATCAGCAGCGAGGCGCCGCCGAACGGGAAATTCTGGTTTGCGTTGAATAGGATAAGCGCTACCAGGGGAATCATGGAAATTACACCCAGGTAAAGTGCGCCAGGCAACGTAATTCGGTTGAGTACGTAGCTGAGGTAACGCGCGGTGGGCTTACCCGCACGGATGCCGGGAATGAAGCCACCGTACTTCTTCATATTGTCCGCTACTTCTACCGGGTCGAAGGTGACCGCCACGTAGAAGTACGCGAAGCCAATAATCATGAAGAAGTAGAGAGCAATGTACAGCGGGTGATCGCCGCGCACCAGGTATGCGTTAATCCAGTTGACCCAGTCCGGCGGGGTGGAGCCGTCGGTGGGGGTGTTGAACTGGGCAATCAGGCCGGGCAGGGTCAGCAGGGAGGACGCGAAGATCAGCGGGATCACGCCGGCCATGTTGACCTTCAGCGGGATGTAGGTGCTGGTGCCGCCAATGGTGCGTCGACCAATCATGCGCTTTGCATACTGCACGGGGATACGGCGAACGGACTGTTCCACGTAGACCACGGCAAGCATGACCAGCAGGCCAATACCGCAGACAGCCGCGAAGATACCCCAACCGTGGGTGCGCTGGATGGAGCCCAGAGCGCTCGGGAAGGAGGAAGCGATGGAGGTGAAGATCAGCAGGGACATACCGTTGCCGACGCCACGCTCGGTAATCTGCTCACCCATCCACATGATGACGGTGGTACCTGCACACAGGGTGACGATAATCAGCAGGATGTGCAGTACGTCGTCCTGGGGGATGATGCCCGGGCAGTTACCCAGCAGAACGCCAGAGCGTGCCATCGAGACGATGGTGGTTGCATTCAGCAGAGCAAGAGCGATGGTCAGGTAGCGGGTGTACTGGGTGAGCTTTGCCTGACCCTGCGCGCCCTCATCGTGCAGCTCCTGGAATCGCGGGATGACCACGCGTAGCAGCTGGATGATAATGGACGCGGTAATGTACGGCATCACGCCGAGGGCAAAGATCGAAAGCTGCAGCAGTGCGCCACCACTGAAGAGGTTGACGATATCGTAGACGCCACCGCTTGTAACATTGGCGTTCAGACACTGCTGTACATTTCCGTAGGAAACGCCTGGCGCGGGGATGAAAGTGCCCACGCGGTACAGCACAATCATTGCCAGGGTAAACAGCAGCTTACGCCGCAAATCGGCGGTCTTGACGACTCGCCCGAATGCGCTCAGCACATGTCCTCCTGTAAGTCTATGGGGCGCCCATCCCTCTCAAAGAGTTTTAGGGCGCAGTAAACACATCTTCCAGTCTATCGTGTTTGGAGCGGGTAACGATAACTCCCTAGCAGATTATGTAGCTTTTATATTCTCTTAGCGTGATTTTTGAACGCCAAATGTGGCGCACACCAAGCGTTCAAATATACGAATACAGGAATATATCCCGTTGTGAGTCTTTCCGAGCAGCAAAAAGCCCCCGCCGTACAGTGTACGGACGGGGGCTTTCTCGTCTTGAAGACTACTTAACGGTTACAGAACCGCCAGCGGCCTCGATCTTCTCAATAGCGGAAGCCGATGCCTTGTCAACAACAACGTTCACCTTGACGGAGATTTCGCCGTTGCCCAGAACCTTCACGAGCTCGTTCTTGCGAACGGCACCCTTAGCAACCAGTGCCTCGACGGTGACGTCGCCACCGTTGGGGAACAGTTCCTGGATGCGGTCCAGGTTAACAACCTGGTACTCGGTGCGGAAGGGGTTCTTGAAGCCGCGCAGCTTCGGCAGGCGCATGTGCAGCGGCAGCTGGCCGCCTTCGAAGCCTGCACGAACCTGGTAACGTGCCTTGGTACCCTTGGTACCGCGACCTGCGGTCTTACCCTTGGAGCCTTCACCGCGGCCAACGCGGGTCTTTGCCTTGTGGGCACCCGGTGCCGGGCGCAGATCGTGAATCTTGATAGCTTCTGCCATCTTTACTTGACCTCCTCAACCTTCACCAGGTGAGCAACGGTGTTAACCATGCCAACGGTGACGGGGTCAGCAGTGCGGACTACCTTGTTGCCGGGGCGCTTGAGGCCCAGGGAACGCAGGGTGTCGCGCATGTTCTGCTTCTGACCAACATAGGACTTGACCTGGGTGATTTCCAGCTTTGCGTCGCTGGGCTGAATACGCTTGGCCATTACTACGCACCTGCCTTTTCAGACTTGGTGTTGCGCAGGTAGCTGGGGATAACCTCATCGGTGGGCAGGCCACGGCGGGCTGCCACTGCCAGGGGCTCCTCGAGCTCCTTGAGTGCTGCAACAGTTGCGTGAACGATGTTGATCTGGTTGGAGGAACCGAGCGACTTGGACAGCACGTCGTGAATGCCTGCGCACTCGAGTACTGCACGCACGGGGCCACCTGCGATAACACCGGTACCAGCGGTTGCCGGGCGGAGCATCACAACGCCTGCAGCTGCCTCACCCTGCACACGGTGCGGGATGGTGCGGCCTTCGATGCGGGGAACGCGGAAGAAGTTCTTCTTTGCTTCCTCGACACCCTTGGAGATTGCTGCGGGAACTTCCTTAGCCTTACCGTAGCCAACGCCGACCAGGCCGTTACCGTCACCAACGACGACCAGTGCGGTGAAGCTGAAGCGACGACCACCCTTGACGACCTTGGAAACGCGGTTGATGGTCACAACGCGCTCGATGTACTTGTCCTTCTCCTCCTCGCGAGCGCGGTTGTTACGGCGCTCACCACGGCCACGACGCTCGCCGCGGTTGTTGCGGCGCTCCTCGCGCTGGTTGGAGGTCTCAGCGGTTTCAGCTACTACTGCTTCGCTCACCTGAGTTTCCTTTACGTTCTGCTCGCTCATTAGAGTGCAAGACCTCCCTCGCGTGCACCGTCAGCAACGGCTGCAACACGGCCGTGGTACTTGTTACCACCGCGGTCGAACACGACTGCCTCAACACCAGCTGCCTTGGCGCGCTCTGCAACGAGCTCACCAACGCGCTTTGCCTTAGCGGTCTTGTCCAGGTCAGCTGCACGCAGCTCTGCTTCCATGGTGGAAGCGGATGCCAGGGTTACGCCCTTGACATCGTCGATAACCTGAACGAACATGTGACGGGTCGAACGGGTGACGCACAGGCGCGGACGCGCAGCGGTACCCGAAACGTACTTGCGGATGCGAGCGTGACGACGTGCACGCTGCGCTGCCTTCGACTTGATAGCCATGTTTACTTACCAGCCTTTCCGACCTTGCGGCGGATGTGCTCACCTGCGTAGCGAACACCCTTACCCTTGTAGGGATCGGGCTTACGCAGACCACGAATGTTTGCTGCAACCTGACCAACGAGCTGCTTGTCGATACCCGACACGGTCAGCTTGTTAGCACCCTCCACTGCGAAGGTAATACCCTCGGGAGCGGTGATGTTGATCGGGTGGGAGTAGCCCAGAGCGAACTCCAGGTCGTTACCCTTCGGGGTCACACGGTAACCGGTACCAACGATTTCCAGCTTCTTTTCGTAGCCGGAGGTAACGCCGATAATCAGGTTCTGAATCAGGGTACGAGTCAGACCGTGCAGCGAGCGAGACAGGCGCTCGTCGTTCGGACGAGATACAACGATCTCGTTTTCGTTCAGAGCCACGGTGATGGGGGAAGCTACCTTGTGGGAGAGCTCGCCCTTCGGGCCCTTAACGGTAACCAGGTTGCCATCGACCTTAACCTCAACGCCGGCGGGAACCGAGATGGGGAGACGTCCAATACGTGACATTATTCTCTTCCTTTCTCTTCTAACCGACTACCAGATGTAAGCGATGACTTCGCCGCCCACGCCCTTCTTCGCAGCCTGCTTGTCAGTGAGCAGACCCGAAGAGGTGGACAGGATTGCGATGCCGAGGCCACCCAGAACCTGGGGCAGGTTGGTGGACTTTGCGTAGGTACGCAGGCCCGGCTTGGAAATACGACGCACGCCAGCGATGGAACGCTCGCGGGACGGACCGTACTTGAGGACGAGGGTCAGGGTCTTGCCGACCTTTGCATCCTCAACCTTCACGTCGGCGATGTAGCCCTCAGCCTTCAGGATCTCAGCAATGCGAGCCTTCAGCTTGGAGTAGGGCATGGATACGGTGTCGTGGTATGCGGAGTTTGCGTTACGCAAACGGGTCAGCATATCTGCGACCGGATCAGTCATAGTCATTGTGGGCTTTAGCCCTTCCTCGTTGTGGTTTCCCTACCCCGCGGTAACGGGGTCTGGACCTACAACGTAGTCGTTAGTTGGTCTTGAACGGGAAGCCCAGTGCCTTCAGGATTGCACGGCCTTCTTCGTCGGTCTTCGCGGAGGTCACCACGGTGATGTCCATACCACGCACGCGGTCGATCGAGTCCTGATCGATTTCGTGGAACATGGACTGCTCGGTCAGACCGAAGGTGTAGTTACCATTACCGTCGAACTGGCGGTCCGAGAGGCCGCGGAAGTCGCGGATTCGGGGCAGCGCCAGGGTGACGAGGCGGTCCAGGAATTCCCACATGCGGTCGCCACGCAGGGTGACGTGTGCGCCGATGGGCATACCTTCGCGCAGCTTGAACTGTGCGATGGACTTCTTAGCGCGGGTAACAATCGGCTTCTGACCGGTGATTGCGGTGAGATCGCGGATTGCGCCGTCCATGAGCTTTGCGTCGCGAGCTGCCTCGCCAACACCCATGTTTACGACGACCTTAACGATCTTCGGGGTCTGCATGACGTTCTCGTACTTGAACTCTTCCTGCAGAGCGGGAACGACGACCTCAGCGTACTTGGTCTTGAAGCGGGGGGTGATCTTGGTTTCGGTCATTAGATGTCCTTACCCGAACGCTTAGCAACGCGCACGCGAACGGTGCGCTCCTTGCCGTCACGCTCTACAGTCTCGAGGCGGAAACCAACACGGGTCGGCTTCTTGGTCTCGGGGTCAACAATCGCAACGTTAGAAACGTGGATCGGTGCCTCAACCTTCTGAATGCCGCCTGCTGCGCCGGTCAGGGGGTTAGCCTTGGTGTGCTTGGTGACGACCTTGACGCCCTCAACAATCACACGGTTTTCCTTGGGGAGAACCTTCAGAACCTTGCCCTGCTTGCCCTTATCTGCACCGGAAATAACCTGAACCAGGTCGCCGGACTTGATCTTAGCCATGAATTAGAGCACCTCCGGAGCCAGCGAAACGATCTTCATGAACTTCTTGTCGCGAAGCTCACGACCCACGGGGCCGAAGATACGGGTACCACGGGGATCACCATCAGTGTTCTTCAGGATCACTGCGGAGTTCTCGTCGAACTTGATGTAGGAGCCGTCGGGACGACGGGTTTCCTTCTTGGTGCGGACGACGACTGCCTTAACAACGTCACCCTTCTTTACGGTACCGCCGGGGATTGCATCCTTGACGGTTGCGACAATGATGTCGCCGATGCCTGCGTAGCGACGCGAGGAACCACCGAGAACACGGATGGTCAGGATTTCCTTCGCACCAGTGTTGTCGGCGACCTTCAGTCGCGACTCCTGCTGAATCATATTTCTCCTGTCGTCTCGCCGGTTCCGACTCGCTTTAGGCGCGAGCCAGCCTTGCGGAACATTTTTACGGGATTGGTTGACGCCCCGGGCCCCAACTCTATGGAAGGGGTTAGCGGAAACGCCTGGGGCAAACCCATGCCAGAAGCATTTGGACCCGCGTGAAGCGGGCGTATCCCACCCGTAAATAGCGGCATTATGCACTGGCACGAGAAGCCCGTGGTTGTGCGGCTATTTGGATACAGCCACACAGTCTTAACACTGTACAGGAAGCAGGTATGTAGCGCAAGAGTTTGCCGACTATGATTTCAGTCTCCTCCACCCTATCTCTGGGGATAGCCGGGCTTAGAGAGCAAAAACCCCATACCCCACATCACCATCGATTGAGAAGGCCCCTTATTTGACACTTAAAGCAGGAGGCCCCTTCGTGTAGTTCCTGACGCATAAGAAACTGAAGGGGCCTCGAGAAATCTATCAAACAATGTGTCAAACAAAGAAGATAGATATTAATATTTTACTACGCTTTAATGTCCCTCCACGACAGACTTGCCGCGGGGCTGGCGGGAGATCACCGCGGTTCCGCTCCTTACACAAACATGCATACGACGCGAGAGCACAGCAGACACGACATAGGCGGCTCAGCCGCTCTTCACTCATCAGCTAGGGCATATATACTTTCGCGATACCGTCACGAACGATAGGGCGAGGAGGTTCTCCCGGTCGAGTCTCTTCTGCAGCCTCGTAGTATTCGCCAGAGTTTGCATCCAGCACGTAGGGAACCTCAGCTGCGGGGTAGTCTCCTGCTTTATCGACAGCAATGACACTCCCGTCCTTCAACAGGACCTGGTGGTTAATGCGGGTGGGAGCCACCTGCACGGTGTCAATAATGGCTCGATTGAGCGTATTAATGACGGTAATAGTTCCGCCACCAGCAACTGCCGCCTCCCCCTTGCCACCGAAATCAGCAACATAGAGCAGGTGACGTTCTGCATCGAGCAAGATATCGGTGGGCATCTTTCCGAACGGAAGATAAGCGAGGTGCTCACCCTCAAAGCTCAGAACATACAGACCGCCATTCTTACCCTCGCGCCCTTGCGCAGAGACATATAGTTCACCGCGCGTCGAAACAATCTCCACACCGTGAACACCGACTGGAGTATTGGCGTCTTCCCCGCCAATTACGGGCAGCTTGCGTGCAAGCTCCCAGGTATTCATATCCACAACCCAGATTTCATCTCGCATAATATTCGGGATGTACAGGAGGCTACGGCTTTCGTCCGCTACGGGTCCTAGTAGCATGGCAGGGCCTTCCCCTTGAAGGGGGCTAACCCTACGTTCCCCCTCTGCGGTGGGTGCAGAAATCACCTGGTAGCCGCCCATTCCGGTAACGAGTACGGCACCGTTGGGTGCGACGTATAGCTCACGCGGAGTCAGCATCTCTACTTCTAGAACGAGAGAATCCCATACGCGCGATAGGTCCTTTTGGGAGTATGCGGTAACCGAGTTTGTGTGGGTTCCTCCGGTCCAGAGAAGCCCCCGTTCATTGTCTGCGGCTAACCCATAGGCAGCTTGAACCTGGAAGAGGTTTGCTAGTTCGGGGTTATTTTCCGGGATAACGGGCAGAGTAGCCGTCTGCTCAATCTGCAGGGTATCCGCGTTTATGCGAGCAATTGTGGCGCAGAGAGTGCCGTGGGTCTTTGTGTGGTTATAGCTTCCACTTACAAAAAGAACGTTCTCTTCAGGGTTGTATGCCACTTGATACTGGCCAGCAAGTCCCGCGGAACGATCCACGGAAAAACGCTTAGCATCCGGCACGTTCTTCTGCTCTTCTCCTGCGACAGGGGGAACCATAAGTATCTCCAGAGTTGTGTAGTTTGGAGGCTAGCTCACCTTATATTTTGCGGGCTTAGCATCCGGAGCTTTCTGCTGTATATCTTACGCTTTGCCCACCATTTTGAGGCTTTTCTAGTGCAGTCCATGCACTACGAAATTCATCCTCAAGAGGTCCTATATTGGCATCCGGAGCTGTTCTCCCCTCCGGCTCTGAGCGGGGCAAATTTACCCCATGAAAGCTTTACAATCTAAACATAATTAGCATAAAAGACATATATCTAGAACTATCGGCATCTTCTAGAACTAAAAGACTTATATCGAGTCGAACAGAGCCATAGATTTTGTAATATTTCTTCACCTCTGACCCCCTCAAAACAGCGTTCTGAAAAAATCTGCTTAAAAATTTAGAAATTAAGGGTTGTTTTTTCAAAAATCAAGTTTTTTAGCAAAAATCGCGATTCAAGGTGCGAAAATCAGCGAGATGTACCATAATAGAAGAGACGCATGCGTCAAACAAGAGGTTCGGTCCTTATCGGACAGATTTCTTGGGTCCCTTTTTCCTCGCTAATCCGTTTGTCTAGGGACCGAACCTCGCTTTGACACTAAACCCGCACTTCGGTGCGGGTTTTCTTCGTATTTGAGGCGTTAGAATCCCGCACTTCATTCTTCAGGCTGTTAACTCGTCAAATAAGGGCGGGCGAGCGCAGAGGGTGCGCTTCACCCTTCCTCCGCTTCTCTTCCGCTCTCCCCCGCTACTACTTCTGATCCTGGTCTAGGCCTTCCGCTCGAATACAGACGTATAGGCAAAACGATAGGGGCGGTACCCATCGGTTCGATGGGTACCGCCCCTTTCAGCGCCTATCGGCAGTTTCAGAGAGTCAAGCGGGTTCTTGAATATCTAGCAGATCCCGCTCTACCTCTTTCGCTACCGCCAAGCGGTAGTATCGTGGGCTGCCGTGGGGTACGGGCTATGCCTTGCGGCGACGTGCTACCAGCACGGTTGCGCCAACGACCAGGGCAAGAACGCCAATTCCGGCTGCAATGACGACGCCCGAAGCACCGGTGTTAGCCAGTGAAGACTTCGAGGAGTTCGAAGAGGTCGAGCCGTTGCTGGAAGAGGTGACGTTCTGCGACGAAGATCCGGAGGTCTTCGGGGCGGTGCTGTCCTTCTTCTGAGCCTCGGACTTCAAAGAGTCCACGGGAGCCTTGGACTGATCCTTAGCAGGCTGGTCCTTTGCCTGTTCCTTAGAATCTGCAGGTGCAGACGGAGCAGCAGAGGGGTTAGTTACAGGTGCGTTAGCCGACTCGGATGCCTTCGGTTCCGAAACCTTCGGCGCAGGTGCCTGGTTTTCAACGCTGAAGGTGTATTCTGCAGCCACACCACCGCGCACGTTATCGTTCTCGGTCAGGGAACCGGAGAGCAGGTAGATAGCAACGCTATCGCCGGTCTTCAGTTCTTCAGTCAGGTTAGAGTTTGCCACGGTGGGGCGGTCGATGGTTGCGGTGAAGTTACCGTTTTCGTCCGCCTTGATGTATGCCCAGATGCCTGCGCTATTGCCTTCAACGCCTTCGAGCTTGGGCTCTTCCTTCGCGGAAATAGCGCCCTTGTTCAGCTTGACCGCGATAACGGAGCCCTTACCGTCCAGAGTCTTGAAGCCTTCACCGCGGAAGGTCAGCTTCTGGCCGTCCCAAGTCTTGGGGAAGTAGACCTTAGCGCCGTCCTTGTACTCGTGCACAACCTCATTGGAATTTGCGCTTTCGGAGGGTGCCGGGGTGCTCGGCTCGGGCTTAGCAGACTCGCTCGGAGCCGGAGTAGTCGGCTCAGGCTTAGCAGACTCACTCGGAGCCGGAGTGGGCTCGTTGCCACCAGGCAGGCTCAGCTTAGTACCGGCGGGGTAAGTGGTAGTCACGCCAGAGGGAGCAGCAGCGACCTGGGTAGTTTCTGCCGGTGCGCAGGTCGCAGCGGTGTCTGCCTTCTTCTCTGCAACAGTTGCGGAGAGCGCTTCACCACCACGTGCGGTATCGCCTTCAACCATGGAGCCGGAGAGCAGGAAGACAGATACCTTATCGCCGCTCTTCAGGTTTTCCTTCAGGTTGGAGTTTTCAGTGGTCGGGTACGGCAGCTCAGCGGTGAAGTTACCATTCTCATCTGCCTGGATGTACGCCCAGACGCCGGCGCTGTTGCCCTCAGCACCGTTGAGCTTCGGCTCTTCCTTCGCGGAGATGCGGCCCTTGTTCAGCTTGACTGCGAGTACGGAGCCCTTTGAACCGTCCTGAGTCTTGAAACCTTCGCCACGCAGCTTCAGGGTTTCACCGGTGGTCCAGTCCTTCACGGCGTAGAGCTTAGCGCCGTCGGCGTAGGTCTTCACCAGTTCTTCAGAAGAAGCCTGTGCAGCAGGCTTCGCGGTGGTTTCAACGGTGGTGTTGATCTTCACCATGACGCCGGGAGTAATCGGGGAGTCTGCGTTGTCCTTGCCCTTGGGCTCGGTGCTAGAGGTGCGGTATTCGCCGGTGGTCTTATCGATGGTGTAGTCGGTTTCGATAGCGGAAGCGCCTTCAATGCTGCGTGCTACAGCGTATGCACTGCCGTCTGCGGTGACCAGAACATCATTTGCGCCGCTGGTCGCACCGGTAGACACCTGAGAAACAACGGTGCCGGTTCGTGCATCAACAACACCGACGTTGCCGGTACCGTAATCGGTCACGTACAGCAGGTCACGGGCTTCGTCGGAGGCGAGAGCGAGGGCCTGGTTGCCGAAAGGAATGGTCTTCTTGTAGGCACCAGTTTCCAGGTCGTAGACGGTGATACCGGAGTTAGTGCCCTTACGGTCACCCTGGGTGCTGACGTAGATTTCCTTCAGGGACTTGTCGATAGTGACGTCCGAGGGGTTCAGAGTAGCTTCAGCATTTTCCTTGTGCAGCTGAATGGTCTTCTCAACCTCGTAGCTCTTGGTGTCAATCACCTTCACGGTGCCGGCACTCAAGGAGGGTACGTAGAGCTTGCCATCAGCGGAGTCTACGTGCATGTTCATTGCGATGTCAGATTCGCCCTTGGCGTCGGTGAATTCAATCTTCTTGACCAGGGCGTGCCGAGTGGTGTCGAAGACACTAATGCCGCCGGAGCCAGATACAAAGACCTTGCCGCTGGAGGGGTCGATGCGTACCTCACGAGGGTGGTTGACGTCGCCTTCTGCACTGCTCCAGATAATCTTGTTGGTCGCGGGATCGAAGACAGATACCTTGTTGACGCGGGTCTGGGTCACCCATACGTATCCGGTTGCTTCGTCGTAGGCAATACCGTAGGGAGATTCAATCTGCTTACCGGTCGGTGCGGTAGCGCCACGTGCAATAAAGTCCGTGGTCGGGAACTGGTAGACAGTAGCAAGGCTCGGGGTGGATGCAACGTTCCAGGTGCCGACGCCACCGGTCAGAATCGGCGGGCGGCCGGAGGAGAAGGAAGTGTAGAGGGAGGAGGTTGCTGCCGAGTATGCCAGCTGGTACTGGCCGGGCAGGCCCTGGTACTGGGTAGCGCTCACTGCAATGTGGCGGCATTCCTCAGTGGAGTTCTGGGAGTTCCCGCCGGGAACGGATGCGGAGACGTTTGCCGCAAAGGTAGCGGGAACGGCAGCGAAAGAGCCTGCAACAACGGAAAGTGCGCCAGCAATGGCGAGCAGCTTACGTGAGGGCTTGGGTGAAGAAGTCATGATAATCCTCAATGATGTGTAGTGGTACTTCTCCAAAGGTCGTGCAACCTCCGGAAGGTGCAAAGCCACCCGACTAATTATTAGGAAAGGTTATGCTAAGCAACTATAAAGTTGATAATAAGTCCCTAATCAGGTTGTTTTCAAGTGTTGCTCATCGGATTCCGCAGACCCCAGGCGCCTTACTCACGTATTACTTTTCATTTTTTCGCCCTAATTCCGCCTCCACATGCGTTTTCTTCTCTAGCAGCGTCTACTCATGGATTGCGCCATCAACGCGAGAGAAAAATATTGCTTTCTCGTATGACATATCAAGACATTTATGACAAATGTTGTCTTAGCGTCTGTTATTAGCCCATGCCATAAGGCGCCCGCCCTAGTTTTTCCCGAACAAAGGTTAAACGCAAAGAGCCCCTCTCCCACCGAAGTAGGAGAGGGGTTCTTTTACTGCTCTAGCAGAGAGTCATGAAAAGGGCTTACTTAGCCTTCTCGATGATCTCCACGATACGCCAGCGCTTGGAAGCGGACAGCGGACGGGTCTCTGCAATCAGAACGAGGTCACCGATGCCAGCAGCGTTCTGCTCATCGTGTGCCTTGATCTTGGAGCTACGGCGAACGACCTTGCCGTACAGTGCGTGCTTCACGTGGTCCTCGACCTCGACGACAACGGTCTTGTCCATCTTGTCGGAGACAACGTAGCCGCGGCGGGTCTTGCGGTAGCCGCGCTCTTCGTTCTTTACTTCACTCACTTGGACTCACCTTCAGTTGCGGGACGAATACCGAGCTCGCGCTCACGCAGCACGGTGTAGATACGTGCGATGTCGCGCTTGATAGTGCGGCGACGACCTGCGTTAGCCTGACCGGTGACTTCCTGGAAGCGGATGTTGAAGAGTTCCTTCTTCGCTTCGCTCAGCTTTGCAGCCAGCTCTTCGTTGGAGAGCTCTGCGAGCTTATCGATGCTCAGGTCCTTGGATCCTACTGCCATCTCGCTTATTCACCACCTTCGCGGCGACGCACAACACGTGCCTTCATCGGGAGCTTGTGGATTGCCAGGCGCATTGCCTCGCGAGCCACTTCTTCGGACACACCGGAGAGTTCAAACATGACTCGACCCGGCTTGACATTTGCGACCCACCACTCGGGCGAACCCTTACCGGAACCCATACGGGTTTCAGCGGGCTTCTTGGTCAGCGGACGGTCGGGATAAATGTTGATCCAGACCTTACCGCCACGCTTGATGTGACGGGTCATTGCGATACGTGCAGCCTCAATCTGGCGGTTGGTCACGTATGCGGGCGACAGGGCCTGAATGCCCCACTCACCGAAGCTAACCTCGGTGCCGCCCTTTGCGAGACCACTACGCTTGGGGTGGTGCTGCTTGCGGTACTTTACTCGACGGGGAATAAGCATTTATGCCTCACCGTTCTCTGCAGTCTTGGCCTCGACCTTTGCCGAAGCGTTCTCGTTGCGGCGCTCGCGACGAGGACCACGGTTGCCCTGGCGGCGGCGGTCACCATCGCGGCGGTTGCCACGGCGGTTGTTTGCTGCCTGCTGAGCTGCCAGCTCCTTGTCGGTCAGGTCGCCCTTGTAGATCCAGACCTTCACGCCGATGCGACCGAAGGTGGTCTTAGCCTCGAAGAAGCCGTAGTCGATGTTCGCACGCAGGGTGTGCAGGGGCACACGGCCTTCGCGGTAGAACTCGGAACGGGACATTTCAGCGCCACCCAGACGGCCGGAGCACTGGATACGGATACCCTTTGCGCCTGCACGCTGTGCGGACTGGATTGCCTTCTTCATTGCACGGCGGAATGCAACACGCGATGCGAGCTGCTCTGCGATGCTCTGTGCAACCAGCTGAGCGGAGAGGTCGGGGTTAGCAACCTCGAGGATGTTCAGCTGAATCTGCTTGTTGGTGAGCTTCTCGAGCTCGCCGCGGATGCGGTCTGCTTCTGCGCCACGGCGGCCAATCACGATACCGGGACGAGCGGTGTGGATGTCCACACGCACGCGGTCACGGGTACGCTCGATCTCGACCTTTGCAACGCCTGCGCGATCCAGGTTCTTTGCCAGCAGCTCGCGGATCTTTACGTCCTCGCGGACGAAGTCAGCGTAACGCTCGCCGGGCTTGTTGGAATCAGCGAACCACTTGGAGACGTGGTCAGTGGTGATGCCCAGTCGGAAACCGTTCGGGTGAATTTTCTGACCCATTTAGCGGTCCTCCTCCTTCTCCGGGGTAGCAACTACCACGGTGATGTGGCTGGTGCGCTTGTTGATTCGGTATGCGCGACCCTGAGCGCGGGGCTGAATGCGCTTCATGGTCGGGCCCTCGTTCACGAATGCTTCGCTGATGAACAGCTCTTCCTCGCGGAAGGGCAGACCCTGCTGGGTTGCCTTCTGACGAGCGTTAGCTACTGCCGAAGCAACGATCTTGTATACCGGCTCCGAAGCTGCCTGGGGGGCGAACTTCAGAATCGCCAGAGCCTCTTCCGCCTGCTTACCACGGATCAGGTTGACGACACGGCGGGCCTTCATAGGCGTAACGCGAACGAAACGCGCTGATGCCTTGGCTTCCATTGCCTATCTCTCTTTCGTCTATTGCCGAAAGGGAAACGTTAGCTTATCGGTGTGAACCGATTAGCGACGCTTGCCCTTACGGTCGTCCTTCACGTGGCTGCGGAAAGTGCGGGTCGGAGCAAACTCACCGAGCTTGTGACCAACCATCGACTCGGTGATGAACACCGGCACGTGCTTGCGACCGTCGTACACTGCGATGGTGTGACCGAGCATGTCGGGGATAATCATCGAGCGACGCGACCAAGTCTTGATTACGTTCTTGGTGCCCTTCTCGTTCTGAGCTGCAACCTTCAGGTAGAGGTGCTGATCAACGAAAGGGCCCTTCTTCAAACTACGAGGCATGTTTCAGGCTCCTTAGCGCTTCTTGCCAGTACGACGGCGACGAACGATGAGCTTGTCGCTTTCCTTGTTGGGACGGCGGGTACGACCCTCGGGCTTACCGTTGGGGTTAACCGGGTGACGACCACCGGAGGTCTTACCTTCACCACCACCGTGCGGGTGGTCAACCGGGTTCATGACCACACCACGGACGGTCGGGCGGATGCCCTTCCAGCGGTTACGGCCTGCCTTACCCCAGTTGATGTTGGACTGCTCAGCGTTGCCAACTTCACCAACGGTTGCGCGGCAGCGAACATCCACGTTGCGGATTTCTCCGGAGGGCAGACGGAGCTGACCGTACTTACCTTCCTTAGCAACCAGCTGTACAGAAGCACCTGCGGAACGAGCCAGCTTTGCGCCGCCACCGGGGCGGAGCTCGACACAGTGAATCACGGTACCAACGGGGATGTTGCGCAGGGGCAGGTTGTTACCGGGCTTGATGTCAGCTGCGGGGCCGGACTCGACGATGTCGCCCTGAGCGAGCTTGTTCGGAGCGATGATGTAGCGCTTGGAACCATCGAAGTAGTGCAGCAGCGCGATGCGAGCGGTACGGTTGGGATCGTACTCGATGTGTGCAACGCGTGCGTTAACGCCGTCCTTGTCGTGACGACGGAAGTCGATCAGACGGTACTGGCGCTTGTGGCCGCCACCCTTGTGACGGGTGGTGATGCGGCCGGTGTTGTTACGGCCGCCGGTCTTGTGAAGCGGACGAAGCAGGGACTTTTCCGGGGTGGAGCGGGTGATCTCGGAGAAATCAGCAACGCTCGAACCGCGGCGACCCGGGGTCGTCGGCTTGTACTTACGAATACCCATTTAGATATTTCTTCCTTCGTTAAAGTGGTCTCCGCGGGGCTTATGCCTGCGGACCGCCGAAGATGTCGATGGTGCCTTCCTTGAGGGTCACAATCGCACGCTTGGTGTTCTTGCGAGCGCCCCAACCGAAACGGGTGCGCTTGCGCTTGCCCTGACGGTTGATGGTGTTGACGGAAGCAACCTTGACGTCAAAGATCTTCTCGATGGCCTGCTTGATTTCCAGCTTGTTGGAATCGGTAGCGACCTCGAAGGTGTACTTACCTTCGTCGAGCTGACCGTAGCTCTTCTCGGAAACGACGGGAGCGATAATCACGTCGTATACAGACTTGGTGGAAACGCTCATTACTTAGCGCCCTCCTTCTTCTGAGCTGCAGCAACGAATGCGTCGAATGCTGCCTTGGTGAAGACCACGTCGTCAGAAACCAGCACATCGTAGGTGTTGAGCTGATCTGCGTACAGAACGTGGACGTTCTCCAGGTTACGTGCGGACAGAGCCACAACGTCCTCTGCACGAGCAATCACAAGAAGGATGTTCTTGCGCTCGGTGATAGCTGCGAATGCAGCCTTTGCAGCCTTGGTCGAGGGGGTTTCACCGGAGATGAAGTTCTCGACAACGTGGACGCGGTCGTGACGAGCGCGATCAGAGAGAGCACCGCGCAGTGCAGCGGCGATCATCTTCTTGGGGGTGCGCTGTGCGTAGTTACGCGGGGTCGGACCGTGAACAACGCCACCGCCGGTCATGTGCGGTGCACGGATGGAGCCCTGACGTGCGTTACCGGTACCCTTCTGCTTGAAGGGCTTACGGCCTGCACCGGAAACCTCGCCGCGGTTCTTGGTCTTGTGGGTGCCCTGGCGTGCAGCAGCGAGCTGTGCAACGACAACCTGGTGCAGCAGGGGCACGGATGCCTGCGCGTCGAAAATCTCTGCGGGCAGGTCTACCTTAAGGGTCTTAACAGCCATGATGTATTAGGCTCCCTTCACAGCGGTACGAACCAGAACAACGCCGCCCTTGGGACCGGGGATTGCGCCCTTGATCAGCAGGACATTGTTCTCTGCGTCCACACCCTGGATAGTCAGGTTCAAGGTAGTGTGACGTGCTGCGCCCATACGGCCAGCCATGCGCATACCCTTGAACACGCGTGCGGGGTAGGATGCGCCACCGATGGAACCGGGCTTACGGTGGTTCTTGTGCTGACCGTGAGACGCGCCAACACCCTTGAAGCCGTGACGCTTCATAACACCTGCGAAGCCCTTACCCTTGGTCTTACCAACGACGTCGACCTTCTGGCCTGCTTCGAAGAGCTCAACGGTCAGTTCCTGACCGAGGGAATACTCAGAAGCATCTGCGGTACGCAGCTCGACGATGTGGCGACGGGGGGTAACACCGGCCTTCTCGAAGTGACCAGCCAGGGGCTTGGTAACCTTGCGAGAGTCGATTGCACCGAAACCGATCTGAACAGCTTCGTAGCCGTCAGTTTCCTGGTTACGGATCTGGGTAACAACGTTAGAATCAGCCTTGACGACGGTGACGGGCACGAACTTGCCGTCCTCGTCCCAGACCTGGGTCATGCCGAGCTTGGTGCCCAGCAGGCCCTTCACCTGGCGCTCGAATTTGTTAGTCATTAGATGCGATCCTCTACAGCTTGATCTCGATGTTTACGTCTGCCGGCAGGTCGAGACGCATGAGGGCATCAACAGCCTTGGGGGTCGGATCAACAACGTCGATCAGACGCTTGTGCGTACGCATCTCGAAGTGCTCGCGGCTGTCCTTGTACTTGTGGGGAGAACGAATAACACAGTAGACGTTCTTCTCGGTCGGCAGCGGCACGGGGCCAACTACAGTTGCGCCTGCGCCCTTGACCGTTTCGACGATTTTCCGTGCCGAAGAATCGATGACCTCGTGGTCATAGGACTTCAGACGGATGCGGATTTTCTGTCCCGCCATCTGTCGGACTCTCTTTCTTGATGTATTCCCTGTATCGGAGCTTTTGCCCCTTTGTTATAGCGCTTAAGGAACGCGATATATTCATCACGTGCGCCACTCAGAACGGACTGAATCCGGCTTTGCCGGGTTCCTCACCCCGCCTGAGTACCGACCCCCGAACTCGGGCGTGTCGCCTATTTTCTAGACAAACTCGTCCCGTCATCCTTCGGACCGGGTCATACGTGGGCCTACCTTTAGTGCAGGTAGACGCTTTGACAACGTCGTCAATTCTCTCAGAGTTAGAGCCCTGATGCAATACGAACACAAGTTAAGTGCTTAAGAACACTTAACTGTCGCTGTCAACCTGAGGATACTCCCGCGATGTAACTCTCAGGGAGCTTTCAATCTACTTTCAGTAAGTTCCATGCGCTTTATTGCTCTTAATAAAGCTTTTAGGCCTAAAGACTCTCGTATCGTAGAAGTATCACTACAGCCTAAGGAGAAACCATGTCTCAGCCGACACAACCTCATCAGGCATCCTCTAGCTCTCACTCTTCGTCTCAGAGCCCTCAGTATGCTCAGCCGCAAGGTCTCGGCTTGTACGTTCCCCCGTCCCTATCGAGTCCGTATCCTCAGCCTCCTGCGCAGCGACGCCGGGTCAATGAGGATATCTTCCTCAATATTGTTCTGTACATCGGCTCGCTCCTGCTCATCGGCGCTGCAGGTCTTTTTGTCACCTCGGTGACTTCTTCTCAGGATGAAACGGCTATCTTCCGTGTCCTCGCAATGGCGCTTGGAGCAATTGTCTTCTACGGAGCCGGTCTGCTCACCTACCGTTTCGTAGAGCGCCTGCGTATTGCCTCCTACTCTTTTGCAGCAACGGGTCTTGCGTTTATTCCTCTGACCGGCGTTGCTATCTATGTCCTCAAGATTTGGACTGAAGGACGCTACATCTGGCTCCTCACGTCTCTGGTTGGCACTGCAGCTATTGTTGGAGCCTGCGCCCTCATGCGTAACCGTGTGATGGCGTACCTGCTGATTTCGTTCATCGTTTCGGACTCGTTGGCAGCTACGAAGGTGGCGGCTCTGCCTTTCGTTTGGTATTTCGTTTCTCTGACTGCCGTTGCCACTGTTCTGGGTTTGATTCTGCACTTTGCCCCGAATGCTGCCCCGAAGGGTATCCGCGAAGGTCTTGTTGATTCTTCCCGTATTTTCGTCCCGGCTACTGCCGTCGCCATTTTCTTCTTTACCAACGATCTGAGCTACACGGATGCAGGTATTGCCTTTGCGGTCATGTCTGTGCACGCCATTCTGTTCACCTGGCTGAACGGCACGGCGGATTACTACGCCCAGGCACGCATCTACCCGATTGCATCCATTCTCTCCTTCATCATGGACTCGGATCACGGCCCGTGGTTCCCCAGTATCTTCTTCGTCTCTGTTCTGGTTGTTAACCTGATTTCTGCCTACGTATTTATTCCTCGTCTGCAGAAGACTATTGCTGGTTCCGCTCCTGCTGCCGCTGAACAGTCCGAGCAGGTGCAAAGCACCCCGGCTATCCCCTGGGCGAAGGAAGCTCTTCACCAACCCGCTCGCAAGATAGAGTGGTTGCCGGCAATTGACGCATGCGTCGGCGTATTCTTCTCCTTCTTTGCTCTCCTTGATGCCTTCTACACTGCTCACGTCGCTGATAGCGTTACCTACGCAACGCGCTGGAGCACTTTCCTTCCCTATGCAGAGGGTAATCAAGGTGTCTTCCCCGCGCCCTGGGTTATTGGTGTCCTCTGCATTGTCAGTTTCTTGCTGTACCGCAAGGCAATTCAGCCTCTGGTGCTCATGAGTTTTGTAGCGCTCATCCCGGTCATTGGCATGTATGCTTCCCCTGGCAACCAGGGAACGTTCTACCTCTTCTTTGCCGCGGCTGTAGTCATCTATCTGGTCACTGCTAAGGCTCCCGAGGCACGTACTGCTGGAGCGGTACTGAGCAACATCGGTTATGCCATTGGTATGATTCAGCTCTTCCTCGCTCTCATTCCTGAGATGCAGACTTCTGAGTCACTTTTGATGTTTGCGTTGGTCTGCGCCGCTATTGCGCTACTGACTTTTGTCCTCTCTCAGGGCGTTGCAGCGCAGAACGCAAGCTACCGTCTTGTAGAGATGTCGACGTACCTCTTCTTGGGCGTTTTTGCTCTCTTCGTGGGGTACGTAGCTAACCATGCTGATGGCGGAGCACATGGCCGATTCTGGGTTGGTTTCCCTCTCTTCTCGGGTGCCGTCCTCTTCTTGAGCGTCCTGAGCGCTCTTATTCTGGCCCGCGCGCTACGACTTTCGGATGTTGGTTCCTTCCGCTCCACGCTTGTCATGTTTGTCCGTATCGCGTTCTACGCGACTCTGCTTATCGCGACGATTGGCTCGCGACACTACCTGCTGTACGACTTGCAGAAGGAGTACATTGCTGTAGCATTGCCGGCGCTCCTGACCGTCGTTTATGGTGCGCTTGGTTTCTTTATGCCGGTTGGCTCTTCGATTCGTTCGGAGCTACTCACCGTTGCGCGGTTCCCCATCTGCTGGTCGGTCATTCTGCTCGCGATCACCGGCAATATGAAGGAATCGCTCGTAGACTTCCTCGTACTTGCGCTGCTGGCGGTTCAGGCTCTGTGCAGCGTGCTACTCTACGCGTACTCCAAGCGAAACTACGAAGCATACGCGGCGGCGATTTTCTTCACGCTCGGTTCTGTCCTGAGCGCAGGCCGTTTCATTGGCGATTTTGATAATCTTCTGTTCGCGGTAGCAACTCCTGCTATCTTCATCTCTGTATGGGTGCTTGCCCTTATCTTCAGGGTCTCCCGCATGCAGATTGGTGCCTCCATCAGCATCACGACTTTCTGCATCGGTGCTCTGTGGAATCTCTTCAACACGAGGGAAAGCACAATGGAGATGACTCTTCTGGGCTACTACGCTCTGATTGCCGTCATCATCCTGTTCGTTCTGAAGGTCACGCTCCCGGTTGAGGTCTTCGGTGTGAGGGCAAATGTTCGTCCTCGCATCGCTGTTCCGGCCGGTAATACGATGGTTGATTTGCCGATGCACGGCCCGCTGGGTGCCCCCTACGCGCGTTTCATGTCTCGCCGCCCCCTGAGCCAGGGCATCTATGCACCGGTCAATACGCTGCTGATGATTCCCGCTCTGGTGGTGCTGGGATTCTACACTTTCGTTGGGCTGGCTTTTGAGCCCAAGCAGGTAGAACTCAACGCACTTCTCTGGGGTCTTGGCGCTCTGTCTTTCGTGTCTGTCACCAAGGCGAAGAACCTGCCGACCGTCTGCACTACGGCGTTCAGCCTCTTCATCGCCCGTCTGGTCATTGATTACTCAAAGTCCAATCCCCTGAGCGTCATTCTTGAGGTTGCTCTCCTGATTCTGCTGGCTGTTGTAGCTGCCAAGGTTCTCAAGAACTTCATCGCAAAGAGGCCTGTAGACGAGCAGGTATCGGATTCTCCTCTGTACTGGGCTTTGGGCCTGCAGGTGTTCCTCACCCTGGTAACGTGGGCAGTTCCCGCTGACGGTCCGGATATCGTAGTGCTGGTACTCGGCATTGCCCTGACTCTCCTGAGCGCTCTGCTGCTCGACCGAGTCTGGACCTATATCGCAACTGCGCTAGTCACCCTCGACCTGGCGATTTTGCTCAACGGTCTGAACCCGCTGACCTTGCTGATCATTTCTATTCTGCTCATTGCCGGCGTTATCTGGCGCCTGCTGGTGCGACAGAACAAGCAGGATGCAGCAGCTCCGCACCAGGATTCTGAGCAGCTCGGGAATTTCCCGCACACTCAAGATCAGCCGGATATGTATCCGCAGGGCAACGTCCAGATGCAGCAGCCCCCGGCTCCTCAGCAGGGCTACCAGCCTCTCCACGAGGAAAACCTCTAGCGATCAGCACACATAGGTTCTATTCCTACGGCATTCTGTAGTAGGATTAGCTATGTCCCTTCCGAGGGGCAGTCATTCGAATTGCGGTTCCCAGCCTTCGGGCTGGGAACCGTTTTTCTTTGTCCGCAGATTCTATATTCCATCTACAGGGTCTGTAGTCGCTCCCCCGCCGCAAGCCGGTCCGCATGACCCAGATTCTGTCTCGAGCCAGCAGATCTCTGAACGGAGTAGGCAATCGTTCCCCTACCCAGGTTCTTTCCATGTCCAGCTTCTTTCCATATCCAGGAGTTCAGAATCTACGGCTAGAAGGTACGGACATGTCATACCGCCGCCGAGGAGGGTGTTCCCTGCCGCTACAGATTCACCATGAACTCCGCTATCGGCCACGTATACCCCTTCAGAAGCCTTGAGCGGCTGCTGAGACGAACTGATAACGCTCAGAGCGGGGTTTTTATACAGCCCAGCAGATAATGCCGCTCTCTCCTTCGCCGGAGCCTTCAGCAACCCGCAAAAGGGCATAACAAAAGGACCCCCGCAGATGCGGGGGTCCTTGAGTATCGCTACCTGATGGAGAGTTACCTCTCCGGCAGATCTTTAGCGAATTGTCGTAAATTTACGGCAATTACTTGATGATCTTGGTAACGCGACCCGAACCAACGGTGCGGCCACCCTCACGGATAGCGAAGCCGAGGCCCTCTTCCATTGCGATGGGCTGGATCAGGGTAACGGTCATCTCGGTGTTGTCACCGGGCATAACCATCTCGGTGCCCTCGGGGAGGGTGATAACGCCGGTCACGTCAGTGGTACGGAAGTAGAACTGAGGACGGTAGTTGGAGTAGAAGGGGTTGTGACGGCCACCCTCATCCTTGGAGAGGATGTAGACGTTTGCCTCGAACTCGGTGTGGGGGGTGATGGAGCCCGGCTCCACGACAACCTGACCACGCTCAACATCGTCACGCTTCAGACCACGCAGCAGCAGACCACAGTTCTCGCCTGCCCATGCTTCGTCGAGCTGCTTGTGGAACATCTCGATACCGGTAACGGTGGTCTTCTGAATCGGACGGATACCGACAATCTCGACCTCGGAGTTGATCTTCAGGGTACCGCGCTCTGCACGACCGGTAACAACGGTGCCACGACCGGTAATGGTGAAGACGTCCTCGATGGGCATGAGGAAGGGCTTGTCCTTCTCACGCACGGGGTCCGGAATGTAGGTGTCGACTGCGTCCATGAGCTCCTCGACCTTAGCAACCCACTCGGGGTCGCCTTCGAGAGCCTTCAGTGCGGAAACGCGAACAACGGGAGCGTTGTCGCCGTCGAACTCCTGCGAGGAGAGGAGGTCACGGACCTCCATCTCGACGAGGTCGAGGAGCTCTTCGTCGTCAACCATGTCTGCCTTGTTCAGTGCAACCAGCAGGGTGGGGACGCCAACCTGGCGAGCGAGCAGAACGTGCTCGCGGGTCTGTGCCATGGGGCCGTCGGTAGCAGCAACCACGAGGATTGCGCCGTCCATCTGAGCCGCACCGGTAATCATGTTCTTGACGTAGTCAGCGTGGCCGGGAGCGTCAACGTGTGCGTAGTGGCGCTTCTCGGTCTGGTACTCGATGTGAGCAATGTTAATGGTAATACCGCGCTGGCGCTCCTCGGGAGCGGAGTCGATCATACCGAAGTCGCGCTTCTCGTTCAGGTCCGGGTACTTGTCAGCCAGAACCTTGGAGATTGCTGCGGTCAGGGTGGTCTTACCGTGGTCAACGTGACCAATGGTACCGACGTTAACGTGAGGCTTGGAGCGCTCGAACTTAGCCTTAGCCAAGAGTGTTCCTCCTAGAACGATTGAAAACATGCACGCGGATCTTCGCTCCGGCGCATCCCGTTATAAAACGGTCTAGCGTCTACAATAGCGGATTACGCCGCAGAGATGAAACTGTTCATGCTCTCAATAATGGATTTAATTGAAAATTTTAGCGTGGGCCACAGGTTTTTAGCCCGTGGCCCACGGGTGAGACGCGAAAATTACTCGCCGCGGCTCTTCTGGATGATCTCGTCAGCGACGTTCTTGGGAACCTCGCCGTAGCTGTCGAATGCCATCGAGAACACTGCACGACCCTGGGTCTTACCACGCAGGTCGCCAATGTAACCGAACATTTCGGTCAGGGGCACGATAGCCTTGATGATCTTAACGCCGGATGCGTCCTCCATGGAACGAACCTGGCCACGGCGGGAGTTCAGGTCGCCGATAACGTCGCCCATGTACTCCTCGGGGGTACGAACCTCAACGTCCATCAGCGGCTCGAGCAGGACCGGGTTAGCGCGCTTAGCGCCTTCCTTGAAGACCATCGAACCAGCGATCTTGAACGCCATTTCGGAGGAGTCGACGTCGTGGTATGCGCCATCGATCAGGGTTGCCTTCACGCCCACCATCGGGTAGCCAGCGAGGACACCGAACTTCATAGCGTCCTGGATACCAGCGTCGACCGAGGGGATGTACTCGCGAGGAACGCGGCCACCGGTGACCTTGTCCTCGAACAGGTACAGCTCTTCGCCATCCAGGGGCAGGGGCTCGAAGGAGACCTGCACCTTTGCGAACTGACCGGAACCACCGGTCTGCTTCTTGTGGGTGTAGTCGACCTTCTCGACTGCCTTCTTGATGGTCTCGCGGTAAGCAACCTGAGGCTTACCAACGTTAGCCTCAACCTTGAACTCACGCTTCATACGGTCAACGATGATGTCCAGGTGCAGCTCACCCATACCACCAATTTCGGTCTGACCGGTTTCTTCGTTCAGCGAAACGGTGAAGGTGGGGTCCTCAGCGGAAAGCTTCTGGATAGCGGTGGACATCTTCTCCTGGTCACCCTTGGTCTTGGGCTCAATAGCCACGAAGATCACGGGATCGGGGAAGGTCATCGACTCGAGGACAATCGGGTGTGCGGGGTCGCACAGGGTGTCACCGGTGGTGGTGTCCTTCAGACCGATTGCTGCGTAAATGTGACCTGCGGTAATCTCCTCAACAGGGTTCTCCTTGTTGGAGTGCATCTGGAAGAGCTTACCGATACGCTCCTTCTTACCCTTGGTGGAGTTCAGAACCTGCTGGCCCTGAGCTGCGGTACCGGAGTACACACGGGTGTAGGTCAGCTGACCGTAGAACGGGTGAGCTGCAACCTTGAACGCCAGTGCTGCGAAGGGCTCGTCTGCGGATGCCTTACGGGTCAGCTTCTCTTCCTCGTTGGAGGGGTTGGAGCCGACAACGTCCGGAACGTCCAGCGGGGAGGGCAGGTACTCGATCACAGCGTCCAGCATGGGCTGAACACCGCGGTTCTTGAATGCAGAACCACAGAGAACGGGGAATGCCTCGCCGGAGATAACCAGCTGACGGATACCCGACTTGATCTCGGGGATGGTCAGCTCGCCCTCTTCGAGGTACTTCTCCATGAGCTCTTCGTTGGCCTCAGCAACAGCCTCAACCAGCTCAGCGCGGTACTGCTCAGCCTTCTCAACCAGGTCAGCAGGAATGTCCTGAACCTCGTAGGAGGCACCCATGGACACGTCACCCTTGGCGTCGCCGGGCCATACGTATGCCTTCATTTCGAGCAGGTCAACGACACCGATGAAGTCGCTCTCAGCACCGATGGGGAGCTGAACAACCAGCGGGCGAGCGCCCAGGCGGTCGATGATGGTCTGAACGGTGAAGTAGAAGTCCGCACCCATCTTGTCCATCTTGTTGACGAAGCAGATACGGGGGACGTCGTACTTGTCAGCCTGACGCCAAACGGTCTCAGACTGGGGCTCAACACCTTCCTTGCCGTCGAACACAGCAACTGCGCCATCGAGGACGCGCAGGGAGCGCTCAACCTCAACGGTGAAGTCAACGTGACCGGGGGTGTCGATGATGTTGATCTGGTTGTCCTTCCAGAAGCAGGTGGTTGCTGCGGAGGTAATGGTAATACCTCGCTCCTGCTCCTGAGCCATCCAGTCCATGGTGGAAGCGCCGTCGTGGGTCTCACCGATCTTGTGGTTAATACCGGTGTAGAACAGAATGCGCTCAGTGGTGGTGGTCTTACCGGCGTCGATGTGCGCCATAATACCGATGTTGCGGACCTTGTTAAGGTCGGTGAACACGTCAAGTGCCACGTTATTCTCCCTAAATGAGATACTCCGAAAGCCTGCCGACTCGAATCGACTCGGCAGGCTCTAAACGGAGAATTACCAGCGGTAGTGTGCGAAGGCCTTGTTGGACTCGGCCATCTTGTGAGTGTCCTCGCGACGCTTCACAGCGGCACCGAGACCATTGGATGCATCCAGGATCTCGTTCATCAGACGCTCAGTCATGGTCTTCTCGCGGCGCTGCTTGGAGAAGCCAACGAGCCAGCGGAGAGCCAGAGCGGTGGAACGGCCGGGGCGAACCTCAACCGGAACCTGGTAGGTTGCACCGCCAACGCGGCGGGAGCGAACCTCGAGAGAAGGCTTAATGTTGTCCATAGCCTTCTTCAGGGTTGCGACCGGGTCAGAACCGGTCTTCTTCTCGACGCCCTCGAGGGCACCGTAGACGATGCGCTCTGCGACGGACTTCTTGCCATCCAGCAGAACCTTGTTGATCAGCTGAGTGACCAGAGCAGAACCGTAAACAGGATCGTTTACGAGGGGACGCTTGGGAGCGGGACCCTTACGAGGCATTACTTCTTCTCCTTCTTAGCGCCGTAGCGGGAGCGAGCCTGGCCGCGACCCTTAACACCCTGGGTATCCAGAGCGCCACGAACGATCTTGTAGCGAACACCGGGGAGGTCCTTCACACGACCACCGCGAACGAGCACGATCGAGTGCTCCTGCAGGTTGTGACCCTCACCGGGGATGTATGCGGTAACCTCGACGCCGCCGTTGAGCTTGACACGAGCGACCTTACGCAGTGCCGAGTTCGGCTTCTTCGGGGTGGTGGTGTACACACGGGTGCACACGCCACGCTTCATGGGGT
Source organism: Rothia sp. HMSC075F09 (assembly GCF_001810515.1). NCBI lineage: Bacteria > Bacillati > Actinomycetota > Actinomycetes > Micrococcales > Micrococcaceae > Rothia > Rothia sp. HMSC075F09. The sequence goes on from NZ_KV801792.1 coordinate 183,636, forward strand.
TGCCCTTCAGTGCGGGCGCCTTGGTCTTAACGACCTTGGGAGTCCGGCCCTTACGGACCAGCTGCTGAATAGTAGGCACGTTTTCTCCGTTGCTTGATCGGGTTCTTCGTTAGAAAATCCCGTATAAACTTACTGGCCCCCATCACGTTGGATGGGTGCTCTCGGTTATCAGAAACGCTCGGATGCATATCCGGTTGGTTTCTATAGGTTCCTCGACATCTCGGCGAGTTCTCAAGGCTAAAATTCCCCACCATCAGAGGTGAAAAAGTTTTTGGGCACGCTTAAAAATGGCATTTAGGCGTCAGCAAAAAGCAACGCCAAAGGACGGTATCCATACTGCCATTGATTCATCATGCCCGTGCCCTCGGGAAATATCCCGCGTAAACCCACCGGGGGTGGATCCTTGTGCACCGAGCTCAAGTACTTCGGATAAGACTATACAGGTTAAATCCCGCTTAATCTAGCGCCAGAGCAGGGATTCTTTGCTTTTAAGCCCCCATCTAAGGGTAAAAACTGATGATTTACCTCACTTAATTACATCTTTGGGATTTACCGCTCCCCCGCGGCCTCCTCCACCACCTCTGTTTCTTTTGCCTCTTTGACGCAATTTAAAGCAGAAGGCCGCCAAGAACCTCTCAATGATTCTTGGCGACCCCAACAGATACGGGAGGCGAGCGCATATCTACACCCGCCTCCCGCAAGAGAATATTCAGTTATTGGTCTGCCACAGTAGCTACTGGGCTAGGCCACCTGGAAGAGACTACGCCACCTGGAAGACTCGAGTCTGACCCTCAAACGGGGTGATAGTCTTCGAATTCTTCTTAGCATTGCCGTAGTAGCGGATGCGGTACTGCCCCTTAGGAGTATTAGCCGGCACCTTCCAGCGAACCGTCACCTGAGACGCCGAAACGCCAATGCGCTTCCATTCAAAGAAGGTATCCGGGTTGTTATCCCCGGTGTAGTACCTCCAGGTATTACCCACACGACGCTCAATCACGAAGTAGCTACCATCGTGATGCATGTTGTTATTGGGGTGAGCACCAGCAAAACGAGCCGTTACCTCTTCGCGGCCGGCAATAGCGTCCTGAGGCTGCTGAGTGACCTGGCCGTAACGCATACCAAACATGGGGGTATCGTAGACGACCTTACCCTGCAGGCTGGCTACCGGGCGACGATCATTCGGACGGTCGCCAATACCCAGTGGAGTGCCGTTCTTCAGCGAAGTTCCAACAACATTAATGGTCTGACGGAACGCACTGGAGGTGTAACGACCGAAGAGGGTCGCACCACCTTCATACTGCTGAGAGTCATACTCCTCAGGAGTCGTCACGTAGTGGTCGTAGGCGTTGGTGTAGCCCTGCAGAATAATATGCGATTCGGGAACACCGAAAAGCTTGGCAGCATCCTGGCGGTATTGCACACCTACCGCACCGGTGAACTCACCGGGCATACCCAGCAGGTAGTAGTCACCGAAGCGCATAATCTGCACCGGATACTTTTCCTGAATGATCGTTCCATTTTTTGCAGAGAAGAGAATACCCTTCGGCTGCTGGCAACGCGCCTGCGCGGCGCTCGGAGTGAACACCAAAGTACCCAGAATAGAGGGGCGACCAGAGCCTTCCTTATAAACAGCCCAACCACCACCGCCGTCCTCAGTGGAACCGGCACCAAACGGAGTACCCAGGAAGCCCTGGCAGGTGCGCTCATTATGGCCGCTACCGGTGTACTTGGCATCCACGTTCATACCCGAGAAATTGAAGTACGAAATACGCGAATCCAGACCCTTACCCACCGGAGTACCCGCGCTCTTGAGCTGAGAACGCACAGCATTAGCCTGCTTCTCACCCTGAATCTTCACATTCTTGAACTGGTCATTAGTGGGACCCTGACCAGGCCTCAACCAAGTATTCGGGGAAACATCACCAGCATTAGCATTTGCAAACGCCGCAACGAAACCATCACCGCTACCGGGAACATTGCGATCAACACCATGATCCTGAGTCTCCAGCAGATACTCCGCATAACCCTTGTTATCACTCGAAATCAGAGTATTCTTCGAGGTCAAAGACGTCGGATGAATCGCATACCAGTTCAACACCGCACGAGTCTTACCGTTGCGCTCCAGACGCAGAGTCATATTGGTCGGATCGGTACCGCCGGGCAACTTAGAACGCAACTGGGGAGAATCCAGATTAAACGCCTCGCGGGAACGGTTAGCACCAACACCGGTCAGCTTCGAAGACGAAATCGTCAGGTTACCCGGTGCCAGATCCTTGGTCGCCTGGCGGATTGCCTTCAGCGAACCGTCCACCTGGGCATTGAAGGTGTCCTGATGGAAACCCAGAGTCGTAATGTTGTACAGGCTCTGGTGCGTAATGCCACCCGGAGTCGCATGAGTGTGGGTCGCGGTAATCATAATGTTCGACTCGTCGTACGCGGAGCCAAACTCTGCACGGATGCGCTTCACCAGTTCATCACGCAGAGACTGCCAACCGGTCAGAGAGTCCAGAACAACGATGAGGTTGCGCTTACCCGAGGCGCGATCCACCGCAATAAAAGCACGAGCATACTGGCGAGTATGCACACCGCTACCCTTCTGGGAAGAGTCACCATAGCCCATGAAGCCGACTTCACCGGGCTCACCGGTAATATCCGCCGCACCCGCACCCACCAGGTAGGGGGTGGCGCTAGAGCTCTGAGAAGCAGGGGCTGCGGTCGCAACCTGACCGGCAGGAAGAACTGCGGAAGCCGCAATAAGGCATGCTGCACCAATGCGAGCAAGAGAGTGGGTGGGTGCCTTAAAACGCGAAAAAACAGAGGAGCGCTTTTGCTCCCCTGCAGACAAGGAGGAATTCTGTTCAGACATCTGAGGTCGAGATGCTCCGGAAGACAGTCGGGTACCCTGATTCGTCACCCGTCCGGAAGAGAATGGAGTGATATGCATGCTTTCAAGAATAGAACCTAGTCAAAGGGCTTTCCAAGTTGAATTAGCATTATTCAAATATAGAATATTTATTCTTTATATAACCCAAAGAAAAACGAGCAAGTATTCTATATATGGCATTATTAGGGCGAATTACAAGGGGTCTCACAATATTTGACCGCCATCTAATTTCTTGCCCATTCAAGAAATTTTCCCAGTTTGAAAAATCATGCACTCCAATAATTTTTTCATAAATAAATCCGTCCACTAGGCAAAAAATATGCAACCTTCCCCTGAAGGATAAAGAATATTAAAGTACCGGTTAAAAGAAAGTCGCCTCTCCCCCACCTATTCGTTAAACAACAAAGAACGCGGATACCCGAGACAAACTCGAATATCCGCGTTCTTTATCAAGGACCAAGCCGGGTCTCTAAACCTCCAACCTGCCCCTCACGGCAGAAGCCTTAGTCCAGACCACGACCGTACTCATCCAGCGAAACAGCCATAAAGCCGCCGTTGCCGTAAGTGTACACCTCGTTATCCATCTGGAATGCGCTCGGGTAACCACCAAAAGTGTCCAGAGCCTGCATACGCTCAGCAGTAGCCTGGGCGCTGGGCTCAACCTCAATATCGTTGTAACGTGCCAGACCGGTACCGGCGGGAACCAGCTTACCGATGATCACGTTCTCCTTCAGGCCGAGCAGCGGGTCAGTCTTCGCCTCCATAGCTGCCTGAGTCAGGACGCGGGTGGTCTCCTGGAAGGAGGCCGCCGACAGCCAGGACTCGGTAGCCAGCGAAGCCTTGGTAATACCCATCATTTCCGGACGGCCAGCTGCGGGCTTCTTACCCTCAGCCAGTGCCTTGCGGTTAGCAGTCTGGAAAGCAATGTTATCAACCAGCTCACCAGGCAGCAGATCGGTATCACCGGACTCAATCACGGTCACGCGACGCAGCATCTGGCGAACAATAACCTCAACGTGCTTGTCGTGGATTTCCACACCCTGCGACTTGTACACGCCCTGAACCTCGCTCACCAGGTGCTTCTGAGCCTCACGAGGACCACGAATACGCAGAACCTCCTTCGGATCAACAGAACCGGTAGCCAGCTGATCGCCAACCTGAACGTGATCGCCGTTCTGCAGCTTAGAAGCTGCACGACGCAGAACAGTGTAGGACTGGGGCTCGGAACCATCGTCCGGGGTCACCACAATCTTGTAGGACTTCTCAGTATCCTCAATGGTCACGCGACCAGACACCTCAGAAATCGGGGCAACACCCTTGGGGGTACGAGCCTCGAACAGCTCCTGAATACGGGGCAGACCCTGAGTAATATCGTCAGCCGAAGCCACACCACCGGTGTGGAAGGTACGCATGGTCAGCTGGGTACCGGGCTCACCAATCGACTGAGCCGCAATAATACCAACAGCCTCACCAATGTCCACCAGCACGTTCGAAGCCATCGAACGACCGTAGCACAGTGCACACACACCAATAGCGGACTCACAGGTCAGAACCGAACGGACGCGAACATCCTTCACACCTGCCTTGAAGAGCTTCTCAATGAGCTCATCAGAGACATCGGAACCAGCAGCAGCCAGAACGTTGCCAGCCTCGTCCTTCACGTCAACCGCAAGGGTACGACCGTGAATCGAAGTCTCAACATCCTGGTGCAGACCGCCATCCTCATCAATCAGAGGCAGAACCAAACCGCGGCGAGTGCCACAGTCGTGCTCGCGAACGATAACGTCCTGCGAAACGTCCACCAGACGACGAGTCAGGTAACCCGAGTTAGCGGTACGCAGCGCGGTATCAGCCAGACCCTTACGTGCACCGTGGGTCGCGATGAAGTACTCCAGAACCGACAGGCCCTCACGGTACGAGGACTTAATCGGGCGAGGCATAATCTCGCCCTTCGGGTTCGACACCAGACCACGGATACCCGCAATCTGACGGACCTGCATCCAGTTACCACGTGCACCGGAGGTCACCATACGGTAAATGGTGTTCAGACCACCGTGAGAGCTCAAGTTCTCACGCATAGCCTCTGCAACCACGTCGGTAGCCTCGGTCCAAACCTTAATCAGCTCCTGACGACGCTCTTCGTCATCGATGGTACCAATCTCGAAGTCGTCCTCAATTGCAGCAGCCTGCTTCTCGTAGCGCTCCATAATTGCCGGCTTCTCAGAAGGAGTAGCAATATCGGAAACAGCCACGGTCACGCCCGAACGAGAAGCCCAGTAGAAACCGGAGTTCTTCAGGTTATCCAGGGCACGAGCCACAACATCCATCGGGTAACGCTCAGCCAGATCATTAATCAGGCTACCCAGACCCTTCTTATCTGCCACGCCAGAGAACCAGGGGTAATCCTTCGGCAGAGCCTGGTTGAACAGAACCTGACCAACAGTGCAGTCCAGCAGCACAGAATCGCCGGGCTGGTAACCCTCCGGTGCTTCCCAATCCTCGGGAGCAACAAACTGGTCACCATCAAGGCGAATCTTCACCTTGGTGTACAGCTCAATCTCATGACGATCCATCGCCATCAGAGCCTCAGACACCGAGGAGAATGCATGACCCTCGTTCTTCTGACCATCGCGAGGAGTAGTCAGGTGGTACAGACCAATAATCATATCCTGCGAAGGAACAGCCACAGGGCGGCCATCCGACGGCTTCAGGATGTTGTTCGAGGACAGCATGAGGATACGAGCCTCAGCCTGAGCCTCAGGAGACAGCGGCAGATGAACTGCCATCTGGTCACCATCGAAGTCAGCGTTGAACGCGGAGCAAACCAGCGGGTGCAGCTGAATAGCCTTACCCTCAACCAGCTTCGGCTCAAACGCCTGAATACCGAGGCGGTGCAGGGTAGGTGCACGGTTCAGCAGAACCGGGTGCTCAGCAATAACCTCTTCCAGAACGTCCCAAACCTGCGGGCGGAAACGCTCAACCATACGCTTAGCGCTCTTAATGTTCTGAGCGTGGCTCAGCTCCACCAGACGCTTCATAACGAAGGGCTTGAACAGCTCCAGCGCCATCTGCTTGGGCAGACCACACTGGTGCATCTGCAGCTGAGGACCAACCACAATCACGGAACGACCCGAGTAGTCAACACGCTTACCGAGCAGGTTCTGACGGAAACGACCCTGCTTACCCTTCAGCATGTCAGACAGAGACTTCAGGGGGCGGTTACCGGGGCCGGTCACCGGGCGACCGCGACGACCGTTATCGAAGAGCGAGTCCACAGCTTCCTGCAGCATACGCTTCTCGTTGTTCACGATAATCTCGGGAGCACCCAGCTCCAGCAGACGCTTCAAACGGTTGTTACGGTTAATCACACGACGGTACAGGTCGTTCAGGTCGGAGGTCGCGAAGCGGCCACCGTCCAGCTGAACCATCGGGCGCAGTTCCGGCGGAATAACCGGAACGACATCCAGGACCATACCCAGCGGAGAGTTGTTAGTGGTCAAGAAGGCGTTAACAACCTTCAGGCGCTTCAGGGCGCGGGTCTTCTTCTGGCCCTTACCGGTCTGAATAATCTCCTTGAGAGCCTCAGCCTCAGCCTCCAGGTCGAAGGACTCCAGACGCTTCTTAATAGCCTCTGCGCCCATCGCGCCCTCAAAGTACAGGCCGTACTTATCAATCATGGAACGGTACAGCGCCTCGTCACCCTCAAGGTCAGCGACCTTCAGGTTCTTGAAGCGATCCCACACACGATCCAGGTGCTCAGCCTCACGCTCGTAACGCTTACGTACCGACGCGAGCTGACGCTCAGCGTTATCACGCAGCTTACGCTTCTCAGCAGCCTTGCCGCCTTCTGCCTCAATACGAGCCAGCTCCGCCTCAACCTCACGGCTGATAGCGTTCACGTCAGCGTTCAGAGCAGCCTCAAGCTCCTGCTTCTCACGGTCGTGAGCAGCCTGCAGCATCGGCAGATCCTCGTGACGAGCTTCCTCGTCAACCTTAGTGATCATGTACGCAGCGAAGTAAATGACCTTCTCCAGGTCCTTCGGAGCCAGATCCAGCAGGTAACCCAGGCGGGAAGGAACACCCTTGAAGTACCAAATGTGGGTAACAGGAGCAGCCAGCTCAATGTGACCCATACGCTCACGACGTACCTTAGAGCGGGTCACCTCAACACCACAGCGCTCACACACAATGCCCTTGAAGCGCACGCGCTTGTACTTACCGCAGTAGCACTCCCAGTCCTTGGTGGGGCCGAAGATACGCTCGTCGAAGAGGCCGTCCTTCTCGGGCTTCAGGGTACGGTAGTTGATGGTCTCGGGCTTCTTAACCTCACCAAAGGACCAACGACGGATGTCGTCGGCGGTGGCGAGGCCAATTCGCATCAAACCAAGCGAAGATTCGTTGGACATATCGGTCCTAATCTCTTTCTGTAAGTTTCTGAAGACTTGGGTTAGCGGGCGGGAACCCCACAACGCACGCGAGCGCATGCGGGGTTCCCCACCCTAGAAGGAGGCGGTGCTTATGCCTCGTCGACGGAGCTAGGCTCGTCGTGGGTCAGGCTCACGCCCATATCTTCTGCTGCCCGGAAGCCTTCTTCCTCCGAGTCGCTCATCTCAATAATCTTGCCGTCGGTGGAGAGCACCTCGACGTTCAGGCACAGAGACTGCATTTCCTTGATAAGAACCTTGAAGGATTCGGGGATACCCGGCTCAGGGATGTTCTCGCCCTTCACGATAGCCTCGTAAACCTTCACACGGCCCGCCACGTCATCGGACTTGACGGTCAGGATTTCCTGCAGGGTGTATGCGGCGCCGTATGCCTCCAGCGCCCACACTTCCATCTCACCGAAGCGCTGACCACCGAACTGCGCCTTACCACCCAGGGGCTGCTGGGTAATCATCGAGTACGGACCGGTGGAACGAGCGTGAATCTTGTCATCCACCAGGTGGTGCAGCTTCAGGATGTACTGGTAACCAACCGAAATCGGGTCCGGGAACGGCTCACCGGAACGGCCGTCAATCAGACGTGCCTTACCGGAACGGTTGATCAGACGGTCGCCATCGCGGTTCGGGTTCGAGTGATCCATGAGGTCGAACAGTTCGTCCTCGTGGGCACCGTCGAACACCGGGGTTGCCAGGCGGGTCGGGCCGGATTCCTTCGGGAAGTTCGGCATGTGCTTGAGCCATTCGGGCTCGCCCTCAATCTTCCAACCCTGCTTAGCCAGCCAACCGGTGTGGACTTCCAGAACCTGACCAATGTTCATACGACCGGGCACACCCAGCGGGTTCAGGATAACGTCCACGGGGGTACCGTCTTCCAGGAAGGGCATATCCTCGATCGGCAGGATCTTGGAAATAACACCCTTGTTACCGTGGCGGCCTGCGAGCTTGTCGCCGTCGGTAATCTTACGCTTCTGAGCCACGTACACGCGGACCAGCTGGTTCACGCCCGGGGGCAGATCGTCCTCATCGTTGCTCTCGCGGTCGAAGATGCGGATACCGATGACGGTACCGGACTCACCGTGAGGAACCTTCAGGGAGGTGTCGCGAACCTCGCGAGACTTCTCACCGAAGATTGCGCGCAGCAGGCGCTCCTCGGGGGTCAGCTCGGTCTCGCCCTTGGGGGTGACCTTACCAACCAGGATGTCGCCAGCCTCAACCTCAGCACCGATGTGGATGATGCCGCGCTCGTCCAGAGCCGAGAGAACATCCTCGGACACGTTCGGAATGTCGCGGGTAATCTCCTCGGGGCCCAGCTTGGTGTCGCGGGCGTCAATCTCGTGCTCCTCAATGTGAATCGAGGTCAGCACGTCCTCAGAAACCATGCGCTGGGAGAGGATGATCGCATCCTCGTAGTTCAGGCCTTCCCACGGCATGTATGCCACGAGCAGGTTCTTACCCAGTGCCAGCTCGCCGCCGTCGGTGGAGGGGCCATCAGCAATAACGTCGCGGTATTCGACGCGCTGGCCTTCCTTCACCACAACGCGCTGGTTGTAGCAGTTACCCGGGTTCGAGCGGGAGAACTTCATGATCGGGTAGGTGGAGACAGAGCCGTCGTCGTTACGGACGATAACGGTCTTAGCGTCCACGGAGGAAACCACACCGGGCTTCTTCGCGAGCACGGAGTCACCGGAGTCCAGTGCTGCGTACTTCTCCATACCGGTACCAACCACGGGAGCCTCAGACTCCAGCAGGGGCACAGCCTGACGCTGCATGTTAGCACCCATCAGTGCTCGGTTAGCGTCGTCGTGCTCCAGGTAAGGAATCAGAGCGGTAGCAACAGACACCATCTGGCGCGGGGAGACGTCCATGTACTGAACGGCGCCGGGAGCAACCAGAACAGCTTCGCCAGAACCATCGCCCGCACGGCAGAGAACCTCGTTTTCAGCGAAGGTGCGGTCAGCGTTCAGCGGTGCGTTTGCCTGTGCGATAACAACAGACTTCTCGTCGTCAGCGGTCAGGTAGCGGACCTCATCGGTCACGCGGCCGTCAGTCACCACGCGGTAGGGGGTCTCAATGAAACCGAAGGAGTTGATGCGACCGTAGGTCGCCAGCGAACCAATCAGACCAATGTTCGGGCCTTCAGGGGTTTCAATGGGGCACATACGACCGTAGTGCGAGGGGTGGACGTCTCGAACTTCCATGCCTGCACGGTCACGGGACAGACCGCCCGGACCCAGTGCGGACAGACGACGCTTGTGGGTCAGACCTGCCAGCGGGTTGTTCTGGTCCATGAACTGCGACAGCTGAGAAGTACCGAAGAACTCCTTGATAGCTGCCACGACGGGGCGGATGTTCACCAAGGACTGCGGGGTGATAGCGTCCACATCCTGGGTGGTCATGCGCTCGCGAACCACACGCTCCATACGGGACAGACCGGTACGGATCTGGTTCTCAATCAGCTCGCCCACGGTGCGGATACGACGGTTGCCGAAGTGGTCAATATCGTCGATATCAATCTTGAGGGAGATTTCCTCGCCGTCACGAACACCGGGGATGGTGGTCTCGCCTGCGTGTAGAGCGCAGAGGTAACGAATCATCTGGGCGATGTCGTCCTGGCTCAGAACGGAAGCCTCGGGGGAATCCATGGGAACGTCCACGCCGAGCTTACGGTTCAGCTTGTAACGACCAACCTTCGCCAGGTCGTAGCGGCGCGGGGTGAAGTACATGTTGTCCAGCAGAGCCTGGGCAGCTTCAACCGTCGGGGGTTCGCCCGGACGCAGCTTGCGGTAGATATCCAGCAGAGCCTCGTCGCGGTCCTTAACGGAGTCCTTCTCCAGGGTTGCGCGGATGGAGTCGTACTGACCGAACTCAGCCAGAATCTTGGACTCGGTCCAGCCCAGAGCCTTCAGCAGAACAGTCACAGACTGCTTACGCTTACGGTCCAGACGCACGCCCACCTGGTCGCGCTTATCAATCTCAAGCTCAAACCATGCACCGCGGGAAGGAATCACGCGGGCAGAGTAAATGTCCTTATCGGAGGTACGGTCGGGAGCCTTCTCGAAGTAAGCACCGGGGGAACGCACCAGCTGAGAAACGACCACACGCTCAGTACCGTTAATAACGAAGGTACCGGCCTCGGTCATCAGGGGGAAGTCACCCATGAACAGGGTCTGCTGCTTGACCTCGCCAGTAGCGAGGTTCATGAATTCAGCCTTAATGTACAGCGGAGCCGAGTAGGTTGCGTCGCGGTCCTTGCACTCCTCAACAGAGTACTTGGGGTCAGCAAACTCAGGCTCAGAGAAGGAGAGCTGCATAGTCTCCTGGAAGTCACGGATCGGGGAGATTTCTTCAAAAATCTCAGCCAGACCGGACTGGGCGGGGACAGAATTGTCACCTGCAGCCTGCGCCTTTTCCAGACGCTCCGCCCAGCGCTCGTTACCCACGAGGCGGTCGAAGCTATCGGTCTGGATAGCAAGCAGGTTGGGAACCTTCAGCGGTTCGTTAATCTTCGCGAATGAAATTCGGCGGGAGACGTTCTCCGCGCCGTTAGCGGCGTCATGATTCGAGGTGCTCGAAGCGACCAAAATGGGGATCCTTCCACAGACATGTCTGTTAGCAATCAGCCTCCCGGCGACATTACCGGCGACACGACAACCTCAGCCCCCGAATAAAACGGTGCTCGAAGCTATAGAGTCGGACGGAAAAACGTCACCTTCAGCCCGTGCCCACCGCTATATGAAGGCACAAAGGTTAGGGAAAGCGTAAATACTAACAATACAGGAAGAAAGCCTTTCTGTCTACCACACCCACATCAGGAGTGCAAACCTGCCACGGCATGCACCTAGCATTCCACCACATTCACAGCCAAACCGCCCATAGACGTCTCCTTATAGCGGTGAGACATATCCAAACCGGTCTGACGCATCGTCTCAATCACCTGATCCAACGACACACGGTGCGTACCATCACCACGCAACGCCATACGAGCAGCCGTCACAGCATTCGACGCCGCCATTGCATTACGCTCAATACACGGAATCTGCACCAAACCACCCACCGGGTCACAGGTCAGACCCAAGTTGTGCTCCATCGCAATCTCAGCAGCATTCTCAACCTGCTCAGGAGTACCACCCATCACCTGCGCCAAACCGGCAGCAGCCATCGATGAGGCACTACCCACCTCGCCCTGGCAACCAACCTCAGCACCAGAAATCGACGCGCGCTTCTTATACAGCACGCCTACAGCAGAAGACGCCAAGAAGAAATCAACAACCGCCTGATCACGAGCAGCCTGACCGCAATGGCGAATACCCTGCGTGTAGTTCATCGCATAATGCAACACCGCCGGAATAATACCCGCAGCACCATTCGTCGGAGCAGTCACCACGCGACCGCCAAAAGCGTTCTCCTCATTGACCGCCAAAGCAATCAGATTCACCCAGTCAATAGCGAACTCAGGAGACTTCGAAGGATCCTCCACCATCAAATCGCGATGCCACGCACCCGCGCGGCAACGCACCTTCAGCGGGCCCGGCAAATAACCCACACGTGCCAGGGAAGAGCCAATGCACTCCTTCATCACACGGTAGATATGCAAGATGCCATCACGGACCTCCTGCTCAGAACGCAGAGAACACTCATTCGCCATCTTCAACTGCGCAATCGACAACCCAGCCTCATTCGCCATCTCCAGCAGCTCAGTAGCCGAACCGAACGGATACGGAGGGTTCATCAGCGACGCACCACCGGTCGCCTCCTCATCACCCTCAACAATGAAACCGCCACCAATGGAATAGTAGGTACGCTCCAACAGCAGCTGCTCACCGGCAAACGCCGCGATCTTCATGCCGTTCGTATGGCGCGGAAGAACCGTCAGAGGGCGCAGAGTCATATCCAGCTCACGGTACTTCACCACCGGGCCGTACACCTTCTGCTCCTCACCGCCTGGCGCAGTCACACCGTACGCAGAGGACGGGTAACCAGCAAGCGGCAAAGTACCATCCACGCTATTGCGCTCAATCATCGCCTCAGAATCAGCGATATTGATAGTCTCCGGAACAAAACCACACAGGCCCTTCAACGCAGCACTCATCGTACCGTGACCAGCACCCGTAGCCGCCAACGAACCATACAAATCAACATGCACACCCGTCACACGGTCCAGCAGACCCTCATCAATCAGCTCCGCCACAAAACGGTTCGAAGCGCGCATCGGCCCCACCGTATGCGAACTCGAAGGGCCCACACCAACGCTGAACATCTCAAAAACACTGATGTCATACGGCAGAGCCTCTGCCTTCTTCTGGGCGCTGCTGGGCGCGCTCTGGTTAATAGCCACATTCTGTCCTTCAAATAAATAATGTCTGTGCACCGCACCAAAAGATACGCGCCCCTGAATGGAGGAACCACACATCAATCTGCGGTCTATAAGTGCGGACAATCACCCTTGACTGGCCGCTCTAATCCTAACGCACTTCAGAACCATCACAAACTAAGGTTCAGAACACCTCACGCCCTCCCTCGCTATTCAACGCCCACCTCACGGCGCAGAAAAGGCGCCGTGCCCACACGGGACACGACGCCTCTACCCTACAGATTATCTGCAGAAAAACTCTTACTTCTCACGCTTGTAGAACGGCAGAGCCACAACATCAAACGGAGCACGCTTACCGCGGATATCAACATCCACAGTAGAGCCAACCTCAGAGAACTCACGGTTCACCAGCGCCATAGCAATCGGGAAGCCCAAAGTCGGGGAAGGAATACCGGAGGTAACCTCACCAATCTCATTACCTTCAGCATCCACCAGCTTAGAACCGGCACGAGCAGGACGCTTCGCCTGAGCCTTCAGACCAACCAGGATACGCTTCGATTCACTCTTAGCCAACTCAGTCAGAGCCTCACGACCCACAAAGTTAGCAGCCTTCTTCTCCAGAGCAATCTCAACCAGGCGACCCAAACCGGACTCAAACGGAGTAATCTCAAGACCCAGCTCGTTACCGTACAGCGGCATACCAGCTTCAAGACGCAGGGAGTCACGAGAAGCCAGACCGGCAGGAATCATACCGAAAGGCTCACCGGCAGCAGCCAGCTTATCCCACAGCTCAACAGCGTTCTCATTCGGAACGAACAGCTCGAAGCCATCCTCACCGGTGTAACCGGTACGAGCCAGCAAAACATCAACGCCGGCAACAGTCAGCGGTACCGAAGCGTAGTACTTCAGCTCACGGACAGCCTCTTCATCAGACACGCCAGCAGCCAGCAGAATCTCCTCAGCACGAGGACCCTGAACAGCCACCAGAGAAGTCTGATCCGACTCATTCACAAACTCAACGTTAAAATCGCCCAGGCGCTCGCTCATCGCCGCGAAGTCAGTGTCAATGTTCGAAGCGTTCGGAACGACCATGAATTCCTCATCGCCCAGACGGTAAGTAATCAGGTCGTCAATCACGCCGCCCTTATCGTTGACCAGGATCGAGTACTTCGCCTTACCAACCTTCAGGATGGACATGTTCGACACCAGAGCGTAATCCAGGAACGCACCCGCATCCGGGCCGGTCACACGGAACTCACCCATGTGAGACAGGTCGAAAATACCGGCACGAGTACGGACAGCCTCGTGCTCAGCAACGTCGTTAGCATACTTCAGGGGCATATCCCAGCCACCAAAGTCGGTGAAAGAAGCGCCCAGCTTCTCGTGAACCGGGTACAGGGAGGTCTTCTTGGGGGACATTAGGTTCTCCTCACGCACAGCCTTGTGCTGTTATCGTTCAATCGTCGTAGATTTAGTTCACCCCCACAGACACGAGATACGCTGCGGAGGCGACCCCCACCCGCCCCCAGAAACCTGAGGACGGGTGAGGCAGGTAGACCGCTACAGCCTACCCAGGAGCGTTACAGGCTCCTTATGCTTCCAGGTCGAAAGCCTCCATCGGGGGGCATTCGCACACGAAGTTACGGTCACCGCCAGCGCCATCAATACGACCCACCGAGGTGAAGTACTTGTTAGCGCGCAGGCTCGGGACAGGGAAAGCTGCCTGAGTACGGCTGTAGGGGCGATCCCACTCATCAGCGCTCACCACATCAACGGTGTGCGGTGCGTTGCGCAGAACCGAATCATCCACAGCGACCTTGCCCTCAGCCACCTCGATAATCTCGTCGTAGATGGTCTCCATTGCCTCAATGAAGCGGTCCAGCTCTTCCTTCGACTCAGACTCAGTCGGCTCAACCATCAGGGTGCCCGGAACCGGGAACGCCAGAGTCGGAGCGTGGAAGCCGAAGTCCATCAGACGCTTGCAGACGTCCTCAGCAGTCACGTGAGACTGATCGGTCAGCTGACGCAGGTCCAGGATGCACTCGTGAGCGACCAGACCGCCGGGGCCGGTGTACAGCACCGGGTACTTGTCGTTGAGCTTCTTCGCAATGTAGTTAGCGTTCAGCACCGCGTACTGCGAAGAGTCCTTCAGACCCTGAGCACCAGTCATCGCAATGTACATCCAGCTAATCGGCAGAACACCGGCAGAACCGAAGAACGCCTGAGAAATCGGCAGTGCAGCATCGTTGGGGAGCTTACCTTCAGCATCAGCGCGGTATGCGTCGCCGGGCAGGAACTTCGCCAGGTGCTCACGAACAGCCAGCGGGCCAACACCGGGGCCGCCACCACCGTGAGGAATGGAGAAGGTCTTGTGCAGGTTCAGGTGCGAAACGTCGCCGCCGAACTTACCGGGCTGAGCGAAGCCCATCTGAGCGTTCAGGTTCGCGCCATCCAGGTACACCTGGCCGCCAGCCTCGTGAACCAGCTGGCAAACCTCAGCAACCTGCTCCTCAAACACACCGTGAGTGGAAGGGTAGGTAATCATGATGCCGGCAACCTTGGGGCCGTACTTCTCAATCTTTGCCTTCAGGTCGTCAACATCAATCGAACCGTCAGCCGCAGTTGCCACACCGGCAACCTTCAGACCAGCCAGAGCAGCAGATGCCGCGTTGGTGCCGTGAGCAGACAGCGGAATCAGGACGGTATCGCGCTCGTGGTCACCGTTAGCCTCATGGAAGGAACGGATAGCGCGCAGACCAGCGTACTCACCGGTCGCACCCGAGTTCGGCTGCAGCGAGATAGCATCGTAACCGGTAATAGCAACCAGCCACTCGCTCAAATCCTTAATCAGCTCGTGCCAGCCCTCTGCCTGGTCCTCCGGGACCAGCGGGTGGATGTTCGCGAACTCAGGCCAGGAGATGGGCTCCATCTCAGCGGCCGCGTTCAGCTTCATGGTGCACGAACCCAGCGGAATCATGGTGCGGTCAAGTGCCAGGTCCTTATCAGCGAGGTGACGCAGGTAGCGCATCATCTCGGTCTCGGAGCGGTACTTGTGGAAAATCGGGTGCTGCATGTACTCATCGGTACGCAGCAGCTCAGCGGGCAGATCGTACTGTGCATCTGCCTCACCCAGGGTGCCGCCCAGAGCCTCAACCAGGCCCTTGAGCAGCTCCTCACCATGAGACTCACCCACGGAAATACCAACACGGTTCTCGTCGAAGCGGCGGATGTTCACGCCAGCTTCCAGAGCCTTCGCAACCAGCTCGTCAGCACGGCCAGCAGCCTCCACCACAACGGTGTCGAAGAAAGTATCGTGGGCGATACCGTAGCCCGCAGCCTTCAGCGCGGTAGCAACACGAGCGGCGTTGGTGTGCAGGCGGTTCGCGATAGCGCGCAGGCCCTCAGGACCGTGGTACATCGCGTAAGCGCCAGCAACAATCGCCAGCAGAGCCTGAGCAGTACAAATATTGGAAGTAGCCTTCTCACGGCGGATGTGCTGCTCACGAGTCTGCAGAGCCAGACGGTAAGCAGGCTTACCGGCAGAGTCCTTAGAAACACCCACCAGACGGCCAGGCATGGTACGCTCCATACCCTTGTGAACAGCCATGTACGCAGCGTGGGGGCCACCGAAGAAGAAAGGCAGACCGAAACGCTGAGTATTACCCACAGCGATATCAGCGCCCAGCTCACCAGGGGACTTCAGCAGGGTCAGAGCCAGCAGGTCAGCAGCAACGGTAACCAGAGCGTTACGCTCCTTAGCAGCCTTAATCAACGGCTCAATATCGCGGATATCGCCTTCATTGCCGGGGTACGCCAGGATGACACCGTACAGGTCACCCTCGGGCAGACCCTCAGAGAAATCAGTAATCACGAAAGGAATGCCGAGCATCTCTGCACGTCCACGAGTCACCGAAATAACCTGAGGCAGGCAACGGGAGTCAATAGCGAAGAAGCCGTTCTTCACCTTGCGGTTTGCACGGTGCATCATGACAGCTGCTTCAGCCACTGCGGACGCCTCATCCAGCAGGGAGGAGTTTGCAATCTCCAGGCCGGTCAGCTCCATCACGGTGTTCTGGAAGTTCAGCAGAGCCTCCAGGCGGCCCTGAGAAATCTCAGCCTGGTACGGGGTGTAAGAAGTGTAGAAACCGGGGTTTTCCAGAATGTTACGGCGCAGAACCGCGGGAGTTACAGCGTCATAGTATCCGGCACCAATCATCTGGGCGAGAACCTTATTCTTCGCAGCGTAGCCGGCAATCTTTGCCTGAGCCTCATGCTCCGACAGCGGAGCAGGCAGCTGCAATTCGCCGTCAAGGCGAATCTGGGAGGGGACGACAGCGTCCATCAGCGCATCCAGGGAAGAGTATCCCAGGGTTTCGAGCATCTGCTCTGCGTCTGCGGAACGGGGGCCGAGATGACGATCAATAAAGGACATAGGATTCTCCTATTGGTCGGCGCAAACCGTAGAGGGGTCACGTCGCGCTATTGCGACGAGTCGAACACTTTAAAGTGTCCCACATCTCCACAAAGTTTCGCCAGCTTTACCAACATTCGACATGCCCAAACATCAAACTCTTCTGCCCCGCCAAAGCCCACCCCTGTTAGAGGACAAAACAGCAGAAAAGCACAAAGTCCGGCTCGTTCCCTCCGAAGAGAAAACGAGCCGGACTCAGTCAAAGCAAACTTCATATACACCCTGCAGAAGGATGTACTAGAAGACCCTACTTAGCGTGGTTAGGCTTGCCACCGTGCGGCACGAGGAATGCCGACAGGAAGGCGAGGAACGCGGTCACGGCCAGCAGCATCAGACCGATGAAGTAGTTGTTCTCAGCCTGGTTGTAGGTTGCACCCATCACCAGCGGCGGGAAGAAACCACCCAGAGCGCCAGCAGCAGCAACCACACCGGACACCGCACCAACGTTCTTCGGATCAGCCGCACGAGCCACCCAGCCGAAGACCGAGCCGTGGCCCAGACCCAGAAGAGCAGCCATCAGGATGAAAACAGCACCATACACGTGCTCAGCATCAGGCTGGAACGCGGTAATAACTGCCAGGATCACCACACCACCCAGGGAGATGAGGGTGATAATCTTCGGACCGAACTTATCAGCCAGCACACCACCGAAGGGACGAGCAATCACGGCAGCAGCCGCGAAGCCAGCCGCACGCATACCAGCGTCGTTAGCGTTGAAGTTGTAGATGTTGCTCAGGTAAGTGGGCAGGTAGTTCGAGAATGCCACGAACGCACCGAACACAACAGCGTAGAGGAAGCACAGCTGCCAAGTGGTCTTCACCTTGAATGCCTGAACAATCTTCGGCATCAGCGGAGTAACCTCACGGCCGATGGTTGCCGGAGAATCCTTCAAGAAGAAGAAAGAGATAGCAGCGGTTACAGCACAGATAACAGCAATCAGAACGTGAGTCTGGAAGTAACCAATACCCTGCACCAGGCGGGGGGTAGCGAATGCAGAAATTGCAGTACCCACCATGCCGGCACCGAACACACCGGTCGCAAAACCCTTCTTGGAAGCGTCATACCATGCGGAACTGAAGGGAATACCCACAGCGAACACGGTACCCGCAATACCCAGGAAGAACGCCACAACAAGCAGCATGGGCAGCGAGTTCATCTGACCAGCAACACCAACCAGGAAGACCAGGGGTGCGCTAATCGCCAGAACAGCGGTGAACATAATACGACCACCGTAGCGGTCAGTCAGACCACCAACGGGAATACGGCCGATAGCGCCGATGAAAATCGGCATAGCAACCAGAAGGCTGGTCATACCAGCGTCCAGGTGCATCTGCTTTGCGTACATCTTCGCCAGCGGGCCAACGATGGTCCATGCCCAGAAACCAATGGTCGAGATGAACGTTGCCAGCAGAACGTTACGGAGCTGACCATTCTTCAGGTCGTAGCTCGGTGCAACAGGGGTGCTCATATTTCCTCTTTTGCAATATGGATATGTGTATTAGCGGTCGGCGCGCTCACGCGGGAGAGTACCTACCGGATCCCAACCTCGACGTGCACCAACACGCTGGCCGCCACGAGAGCGGTACACGGTGTAGGGGCGGAAGAGGTAGTGCAGGGGCACAGTCAGTGCGTGCACCAGGCGGGTAAAGGGCCAAATGATGAACAGAACCATAGCCACCACGATGTGAATCTTGAAAGCCACGGGAATATTCACCATCAAAGCTACCTCAGGGTGGAAGTAGAACAGCGAACGGAACCACACAGAAATGGTCTCACGGTAGTTGAAGTGAACCTCGTGACCATTCACCGGAGGCAAACCGCCCGAGGGGTTCACTGCCGAAATCAGAGTAGCCGCAGTACCGGCGAGAATCACCAGAACCAAAACGACATACATGAAAACGTCATTACGAGTGGTAGCCGAACGCACACGAGAGTTCGAAACACGGCGACCAATCAGAACGAACATACCAACAATGGTTGCGACCGCAGCAACAGAACCGCCGACCAGCGCCACAATGTGGTAAGTGTCATCCGAAACGACCAGGTCGGTGAATGCCTTAGGCACCACCAGACCACCAACGTGGCCAAGGAAAACGGCCGCAAGACCGTAATGGAACAGGGGCGAAGCGATGCGCAACAGCTTCGATTCATAGACCTGGGACGAGCGGGTAGTCCATCCGAACTGGTCAGTACGGTAACGCCAAATGGTGCCACCAATCAGAATGACCAGTGCAACATAGGGCAGAACGCCCCACAGCAGGATGTCAACAATACCCGGATCGGCTACAGCCTGTGCAGCATGTCCTGCGTTCTCAGAAGCAAGTACGTACACGTGTTGTCTCCTCACAAGGGATAAAACTAGTTAGAACGAGCCGAAGCCTGCTGGAGCAGCTGATGATCAGCGTAGCCATTCAGGCCAACAGTCTCGACGGGAGGGCCGTAGCCAGCCATCTTCTGGACCTCCTCCTGAGTCTGCGGAGAGACGCCAGGAAGGGTATCGCAGATGCTCTGCAACAACCCGTAGTGGGGCAGATTTCCGTCCTTCATGGACAGACGAAGAAGCTCAAGGGACGGACGGTACGCCTGCAAAGCGGAACGGCCCTTACGGCGATCCACCAACGCACAGAACTCCAGCACCAGCGGCAGGTAGTCCGGAAGCTCACCATTCAAAACGGTCAACATACCGGAGTCGCGGTACATCTGCTTAAAACGCAGAAGAGTCTCACCACGGCGGCGGGTATCGCCATCGGTCCAGTAGGACAGATGCAGAGAATGACGACGCGAAAGGTCGTACTCCTGCACGTACTCGGACTGCACATCCTCCAGGTCCTTAGAAGTCAGCCACTGCTGAACCGCATCAACGGCAGCAATGAAAGCCTCATCCTGGGTGGAAGCGGTAATCTCCACCAGTTCAGGCAGAACCTTCAGAGTCTCCTCATCGGGGTAGCCCAGGAGCATACCGCTCACCTGGTAAATCACCGAGTCCTTATCCTCGCCGGGACCGTAATCGATATCAAACGGGTTCTCCGGCTGAGCCGGCTCCGAGACAGTAGCCTCGGAACCGGCCTTGCCCATGAGCTTGGAAAAGAATCCAGCCACTTATTACTTCTTTCCGGTGGTATTCGGGAAGAGGCCGTCAGGACGGGAAGAACCATCCCAGCTGAACAAGCTGACCTTGTTGTTAGCCTCGTAGACACCGGTGGACACGGGGGTCGGGCGACCCTCCATGTCGTTGAACGCATCGCCGTACATGCCGGGTCCGCCATCCACGCTCAGGGAGCAGCCCATTTCCTCAAGGTTGTGGGCGTCTTCCATGTGAGCCTTCGGAATGACGTAACGCTCGTTGTACTTAGCGATAGCCATCAGGCGGTACATCTCGTACACCTGCTGACCAGTCATGCCAACTGCCTGAGCAATCTCCTCGTTGCCTTCGCCACCGAGGTTGATGTCACGCATGTACGAACGCATCGCAGCCAGGCGGCGCAGAACGTTAGTAACAACCTCAGTGTCACCAGCGGTGAACAGCTCAGCCAGGTACTCAACCGGAATACGGAGAGACTCAATAGCGCCGAACAGGTTGTTGCTGTTCTCTGCATCGTGGCCCTGCTCCTTGAGCAGGTCAACAATCGGAGACAGCGGCGGCACGTACCAAACCATCGGCATGGTGCGGTACTCGGGGTGCAGGGGCAGGGCCACCTTCCACTCCTTCGCCAGCTTGTACACGGGCGACTTCTGAGCTGCAGTAATCCACGCATCGGGGATGTCGTTCTTACGAGCCTGCTCAATCACAGCCGGATCCGAAGGATCAAGCATCAGCGACAGCTGAGCCTCGTAGAGGTCCTTCTCATCCTCAACCGAAGCAGCCTCAGTCACGCGGTCTGCATCGTAGAGGAAGATACCGATGTAGCGCATACGACCAACACAGGTCTCAGCACACACGGTCGGAATACCAGCCTCAATACGGGGGTAGCAGAAGGTACACTTCTCAGCCTTACCCGTCTTGTGGTTGAAGTACACCTTCTTGTAGGGGCAGCCGGTGATGCACTGACGCCAACCGCGGCAACGGTCCTGGTCAACCAGAACGATACCGTCCTCAGCGCGCTTGTAGATAGCGCCGGAGGGGCAAGAAGCCATGCAGGAGGGGTTCAAGCAGTGCTCACAAATACGAGGCAGGTAGAACATGAAGGTCTGCTCGAACTCGAACTTAATCTTGTCCTCAGCCTTCTTGCGAACCTTCTCAACCAGCGGGTCCAGGTGACCGTACTCGGTCGCACCAGCCAGGTTGTCGTCCCAGTTCATACCCCACTCGACCTTGGTGTCCTCACCGGTGATGAGGGAGACCGGCTTAGCAGCCGGGAAGTCATCACCCAGAGGAGCACTGGTCAGGTTCTGGTAATCGTAGGTCCAGGGCTCGTAGTAGTCGTTCAGCTCGGGCTGAATCGGGGAAGCAAAGATCGTGAAGAGCTTCTGGAAGCGGTTACCGCTCTTGAGCTCCAGACGACCGCGCTTGTTCAGCACCCAGCCGCCCTTCCACTTCTCCTGATCCTCGTAACGGCGGGGGTAACCCTGGCCGGGACGAGTCTCAACGTTGTTGAACCAGACGTACTCGGTACCGGCTCGGTTCGTCCATGCCTGCTTACAGGTCACGGAGCAGGTGTGGCAGCCGATGCACTTATCGAGCGCCATCACCATAGCAACTTGTGCCATAACGCGCATTAGAAAGTTACCTCCTGGGACTTACGGCGACGGATGTACGAGACGATGTCTCGCTGGTTACCGGTCGGTCCAAGATAGTTGAAGGCGAACGCCTGGTGAGCGTAGCCACCAATCATGTGGGTGGGCTTCAGAAGAATACGGGTCACCGAGTTGTGAATACCACCGCGCTTACCGGTGACTTCAGACTTCGGGCTAACCATACGCTCCTGAGCGTGGTAGACGTAGCAAACGCCCTCGGGCATACGGTGCGAAACAACCGCACGGCCGACGAAGACACCATTGGTGTTCACACACTCAATCCACTCGCCATCCTTGACGCCAATCTTCTCAGCGTCCTGCGGGCTCATCCATGCAGTCGGACCGCCACGGAACATGCTCAGCATGTAGTGGTTATCGAAGTACTGCGAGTGAATTGCCCACTTGTTGTGCGGGGTCAGGTAGCGAACAGCAACCGAAACACCATCGGTAGTACCGAGCTCAGGCTCGTTGTACAGGCCGGTCATATCCAGCGGCGGACGGTAAATCGGCAGAGCCTCGCCCATTTCGTGCATCCAGTCGTGGTCGAGGAAGAAGTGCATACGGCCGGTCAGGGTGTGGAACGGCTTCTTCTTCTCGATGTTGACGGTGAACGGAGCGTAACGGCGACCACCGGTCTCCGAACCGGACCACTCGGGGGAGGTCATCACGGGCTGCGGTGCGGCCTGGGTCATAGGGAAGGTGATACGACGTTCCTCGTTACCTTCTGCCAGGTCCATCAGGTGCAGACCGGTCTGCTTCTCAAGCTCCTTGAAGCCCTTGACAGCGACCTCACCGTTGGAGGTACCGGAAATCATGAGGATTGCTTCAGAAATCTTCACGTCGGTATCCAGTGCCGGACGGCCTGCGCCCTTACCGGAGTCCATCACGCCGAATTCCTTAGCCATCTTCGCGACTTCGTCCTTCAGGTCGTAAGTGATGAACTTGGTGGTTGCACCGAGCTTATCGAACAGCGGGCCAACGGTGGTGTACATGTCGTACAGTGCGCCGTAGTCGCGCTCGACGGTGACGAAGTTCGGCATGTTCTTGCCGGGTACGCCCACCATACCGGGGGTGTTCTTCCAGTCGGGTGCGTGACCGCCGGGCTGAGCAATCTGGCCGGGGGTGTCGTGCAACAGCGGGACCGAAACGATGTCCTTACGGACGCCGAGGTGCTTCTTAGCCAGGCGGCTGAACTCAAACGCCAGTGCCTTGAAGGTCTCGTGGTCGGTCTTTGCCTCCCACGGCGGGTCAATTGCCGGGGAGAACGCGTGCAGGAACGGGTGCATATCGGTCGAGGAGATATCGTGCTTCTCGTACCAGGTAGCAGTCGGCAGAACGATGTCAGACAGCAGGGTCGTGGAGGTCATACGGAAGTCCGAGGTGACCAGCAGATCCAGCTTGCCCTGAGGCGCGTCCTCAACCCACTTCACTTCGTTCGGCAGCTTCTCCGAGTCGGAGCCCTGGACGTTGTCCATGCTACCGACCAGGTGCTTCAGGAAGTAGCTCTCACCCTTAGCGGAGGAACCGAACAGGTTCGAACGCCACAGGGTCAGGGTACGAGGCCAGTTGACGGGGTTGTCAACGTCCTCAACGGAGAACTCCAGGTCACCGGAGTTCAGGCGCTGTGCAATGTAGTCCGCGTTCGAGGAAGCCTCGCCGCGTGCCACTGCCTGCTCTGCCTTGTCTGCCAGATCCAGCGAGTTCTCGGGGAACTGCGGGTAGAACGGCATCCAGCCCATACGGGTAGAACGTGCCACAACGTCAGCAGTGTGAACGTCGCGCAGCTCGCCCTTAGCCAGCGGGGACTGCAGGTAGTCGGTGGAGTATGCGTCCTGACGGAACTGGTCAGTGTGCATGTACCAGAAGCCGGTACCGATCATGTGACGCGGCGGGCGGCTCCAGTCCAGAGCGTTCGCAATGTTGGTCAGACCGGTCAGAGGACGTGCCTTCTCCTGGCCCACGTAGTGAGCCCAACCGCCACCGTTGCGACCCTGGCAACCGGTCAGGTTCAGCAGAGCGAGGATAGCGCGGTAGGTGGTGTCAGCGTGGTACCACTGGCAGATACCTGCACCGAAGATGACCATGGAGCGGCCGCCGGAATCCAGGGCGCTCTTGGCGAACTCGCGGGCAACGCGAATAACAGCCTCGGCGGGGACAGAAGTAATCTGCTCCTGCCATGCCGGGGTGTTCTGAACGTTCCAGTCCTCGTAGTCCTTAGCCCAGGTACCGGGCAGACCCTCACGGCCCACACCGTACTGTGCCAGCATGATATCGAAGACGGTAGTAACTTCGTGACCATCAACGTAGGTTACGGGCACGCCGCGGGTAATGACGTCGCCGTGACCCTTCGGGTTATCGAAGGTCGGCATCTTAATCTCAACCGCTGCGGACTGGCCCTGAGGCAGGTCGCGAATCGACAGAATCGGCTTACGACCCTGCAAATCCAGGTTCCACTTGCCCTGGTCTTCCTGAGCGTAACGGTGACCCATGGTGCCGTTGGGCACGAAGACCTCGCCAGTCTCGCGGTCCATCAGGACGGGCTTGAAGTCAGCGTTCGGCTGCTCAGCCTCGCCAGCGAGCTTAGCCGCAGTCAGGAACTTGGAGGGAACCTTAATGCCGTCTTCACGGGTTTCCAGGGTGACCAGGAAGGGAAGGTCGGTGTAGGTCAGGGAGAAGTCCTCGAAGAACTCGACACGCTGGTCGACGTAGTTCTCCTTAAGGATGACGTGGCCCATCGCCATTGCCAGTGCCGCGTCGGTACCTGCCTGGGCGGGCAGCCACTCGTCAGCGAACTTGGTGTTGTCGGCGTAGTCGGGGCTCACGGTGACAACCTTGGTACCGCGGTAGCGGACCTCGGAGACCCAGTGAGCATCCGGGGTACGGGTCAGCGGAACGTTTGCACCCCACATGATGAGGTATGCAGCGTCCCACCAGTCGCCGGACTCGGGAACGTCGGTCTGGTCGCCGAAGACCTGCGGGGAAGCCACGGGGAGGTCAGCGTACCAGTCGTAGAAGCTGGTCATGACGCCACCGGCCAGCTGGATGTAGCGAACACCCGCGCTGAAGGACGCCATGGACATTGCCGGAATCGGGGTGAAGCCGGTGTTACGGTCGGGGCCGTAGTACTTGATGGTGTGCACGTGAGCAGCAGCCATCAGCTCGAGAGCCTCAGCCCAGGTCGAGCGCACCAGACCACCCTTACCGCGTGCGTTCACGTAGCGTGCACGCTTGGCGGGGTCGGACACGATGGAGTGGAAGGCGTCCACGGGATCGTTGTGGATTGCCTTCGCTTCGCGGTACATCTCCAGCAGGAGACCGCGAACGTAGGGGTACTTAACGCGAGTGGGAGAGTAGGTGTACCACGAGAATGCTGCACCGCGGGGGCAACCGCGGGGCTCGTACTCGGGGCGGTCGGGACCAACCGAGGGGTAATCGGTTTCCTGTGCTTCCCAGGTGATAATGCCGTCCTTGACGTACACCTTCCAGGAGCAGGAGCCGGTGCAGTTCACGCCGTGGGTAGAGCGAACTTCCTTATCGTGGCTCCAACGGTCGCGGTAGAAGGCGTCACCTTCGCGGCCGCCTTCACGGAAGACGGCGCGGCCGTCTTCAGTCTCATCCCAGCGGGAGAAGAACTTACCGAACTTGATCAGCTGATCGGTAAGGGGGCCGTCCGGGCCCTTAATCTGTGATGCTTGTTCCATACTGCCCAATATATCGGAAATTTGGCATGGAAAATACGAGATAAAAACCTTGCCTAATTCATACGAAATAAGGGTGCTTTAGACCGTAAGCCAGGCGGAAATTCCACCCTCAAGCATGTACACAGAACGCTCCTCCAGGGGCGCTATTTCACGAGCCGCCTCAACCGTTCGGGTGTATCCGGTGCAGTAAATAACGATTTTCTGGGCATTTGCGGGGATTTTACGCTCAATCAGGGCTTTGAGAGAGTCATTTCGAGCCGCTTCAAGCAATTCAGTGAGGGGCAGGTTAATGGCACCGTCAATCGCAAAGGCATTGAACTCCACCTGCTCACGGACATCCAAAAGGGCAATATTTTCACCCGATGACATCTTTTTAAGGTCCTGAGCGCTCATCGAGCGGGGTTTCGAGTCAGCAGAAGAGCTTGTAAAATCCTGAGAAATATTACGAATTGTTACATGATTTTTGGGCTTATGACTCGTTTCTTGGGGCAAAACAGCGCTTTTCTTAGGTACAGCTTGCACGCTAGCTACAAGAGGTATATATTCCCACCTTCCGCTTAATGCCGAATATAGGCCAACCTCACCCATGAGCGGCTCCCCCACCCCGGTCAGCAGCTTCACTGCCTCCATGGCCATCGCAGCACCCACCACGCCAGCCATAGCACCCACCACGCCAGCAGTACTACACGACGGCACGCTACCGGCAGCAGGAGCATGAGGGTACAAATCCTCATACACCGGACCGCGACCAGCCCAAAACACACTCAGCTGCGCATCAAAACCAAGAATCGCAGCCCATACATGCGCAATTCCAGCACGCGCAGCCGCCGCCGACACCACATAACGCGACTCGAAATTATCGCTACCATCCAGCACCAGGTCAGCACCAGACAGAAGCTCATCAACATTCACCTCCGTCAAACGCTCACACACAGGCACAACCTCAATAAAAGGATTCAGCGAGCGCAAAGACTCTGCGGCAGACTCAGCCTTAGAATTACCCACTCTGGCGTGCGTATGAATCACCTGGCGGTGCAGATTCGAGGCATCCACGACGTCATCATCAACCACCACAATCTGACCGACCCCGGCACCCGCCAGGTACAGCAGCGCGGGAGCACCCAAACCGCCAGCACCCAGCACCACCACGCGTGCGCGTTTGAGCGCCAGCTGAGCCTCGTAGCCCATTTCGGGCAGAATCAGCTGACGAGAATAGAACGCACGCTCAGCGGCAGAGAGCTCGCCCGTGCCGGTTGAAGGCTGAGAAGACATAGGGATTCCTCGCGTCTAGTAGTAGAGGTGACTTGAGCTTTCAAGGAGAATAAGCCTGCCCGAGAGAAATCCCCCTGACAGGCTTATATAGAGATATCAGAATATTCAGAAGGCTAAGCAGGCGAAGTATCCACACCAACCCACTCGATGCTTCCATCGAGCAGTTCCTGTTCCTTCCAAATCGGCACACGAGCCTTCACCCGGTCAGCCACCAGCTCACAGGCATCAAACGCGCGGCCACGGTGAGCAGCCGCCGCCATCACGGTCAGAGCCGACTCACCAATAGCAATCGGCCCCACACGATGCACAGCCCACAGACGCACACCGTCCAGCTCGGCAGCAACCTCGGCGGCAACCTCCGCAATATACTCACGAGCCTGCGGATGCGCGCTATAGGACAGCCCGCGAACCGCACTACCGTGATCATGGTTACGTACAATGCCGTCAAAAATTACCAGGGCACCCATGGCGTCGGTCATGACCTCAGCCTTAGCCGCAGCGTACAGCGGCTCCAGGGGCGCCTCCGTAATATCGGTGAACACCACGGTCGAGCCGCTCGGCTCAACACCGTGCGCACCCGAATGGTCCAGGGATTCTTCGTTCTGCGGCTTAGTGGTCATGGTAGTCCTCCATCTGACGGCAAATGTGCTCAACAAGCGGGTCGAGGGTTGCCACGCCGTCCTTCACGCCACCGCGCGAACCGGGCAGGGTCATCACGAAGGTGCGGTCAATGACGCCCGCCACGCCGCGTGAAAGCACCGCCGCGGGAATGTTCTTCAGACCGTTCATCCAGAAGGCATGCATAACGCCGGGAACTTCCTTGTCCAGGTGGGGGCGAACCGCCTCCACGGTCTGGTCGTCAGAGTTCAGACCGGTACCACCGCTGGTCAGGATGAAGGTCGGCAGGTTACCGTTCTTCTTACCTTCGGTCACCAGGGTGTTGAAGTACTCGACAATATCGCGGTCTTCAATGACCACGGCATCCGGGGTGTCGAAGCCGCGCGAGCGCAGCCACTCCACGGCGATGGGGCCGGACTTATCCTCGTACACGCCGCGGGCTGCGCGGGTGGAGGCGACAATAACCAGACCGGTGAGGTTCTCGGGCATGGTGTAGTCTTCGCTACTCATTGGCTTTCCTTTTCTGTATCTATCAGGTGACAGTGGGGTCGGTGGGGGCGGTGTGCCGCCGTAGCTTAAGATTCCTCGCGGACGGACCAGTCGCCGGACTTGCCGCCGCTCTTCTCCAGAACACGGATATCGGTAATGACGGCGTACTTATCGACTGCCTTGATCATGTCGAAAACGGTCAGTGCCGCCGAGGAGACGGCGGTGAGCGCCTCCATCTCTACACCGGTGACGCCGCGGGTCTTCACGGAGGCTTCAATACGCACAAAGTCGGTGCCGCGCTCAAAGTCCACCGTAATCTTGCCCAGGGGCAGCGGGTGGCAGAGGGGAATGATTTCCGGAGTGCGCTTAGCACCCATAATGCCCGCAACGCGTGCGACGGGAAGGGCGTCACCCTTGGGCAGGTCAGCGTCAAAAATCATGGCAATCACGTCTTCGCGGGTGCGCACGGTTGCCTCCGCCAGGGCGGTTCGGGTGGTGACCGACTTCTCCGTAACGTCCACCATGTGTGCTGAGCCGTCGGCGCGCACGTGGGTCAGTTCCTGGTTGGGCTGCGAGGTAGAGGTCATCGTTTCTCCTGGCTTCAGCGCGGTATTCTTCTGCCGCGAATCGTTACTTAGTATGAGTCTCAATTACTCCTTGTCGTTCACGCAAGGAACAACGCGGGTGTGTTTCGCTTAGTTATCGGTGAGGCGAATGCGGTGGTAGGGCACTGCCTCTCCCCCGGTGTAGGTGGTTCCGGGCGCCAGCTCGATGAGCACGTCCGCCTGGGCGGCTCGGTGTAGCAGGTGCGAGCCTGAGAGGACGTCCGGGTAGAGCTCCACCCGGTAGGTTCCGGGTTCCACCTCGACCATGGCGAGGGTGCCGCGCAGGAACTGGCGTTTGGCCGCCGGTGCGGTGAGCGGGGTTTCGGTGACGAGCACGCCTCGCGGTGCGTTATTCAAGGTCGCTTGTTCGGAGGCGACCGCGTAGGGCACACCGTAGGGACCGCCAGCACGCAGGTAGGGGCGCAGAATCAGCGCGTACGAGATGAGCGTGCTCACCGGGTTTCCGGGGAAGGAGATCATGGGCACGCGGTGGCCCTTGAAGTCGAGCAGGTTCACGCCCTGGGGGCCGCCGGGCTGCTGGCTGACGTGGCCAAACCAGGAGACGGGCACCAGAATATCGGCTTCGTGTGCCTTGGCGATGGCGTTACGGACCACCTCGTATTTGCCGTGGCTAATACCACCCGAGGTGATGATGATGTCCGGTTTGAAGCTCTCGTACTCTGCTACGAGGCGGTGCACCAGCTCTACCGGGTCGTCACCGATAGCGATGCGGCGCACCTCCGCTCCGTCTTCGCGGAGCATGGCGGTGAGCATGGGTCCGTTGGCGTCAAAAATCTGGCCCTGGCCAAGTTCCTGAGTGGTGGCGCTTCCATCTTCTTCAACGCCGGAGAGGATCTCGTCGCCGCCGGTGCACACGAGCACGCGAGGACCAGCCGCAACGGTCAGGCGTGCGTAGCCCTGGGATGCGAGCGCACCAAGCATGGCGGGGGTGATGCGTTCACCGGCGCGTGCGAGGACCTGGCCGGTGACGACGTCTTCGCCGCGGCGGCGCACGAATTGTCCGGGCTTGCCGGGGGCGAGTTTGACCTTTTCGCTGGGGCGGCCGAAGGACTCGGGTAGGTCGGGATATTCGATGCGTTCAGACTGTTCGACGGGGATGACGGCGTCGTAGCCCTTAGGCATGGGCGCGCCGGTCATGATGGGGTAGGTCAGGTCGTCAGAGGAGCGGGAACGTTGGAGGGGGCGGCCAGCGGGGATTTCGCGTCCGACGGTGAAGATGCGGTCTTCGCGTTCTGCGGCTTCGGCGGTGAGGGCGTAGCCGTCCATTTGGGAGTTGTCGAAGCTGGGTACGTCCATGCGTGCGGTGACGTCTTGGGCGAGGATGCGTCCTGCCGCGTGGTAGAGGGGAACCGTTTCTGCGGTGCCGATGAAGACTTCGCGCAGCAGTAGCGCCAGGTAGGCGCGGTATTCCTCGGTGCTGGGGGTTCCGTTGAATTCGGGGGCAATCATGGCGGTTCCAATCGTGCGGCGGCGGTTATGACTAGTGTAGGTGTGTTTTTGTGGGCTGGTAAATGCAGTTTCGCCTAAGGACCGGTATGCTCCCGGTGGTGTGCGGGGCAAGCGACGGGGTGGTTTATCGGGTGCTTTCGCGTAGTTTTTTCAGAGCGCGGATCAGGCCGAGGACCCCGAAGATTCCTAGGTAGAGGCTGATGAGAATCAGGGCGCTTCCGAGGGCGCTGGGGATGTCGCTGCTGTTGATGGCCAGGTCGATGGCGAGGGGTATGGTTTGGGTTTTGCCTTGCACGTTGCCGGCGAAGGTGACGGTTGCGCCGTATTCGCCGAGGGCACGGGCGAAGGAGAGCAGGAAAGCGGTGGCAAGGCCGGGCGCAGCGAGGGGTAGCAGCACTTTGAAAGTAATTTCTGCGGGTTTAGCGCCTTCGACGAGGGCAATTTCTTCGTATTCGCGGGGAATAGCCTGCAGGGTGGTGACCGCAGTGGCAACGAAGAAGGGTAGGGCGACGAATACCTGGGCGATAATCACCGCGTTGGGGGTGAATGGAATAGAGATTCCCGACTGGTAGAGGTAGGTGCCAATCATGCCTTTGCGTCCCCAGAAGAAGAGTAGCCCGAGGCCGGAGACAACCGGAGAGAGAATCACCGGGGTGTAGATGATGGCGTAGAGGACCGACCCAAACCGGTGTAGCCGCGAGCGATTGAGCACTTTGGAGAGCACAAGCGCCAGGGGCGCGCCGAGAAGCCCGCAGATGAGGGTGGATGCGGCGGCGGTGCTGAGGGAGAGGTTCGCCGCCCCGAGCACCTGCGGGGTGAAGATACTGCCGAGCTGGCTCCAGGGGATGTTGAGGAAGAGCCCGAGGAGCGGTCCGGCAATGAGGAAAATACCCAGCGACGCCGGAACCAGGAAGAGCACGGGCACGGAGGCGAAGAGTCTGCTTCCGGGTGTGCTTGAGGTTCCGGCGTTGCGGCGGGTAGCGGTAGTGTCTGTCATGGGTGGTGAGACGCGGGTTGTTCCCTACTGTGTTGAATTACTGTGCGGTGTTGAAGCCGTACTCGGTGAGGATCTTCTTCGCCTCGTCGGAGTTCTTCAACCATTCGTTGAACTTCTTCGCGGTTTCGGAGGAGGAGCCGGTCTTGCTCAGCGCTGCGGGGTATTCGTTGCGTTCCACGTCGGTCAGTTCGACGGATCCGAGGTTGACGCCCTTCTTCTTGGCTGCGGCGAGGTCGGTGGTGTAGATGAAGCCCGCATCGGCGTTACCGGTGGTGACCTTGGTTGCTACGTCGGTGACCTTGCTTTCGGTGGTTGCGTTCTTGAGGGTGATGTCGTGCTTCTTCAGTTCCTGGTGGGCGATGGTGCCGCAGGGGACGTCTTCTTTGCAGACTGCGACGACGCCGTCGGTGGTCTTGAGGTCGTCGAGGCTGTTGATCTTGCCGGGGTTGCCTTCAGCGGTGACGAGCACGAGCTTATTGGTGACCAGAACGTTGGTTTCGGAGCCGGAGAACTGGTCGAGTTTCTTTGCCTTGTCCATGTTCTTGGTATCTGCGGTGATCAGCAGGTCGGGGGTTGCGCCCTGCTCAATCTGGTTGACGAGCTTTGCGGAGCCTTCGTAGACGAAGGTGACGTCCACGCCGGGGTTGGCGGCTTCGTATGCCTTTTCGAGGTCTGCGCCGGCGTTGTTCAGGGAGGCTGCGGCGAAGACTTCGATCTTGCCGGAGGCTGCCTGACTGCTTGCCGCAGACGAGGAGGAAGATGAGGAGGAGCTCTGGGGGGCGCCGCATCCGGTGAGAGCGAGGGTTGCGGCGGCGAGCGCGCTGAGGGCTGCGAGGGGGGTCTTCATGAAATTTGTTTCCTTGATGGTTTCGTACTCTTGCGGTGGTGAGGTGCGTCCATGTGTGGGCTCTGTATGACGTTTTGTGTACTTCCCTAGCTTGTACACGTTGTTTTCCTCGTGGTGGTCTGCGGTGGCGCAGTTGTAACTTACCCTGCACACACTATGTACGGGGCGCCGGAACATGGAATAATCATATTGTCACCTGAAATATGCAAATTTTCCACATAGGTTTTACATGGCGTACACGGCAAATTCGACCTCTTCTGAGCTCATTGCGGGCCCAACGTTAAGCACCTTATCTTCTGCGGAGGGTAACGGGGCTGCTTTTGTGACACCCCAAAAATCTGAGAATGGCGTAAATGTACAGCGTAAGCTCCCGAATATTACGAATAGCGGTCCGCTCTTGGACCGTTGGGGTCGTGTGGCGACTGATCTTCGTATCTCGCTGACCGATAAATGTAATCTTCGTTGCATTTATTGCATGCCGGCGGATGGTTTGCAGTGGCTCCCGAAGGAGAATCTGCTCTCCGCCGAGGAGATTGCGCGCCTTGCCGATATTGCGATTACTGAGCTGGGCGTTGAGGAGATCCGCTTTACCGGTGGCGAGCCGCTGGTGCGCGCCGATTTGGTGGATATTATTTCCCGCATCCACCAGGCGCATCCGGATGTTCCGCTTGCTATTACGACGAATGGTATTGGTTTGGAGAAGCGTGCCGCCGCGCTGGCGGAGGCTGGTCTGACCCGCATCAATGTTTCTCTGGATACGATTTGCCGTGAGACCTTTGCCGAGCTGACCCGCCGCGATAAGCTCGACGCCGTGCTCAAGGGCATCGATGGTGCAGCGGAGGCTGGCCTGTGGCCGATCAAGATTAATGCTGTGCTGATGCCGGGTCTGAATGATGATCAGGCTCCGGAGCTTCTGCGTTGGGCGTTGGCGGGCGGCTATCAGCTGCGTTTCATTGAGCAGATGCCGCTGGATGCTGATAACCGTTGGACCCGTGAGGGCACGATTACCGCCGCTGAGATTCGCGAGAAACTGTCGGCTGAGTATGTTCTGGGTTCGGTGGCGGAGGCGCGCGGCGACTCCCCCGCTCAGCTGTGGGAGGTGTACCCGCTCGGTACTGCCCTGGATGAGGCGGGCTTCCCTGCTGACGGTACCGAGTCGCTGGGCCGTGTGGGTATTATCGCCTCGGTCACGGAGTCGTTCTGCAATGCATGCACCCGCACCCGCCTGACGGCGGACGGTAAGATTCGTTCCTGCTTGTTCTCCGACACCGAGACTGATTTGATGCAGCTTCTGCGTTCCGGTGCTGACGATAAGCAGCTGGCTCTGCGCTGGCGTGAGGGCATGTGGTTTAAGCCGCGCGCCCACGGTAAGGAAGACGCTGACTTCGATATTGAGGAGTTCGCTAAGGCGAGCCGCTCGATGAGCGCTATTGGTGGCTAGGAAAGCCGCTGATTCATCAGCCGAAGGTGCGCGGATAAGGCTTTTTATTGGCATCTTGCGCCCGTGATTTTCGGCTGTCCCCTGACTTAGGATTGAGGAGCATTATGCAGGTTCATTTTTTCGCTGCCGCACGTTCTGCGGCGGGTACCACGCAGCTGTCGGTACCTTTGGCTGAGTTACCGTCGGCAACTCTTGGCGCGCTCGTTGAGCATCTGGGTCAGAGCTTGGAGGGTACGACCCCGTCGGGTCTGACTCTTGCGCAGGTGATGGAGCAGTGCTCGTTCCTGGTCAATGGTGCCCGCTCGGATGCGCAGGCACCTCTGCAGGATGCCGACCGTGTGGACGTTCTGCCTCCCTTTGCGGGTGGATAATGCGGGCGGATAAGATACCCGGTTCTGTACTTCCCGCTGGGGGCGATTTTTCGTGCGCCGCGGTCGTTGTTGCCGGAGGTGCTTCTCGCCGCCTGAACCACGTGCCGAAGGCGTCCCTGTCTGATGGTACGAATACTCTGCTGGATTGTGCTCTGGAGGCGGTGGCCGCCGCATCCCCGCGCGTGGTGGTGGGTCCTGAGAGCCTGCCCTTGCCTACCGGGGTGTTGCGTACTCGTGAGGATCCGCCGTTTTCGGGTCCTGCCGCGGCGATTCATGCCGGTTTGGAGTGCATTGCGGCCGATTGCGAGCGCTCGCAGATTCCTGTGCCCGACTGGTGCCTGATTTTGGGTGTGGATACTCCGCGTATTGCCCCGGCGGTTCAACAGCTGATTACTGCGGCGCAAAGTGCTGAGCGCACGGCGGGCTTCTCCCCTACTGATTCTGAATCATTTGAGGGTGCTGAATCATCTGCAGGTTTCTGGGGTGTTTCTGAGGGTATCTATCAGCCGCTGGTGGGTATTTACCGTTTTGAGGCAATTCGTTCGGTCTTTTCGGCCGGCACCACCAACGCTTCTGTTCGTTCTTTTTTGCGTCGTCTGAACCCTACTGCGGTTCAGATGTCTGCCGCTGATACCGCCGATGTTGATACGTGGGAGCAGGCGCAGGCGCTGGGTTATACGACGTCGCTTTGGTCAAGCTATTAGTAGCTGAGCTACCGCAGTGTGATATTAGGGCCTGACTACGAGTACCCTAGGTGATAAGTCTTGGCTTTAGATACCGTGTACATGTAGCGTTTTTGAGCTCGCGCGCTGTTGCGCGTCCCGCACACACTTTTACGAGGTACGATGTCTCACCATATTCCTTCTGTTTCGTGGCAGCAGGCCCGCCAGATTTTGCATGAGCAGGGCCTGGAGATTGCACACCATGTGAAGACGGAGTCTTTGCCGCTGCTGGCGACAATTGACCACTATTTGGCGGATGATGTTTATTCGGTGATGCCGGTGCCCCACTACAGCTCTTCCGCGATGGACGGTTACGCTGTGGCGGGTGTGCCTCCGTGGCGTCTGGTGACTCCGGCGTATCCGGAGGATTCTCGCGCTAATATTCACCGTCTGACGGTGCCGATTGCTCCGGGTGAGGCGACCCCGATTTTGACGGGTGGTTTGCTCCCTGAGGGCGCTGAAGCGATTGTGCGCGAGGAGCATTCGCGCCTGTATGAGGGTGCGGAGGCTTCGTCTCGCCCTGGTGTAGCTGCTCATTTGGAGACTCAGTCCAGTATTCATTACCTGGATATGGCGGAGGGTTTTGAGCCTCCGGCGCCGGGTGCTGATATTCGCCATGCTGGTGTTGAGCTAGAGCGTGGCGAGCTGTTGGCACGCCACGGCGACCGTATCTCTGCGCGTATGGCGGCGTTCTTGGGCACGAATGGTTTTGATGAGTTGCCGGTGTACGCCCCGATTCCGGTACGTTGCGCGTTTACGGGTAATGAGGTCATTACCTTTGGTGTGCCTGCGCCTGGTCAGGTGCGTGATGCGTTTGGCGGCTTTATGGAGCATGCGATTATTTCTGCTGGCTGCGAGGCGCGCCCTTCGATTCGTTTGGCGGATGTTGAGTCTGAGTTCCGCACGTTCTTGTCCACGTCGACGGCTCGTGTGCTGGTGTTTACGGGCGGGTCGAGCACCTCGGGTGTTGATTTGGTGCGTAAGGTGCTCAACGACATGGGCGCAACCTATTTGTTTGAGTCGGTGGATGTGCGTCCGGGGCATCCGGCATTGGCTGCGCGTTTGCCGGTTCCGGAGACGGGCCCGAATTCTGGTCGTGAGCGTTTTGTGTTGGGTCTGCCGGGTAATCCTTTGGCAGCGTACACGGCTTTGTATTCGTATTTGCCGCCGCTTTTGGCTGGTATGAGGGATATGCCCCTACCGGAGCTGGATTCGGCTGTTTTGGGTGAGCCGGTTGATACTTTGCGTAAGCCGGCGGGGGTTCGTCTGTTGCCGGTGTCGGTGCGTGATGGTGTAGCGTATCCTCTACCGAAGTCGGCGTCGCATATGTTGTCGTCGTTGGCAGCGGCTACTCATTGTGCGGTGTTGGATGATTCTTCGGTTCGGGGTTCTGCCCATGAGGTGGGAGCTCGGGTTCCGATTATTCCGGTGCTGTAGTAAGGCGCTATTTTCCGGCGTTGAAATGTTTATGCGGTATGCGGTCGGGGTATAGTAGAGAGATATGTCAATCGTTTAGCATACCGAAGGGAGCCCCCGTGGCTAAGCCCAAACTCAGCGACGTTGCAGCCCTGGCGGGAGTCTCCCCCACCACGGTCTCCCGCGTGCTCAACAACCGCGGCTACCTGAGCGAAAGCACCCGCACCAAGGTCCACGAGGCAATGCGGGAACTCGGCTACCGCCCCAACGCCATCGCCCGCAGCCTGCAGGGCCAGCGCTCGCAGATGGTGGGCCTCATCTTCCCCACGGTCGCAAACCCCTTCTACGGGGAGATGGTGTACCGCCTCGAAAGTTACCTTGCCGAAGCAGGCTACCGGGTCATTCTCTGCAATAGCGATGACCACCCCGAACAAGAGAAGCGCTACCTGGAGATGCTTTTCTCCAATCAGGTGGACGGCATCATCAGCGGCGCCCACTCTGACGCGCTGGTCAATATTCCGCACGCCCAGGCTCCCCTGGTGACCGTGGACCGCCTCGAAAGCGGCTTTTACCCGAATGTCCGCTCCGATAATTACGGAGGCGCCCGCGCCGCCACGGAGCATCTGATTGCCACGGGTGCGCAGAATATTGTGCACGTGACGTCGACCCTGGGTAAGCACAATGAGCGTCAGCGCGGATACCGTGAGGCAATGCTCGAAGCCGGACTCATGCCGGAGTTCCTGGAGCTGGGCTTCCGTCCTTCACTGGGTATTAAACGTGAGGTGCTCTACCGCTACCTTGATGAACGCGCCGATAGTCCGGAGCCGGTGGATGCGGTCTTTGCCTCCAACGATAATTACGCCGCGTTGGCGCTGGGCTGGGCGCGCGCACGCGCTATTCGTGTTCCGGAGGATTTCCAGGTGATTGGTTACGATGGCACGCAGAGCGTTCAGCTGCTCATGCCGGAGTTGGCGACCGTGGTTCAGCCGATTGAGGGCATGGCAGAGCGTACCGCGCAGCGTCTGCTGGAGCTCATTGAGCTACAGCAGGAGGATTCCTCAGAGAAGACCACTCCCCCAATTACCCAGCCCGAGGATGTACTCCCGGTTGAGCTCCATCTGGGGGCTACGGTGCGTTCTATCCCGAATCTGGATCAGATTCAGCCTGACACCTCCGCCCCGGACGAGCTCCAATAGACGAGCTCCAATAAGAAGCTCCTCTTCTGACGATAAAAATCCGCCCCACCGTGCGAGTGCTCACGGTGGGGCGGATTTTGCATATACATTTATCGGTTTTGTGCGCGTCCGGAAGTTTAGGAGGTGCGCTGCACAATCTCGGTGGGACCGGTGCCGGGGTAGACCATACCAACGGCGTGTGCCTTGGAGAAGATTCCGTGGAGCGGGCCGAGGGAGAAGAATCCGCGGCGCTCATAGAGACGGGCACTATCGTAGGTCGATGCTTCGAGGTAGGCGGGGTAGTCGCCGATGCGTTCGGTACCGTAATCGAGTAGCTGCGAGCCGATACCGCGGCCTCGGTACTCTTCGAGGACACCAATGTTGAAGAGGTACCAGTGCTTGTACGCGGGGCGGTACTTGAGCAGGTGTAGCTCCATCAGGACTGCCCTCAGCAGGGTCTTGCAACCGAGTGCCTTGTAGTAGGCGCCAATCTGCTTGAGCTCGTTAGCGAAGGAACCCTCATGGGATTCAGGGGTGTTCCAGAGACAAACACCCACAATCTTGCCGGTAGAGTCGTCAATAGCAATGTCGATACGGCCGCGACCCTGGAAGTTGCCGTAGACCTGAAGGGTCATAATGGCGCGGAGCCTGGCGAGTTCCTGTCGGCGGCTACCGCCTGCAATGACTGCCATCATGGCGGGATCTCCGTCAAACGCGGCAATCAGGACTTCGAGCGCTTCGGCATATTCATGAGGCTCGGCGGTGCGGACAGCATAGGAAGCTGAGGTCATATTCACCCTTTACAAAAGCTTGAAACTATACATAAATATTAGCTGGATTATTCACTCCTGGCTAATAAATTCTGCCTTATCAAGACATTTTTCACGGTCATGCATTAATGTGTGCCAGCTTATATTGCACCATTATGCATAATTTTAGTGCATATTTATTCATATCTTTTTTGCATGTTTTTGCAGGAAAAATTGAACACCCCGCACCAACTCTAGGAAGAGGGGTACGGGGTGTACATCACGTTGAGGTTATCTACTCATTAAGAGTGCAGACTATGCGTTAGCCTTTGCCTTCAGTGCAACCTTCAGCAGCGAATCTGCGCTGGTCACCGATGCGCCCGAAGCCTGAACATCTTCAACCGAAGCAGCCGCCTTCTTGGCGTTGGTAATCACCATGGGGGTTGCCAGCGGGTAGCCAGCAGCCTTGATGGCGGGGATATCGAACTCAGCGATGACGTCGCCGCGCTTGACGGTGTCACCCTTAGCAACCTTGGGCTCGAAGTGCTTGCCGTCGAGCTCAACGGTGTCCATGCCGATGTGCATCAGCAGATCCAGGCCGTCCTCGGTGCGCAGACCGTATGCGTGGCCGGTAGGGAATGCAACGGTGATCTTGCCGTCAGCCGGTGCGTAGAGCTTACCTTCGGTGGGCTCCACTGCGGTGCCTGCACCCAGTGCGCCGGAGGAGAAGGTGGGATCCTTGACGTCAGCCAGCAGAACCACGGAACCGACCATGTGGGAACCGATTTCGACGCTCTCGCCAGCCTCAGATGCTACAGCGGCGGCGGGAGCTGCGGCAGCAGCTACGGTGGCAACGGGAGCGGCAGCAGCGGGTGCAGCGGGTGCC
Organism: Rothia sp. HMSC075F09; assembly: GCF_001810515.1. Classification (NCBI taxonomy): domain Bacteria; kingdom Bacillati; phylum Actinomycetota; class Actinomycetes; order Micrococcales; family Micrococcaceae; genus Rothia; species Rothia sp. HMSC075F09. The sequence continues at coordinate 222,237 of NZ_KV801792.1, forward strand.
TCAGTGTTGCCAGCCTCAACCTTCTTACCCCAGATAAAGGAGGCAACGAAAGCGATAACGGTGGTCAGGATGAGGCAGCCGAAGAAGCCAGCCCAGCCCGCGCCGGTAGTGGGGCTAATGGAGGGGAAGCCGATGTAACCAGCGGCGCCCAGAGCAATTGCCTTCACATTCAGGATGGAAGCGACCATTGCACCGATACCTGCGGAAACAATAGCAATGTAGAAGGGCCAGCGCAGAGCCAGGTTCACACCGAACATTGCGGGCTCAGTAATACCCAGGAATGCCGAGGGTGCAGATGCCGAAGCAATACCCTTAATCTTCTTGTTCTTGGTGGTCAGCGCAACACCGGCTGCAGCAGCACCCTGCGCCACGTTAGACATCGACGCGACAACAAAGATGAAGGAACCACCGGTAGCCCACAGGCTCATCTCGATGGGCGGGAATGCCTGGTGCATACCGGTCATCACGATGAATGCGTAGAAGGTACCGAAGACCAGACCGCCGAGCGGGCCGGCAACGGTGTAGAGCCAGTTCACGCCCTCGCCCAACCAGGTACCCAGCTGGAACATCGGGGGACCGACCAGAATAAAGGTCAGGAAGCCGGTGATGAGGATGGTCAGAGTGGGGGTGAAGATGAAGTCGATGGTGCCCTTGAGGACCTTGTGGAAGAACTTCTCGATATTCGCCAGGATGAAGGCGACCAGCATAATGGGCAGCACGGTACCCTGGTAACCCGCTTGCTGAACCTGCAGACCGAAGAGGTTCCAGTACTTCATCGGGTCGGTGCCTTCAGCACCCGCCAGGGATGCTGCGACACTGTAGCCGTTCATTAGGGCCGGGGAAACCATCGCGGCACCCATGGTCAGACCGAGGTAGGGGTTACCACCGAAGACCTTAGTAGCGGAGAAGCCGACCAGCACGGGCAGGAAGGCGAAGGGAGCTGCGGAGAGCAGGTTGATGATGTCTGCAAAGTCAGCCCACTCGGGGTGCATTGCGATGAAGCTCTCGGGACCAAAGATACCCTTGGAGGTCAGCACGCTGTTGATTGCCATCAGCATACCGCCACCGACCAGAACCGGAATCAGCGGGACGAAGATATCAGCAATGGTCTTAATGAAGCGGGAAACGATGTTGCCCTGCTTGGAGGCGATTTCCTTGAGATCATCCTTAGATGCTTCGGGTGCGCCAGCGGCGATAAGGTGCTTGTGTACCTCGTTAACGTCGCCGGGGCCGACGATAATCTGGAACTGGCCAGCATTGAGGAAGCTGCCCTTAAGATCCTCGTCGTTGTCGATTGCTGCCTGGTCGACCTTGTCCTGGTTCTTCAGGACGAGGCGAAGGCGGGTTGCGCAGTGTGCGGCTGCAACGATGTTGCCGGCGCCACCGACGTCCTTCAGCACGCGCTGTGCCACTGACTTGTGGTCCACGCTCGCTCTCCTTTGTTTGGAGCACCACCGTATGATGCTTTGTAAATGGGGTGGGGTGACATGTCTGTGTGTGCATGTCATGTATATGTCATACGTTTGACATATCAGATGTAAAACATGGTATCACGGGAAAGTTCTTAAAAGCGAGGGCCCACTCTCCACACGGAGAGTGAGCTCTCAAACATATTCAGAAATTACCGGAAACTACCCGCATAGGCGGCTCCCAACGCCTAGAAAATGGCTTAGAGGCGGCCATACTCCAGGGACAGCACCTCGCCACCGGTCAGGCGGACGCGGCGCTTATCGCCCTTGAAGAAGGTGCGAGCGGTCATAACCTCAGCGCCCATGGAGGCAACCAGCTTGCCACCCACGTACAGTTCGGTAGCCGAACCGTCCACAAGCAGGTCAAACTCGCGAATCTTCGAACGCTTCAGGGTTCGACGGCGCAGGCTGCCACCCTCGGTGTAGCGGGTACCGCCACGGTCCATCTGCACAAAGTCCTTATCCAGAACGATGCTCAGTGCCACGCCGTGGGTGTCCTTGATCTTCAGCTTCACGCACTCGTCAGAGACGTTCACGCGGCCGCGCAGACGGAAGGTCAGGGCATTCTTCAGCTCGACGAGCTTACCCTTCTCCTCCTCGCGGTACAGCGGGGTCATCTTCATCGCGTCGTTCAGCTGCGGAACCGGGCGCTGGAAAATCTTGCCGTTGCGCAGGTGCAGCTCACGCGGGTAGGTGAACATGTGCACCCAGCGGTGGCTCCACGAGGGCAGGTCGTCCTGGTCAGCATTGCCCAGCCAAGCAATCATCACCGGGGCATCACCGCATACATCGTGCGGTGCCTTCGGGTCGGCGGTCAGGCCGGTACCGGAGATGGTCTGCGGTGCGTAGAACTCGAAACCTGCATCCAGCTCGGTGAAGGGGGTCTCCACAGTGAACTTGAGAGTCTCGTTATCCAGCGAGCCAACAATGTAGCCGCTCTGGAAAATGTTGTTGTACTTCTCGCCGAGGGGCTGCATGCCCTGCGGGCTGAAAATCAGCACGTCACGAATCTCGCCGGTCAGCTCATCGCGCATGCTCAGCAGGGAGGGGCATTCGTACATGTAGGTGCCCTTGAGGCTCTTATCCTTAATACCCAGCTCGCCGCGGAAGGTCCACTCGCGGCGGTCAGCGGAGGTGTACACGACCACGGCGCCGGTCTTGTCTTCACGCTGAGCACCAATAACCATCCACCACTCGCCGTTACGCTCAAAGACGTGCGGGTCGCGGTAGTGCGCGGTGTAGCCCTTCTCAGGGCCGGAAATCAGCGGGGGCAGCTGACGGGTCGGCTTCGCGTCCTCACCCGCAGTTGCGAGAATCTGGTAGGTTTCACGGTTGCCCTTCTCGTCCTTCACGTTACCGGTGTAGAAGAACTCAAAACCGCCGGGCACCTTGATGCCGGAGCCGGAGTAGCAGCCGTGCGAGTCGTAGCGGCTGTCGGGAACCAGGGCGGTACCCTCATCGGTCCAGTGGGTCAGGTCCTCACTCACGGCGTGGCGCCAGTAGACCATACGCTCCGGGTGCAGGGGCGAGTACTGGTAGAAGGCGTGGTAGCGCTTGCCGTCAAAGACCAGGCCGTTCGGGTCGTTCAGACGGCCCACGGGAGGGGCCAGGTGCAGTGCCGGGTAGTCGCGGTCTTCACGCACACCGGCGCCGAAGGCGTCCAGGATCTGCTGTGCTTCAGCCGCCAAGTCGCGGTCGGGTCGCTCGGTTGCGCTCTTCTTCTTTTTCTTCTGCTCGCTCATGTCTATCCGTTTTCGTGCAAGGGGAATGTCTGGGTTGTCTCATCCCATCATACGGCACCTCTGACCCGTTGCCGGGCTCTAGGAGAGAGGCACCACAGTGCTCTCAGCCTCTCTCAGTTGAGGCACAGGGTGGTCACAGGGGCCTCTTCGCCGTGGGCATCACTAGGTACTAACAAAAACACTCCGTAAGCTACCGGAGAAGGTAACCGACACTCCAAACATAATGCGAGCATAGTAAAGCCCCGAGACCGCCCCCGCCGTAATGTCGGGGAAGGTTCGGGGCTGTTAAATGCCGCGAGGCGGCGCATCCGATGGATGCACCGCCCGCGTAAGAATCGAGAAGAAGTCGATTACTTGAGGGTGATGGTTGCGCCAGCAGCCTCGAGCTGCTCCTTAGCCTTCTCAGCGTCTTCCTTGGAAACGCCCTCGAGCAGAGCCTTGGGAGCGCTGTCAACCAGGTCCTTTGCTTCCTTCAGGCCGAGGGAGGTCAGGGCACGAACTTCCTTGATCACTGCGATCTTCTTGTCGCCAGCGGACTCCAGGACAACGTCGAACTCGGACTTCTCTTCAGCAGCCTCGCCTGCTGCGCCGCCTGCTACAACTGCAACGGGAGCAGCTGCGGTGACGTCGAACTCTTCCTCGAATGCCTTGACGAACTCGGAAACCTCAACGAGGGACAGTTCCTTGAATGCTGCAATGAGTTCTTCGATGGACAGCTTAGCCATTGTTTGGCTCCTTCACTATCTGGTGCGGGCTGACGCCCGCGGTGTAAATCTTCAGTACCTACCCGAGAGGGTCGGTCAAATTTAGGGTGCGTTACACGCTATTCGCGTTCACGCTGCTGAGTATCTCAGCGCTGGTGCAGTAGCACGAAAGGGGCTTATGCCTCTTCCGAAGCCTCCTCGGCAGCAGCGGGAGCTGCGCCTTCCTGCTCCTCCAGCTTGACGCGCAGTGCGTCCACAACCTGTGCGATGCGTGCGATGGTAGCCTTTGCACCACCTGCAACCTTGGACAGCAGAACCTCGCGGGATTCCAGGTCAGCGTAGCGCTTGACGTCGTCCTCGGTCAGAGCGGCACCTTCGTAGTAACCGTTCTTCACAATCAGCTGGGGGTTAGCCTTGGCAAAGTCACGCAGGCCCTTAGCAGCATCGATCAGGTCGCCCTTGATGAATGCCAGTGCGGAGGGACCCTGGAGGTGGCCTTCGAATGCGTCGATGCCAGCTTCCTTAGCTGCGATAGCAGCCAGCGTGTTCTTCACCACGGCGTATTCGGTCTCTGCACCGAGTGCGCGGCGCAGCTCCTTGAGCTGTGCAACAGTGAGACCGCGGTATTCGGTCAGGATGACTGCGTTCGAAGCTTCGAAGAGTTCCTTCAGCTCGGATACTGCAGCGATCTTTTCCTGAGTCGCCATGGTAGTTCCTTCTTCCGATTCTTGTAAGGTCGCCGGTAGAGCCTCGAAGCATTTATTGCAAGCAATAAAAAATGCCCCGACGCGTAGGCGTACGAGGCACGATAGGCGGCACCTAAATCAGGGCAACGACTATTCACTTCGAGTTACCTACGCGGGCGGCGATTTCTAGTGAAATCTGCTCTTATCAGAACTCTGTTCTTCGTCTCCACCGAGGTGGCGATAAAGGACATAGTTCTAGACCGGCGGTCTTTGGTTCATTCATCATCTCAGGTTAAAGCCCGAGTCGCAAGTTAAAAACGCGATTAAGCGGGGTTAATCACTTAAAGCCCCTCTTTAAGTCGATTAACCCGCGCTTTCTCCCACCTAAAAGGCCCGGCTGAAAAACCCAGAAACCGTGTTCTAGAGGTAAAAGCGCTTTCCGTCCGAGAACAAGAAGCAGCGCTCAGCAGCCACCCCCAGGTGCACCTGCTCCCCTACGCTGAGCGAGGCGCCAATCAGGGAGGTGCCCTGCGCATCCGAGATAAAGAACTCAAGCTCCTGACCGGCACGCACTCGGGCACTCAACTCAGAATCCACCGAAGCCCGTCGAGATTCCAGAGGTAGGGACACCGCCTCTAACAGACGCGCACTGTACAGCATGCCGCCCACCAGATGGCGGCTGCCAAGCACCTGCACCGGCAGAGCATGAGCAGCGTCTGCAGCCACAGGGCACAGCGCGGTCGCACGAATCGCCAGCTCACACCCGGCAGGAAGCGACTCAGAATCCTCAAGATTCAAAAGGTTCAGCGCGGGCGCCGCCAAAAGCTTAGCCACCTGCAGAGTATGCGGATGCGCCAGCAGCCGCTCCGGAGTATCCACCTGCACCAGGTAGCCAGCATCCATCACCGCCACCCGCTGACCCAGCATGAGCGCCTCATTCTGATCATGGGTCACGTACAGGCCCGTAAAACCGTAACGCTCATGCAAGCGCACAATATCGGCGCGGATACTCGCGCTCATCTGCTCATCCACACTCGCCAGCGGCTCATCAAAAAGAACCACCGGGGCACGACGAATCAAAGCACGCGCAATACCCACACGCTGCGCCTGACCACCCGATAGCTGCGAGGGCTTACGAGACTCCAACCCCTCAAGCTTCAGAGCCTCCAGCAGTTCACGGTAGTAGTCCGCGTCAACCCGACCGGCGAACGCGCCCAGCCGGGTCGGGAACAGAATATTGTCCTTCACGCTCAGATGCGGGTACAGAATAGGGCGCTGAAACACCACACCCACCGAGCCGCGCTCCAGAGGCTGACCGGCATAAGTCACCCGACCGGCGCTCGGCTCCTCCAAACCGGCAATAATACGCAGCAGAGTGGACTTACCCGTACCGGAAGAACCCACGAGGGAAATCAGCTCGCCGGGGTGCACATCCAGGTCAATCTCATTCAGAACCGTCGTATCAGTGCCAAAGGTCTTAGCGACACCTCGAATACGCAGGCCTTCAAAAGGCTCCGCCGCGGCAGAAGAGTAGGATGCAGAAGTCATTCCCCCATTATCGCCGAAACTTGTGCCCGGCACGCGTGCAGAAGATAAGCACCGTCATAAAACAGCGCGCGAACCTCGCACCAGAGTCTCATGTGAGCGCCCTAGCTCGGTCGTACCAGCAAACGCCCCTTCAACGCCAAATGCAGCGTACCCACCCACAGGAAAATGAGGAAAGCCGTACCCGCCACCGTTAGCGCAGGACCCACCAACCCCAGCGAGCCAGCAGCCGTCAAGCGAATACCGCTCGCCGCCATGGAAGCCATACCGAACGAGAAACCCCACATGCTCATCGAGAAACCACCCTCAAGAGTCCACGGGAGCAAACGCATCAAGAAGAACAACTGCAGAATGCCATAACCGGTCAGCACCAAAAAGAACCAGTCCACCATACCGCCATTAGCCGCCAGGTACGCGTTACCACCCACAAAAGGCGGCGCCATCTGAATACCAATAATGCCGCGCTCCCCCTGAGGTAGCGGGGCCAGGGTGCGCAGGCGGCTCAGAATCGCGGCCTCGACACTGAACCACGAAATCAGACCCGCACCGAAGAAGAGCATCGCCATATCGTGCCACCCCACAAAACCCATCGCCGTAGCGGTCGCAAAATTTGTCGCCACAGTCGGCAGATACAGCACCGGCGAGGCAGCCTCAGGCACATACCCACCACGCCACGTACCGGCAATGCGGTGAGAGGCAAAGTACAGCTGCCCCACAGCTCCCAGCACCACCAGAGTCAGCGCCGGAACCTCCGCATACGGGTAGAGAGCCGCACCCACCTGCGCCGTCGTCGCCGGAATCAGCGAAAAGAAGCAGGTACGCGCCGGATGCTCCCAAAAACTACGCACCCACGCACGGTACTTCACCACCGAATGAATCAAAAACCCCACAAGGAGCAGCCACACCACAGCGTTAAAAGCCAGGATACTCTCCCCCACCCAATCAGGTGCCATTCCCTTCGACGCACCGGTACGCCAGGCAGCACCCAAAGCACCGGTGCCCAGCGCCACCGCAAAATAATTGACCGGCACGCTGAGACCGCGACGGGCGCTCTGCTCGTTCTGAAGGGAAGAAGGCATTAGGTTTTACCTCTCATAGTTGTAGGGCAGGATGGGGGCACGCAACCCCAATAGGTGTTTCGACAGCCCGGAACACGGACAAGGCCAAAGCCAGCCGGAGCCAGGACTCGGAGCCAGCAAGTCGCTCCATATTTTAAGCCTATAAAAAATCGCCCCCGACGCCTAAACGTCGGGGGCGATTACTAGCTAACGCTAGAAGCTACAGGTGCATACCTTAGGCAGCAACGGCAGCCGGATCAACGGGGATGCCGGGGCCGAAGGTGGTAGCAACGGTTGCCTTGGAGATGTAACGACCCTTAGCCGAAGAGGGCTTCAGACGGTTAACCTCTTCCAGAGCTGCCTGGAAGTTCTCCTCGAGCTGCTCAGCGGTGAAGGAAGCCTTACCGATGATGAAGTGCAGGTTGGAGTTACGGTCAACGCGGAAGTCGATCTTACCGCCCTTGATGTCTGCAACAGCCTTTGCAACATCCATGGTCACGGTACCGGTCTTGGGGTTCGGCATCAGGTTACGGGGACCCAGGATCTTACCCAGGCGGCCGACCTTGCCCATCATGTCGGGGGTTGCAACCGCTGCGTCGAAGTCAGTCCAGCCGCCAGCGATCTTTGCGATCAGCTCGTCGGAACCAACGTAGTCAGCGCCAGCTGCCTCAGCCTCAGCAGCCTTGGGGCCTGCTGCGATAACGACCACGCGAGCGGTCTTACCGGTGCCGTGGGGCAGGTTCACGGTACCGCGAACCATCTGGTCTGCCTTACGGGGGTCAACGGACAGACGCATTGCAACCTCAACGGTTGCGTCGGTCTTGGTGGAAGAGGTTTCCTTCGCCAGGGCAACTGCCTCAGCGGGGGTGTAGAGCTTACCCTCTTCAATCTTGGCTACAGCTGCCTTGTACGCCTTGCTGCGCTTTGCCATCTGCTTTTCTCCTTATGCAGTTGTGGTCTCGTGAGCCGCGCTCGGCTCTGCCACATCCCGTCCATACGACGGGCATTTACAAGTTCTGTGTAGAAAAATCTACGGTGCCGATTACTCGGCTATTCGGCGAGCCGAAATTACTCGACGGTGATACCCATGGAACGAGCGGTACCTGCGATGATCTTGGAAGCAGCATCCAGGTCGTTTGCGTTCAGGTCGGGCATCTTGGTCTCAGCGATCTCGCGCACCTGAGCCTCGGTCAGCGAACCAACCTTGGTGGTGTGAGGAACAGCGGAGCCCTTAGCAACGCCAGCAGCCTTCTTGATCAGCTGGGAAGCCGGAGGGGTCTTGGTGATGAAGGTGAAGGAGCGATCCTCGTAGACGGTAATCTCAACGGGGATGATGTTACCGCGCTGCGACTCAGTTGCAGCGTTGTATGCCTTGCAGAACTCCATGATGTTCACACCGTGCGAGCCCAGTGCGGGGCCGACGGGGGGAGCCGGGTTAGCGGCGCCTGCCTGGATCTGCAGCTTGATGAGGCCAGTGACCTTCTTCTTGGGAGCCAATGTAGGGTCCTTTTCTTAGCTGGGAACCGACGCACAGGAGCGTACGCCGGCAAGACGGTGACCGTGGCGCGGTCACCCGTGCATCCACATGAAAGCGTGACATGCGCATACACAAACCAATATTCTAGCGTTAATCAGCGACTTAATCCAGCGCCAGCTAGCAGAAAGATTAAACCTCGTCTGCACAACTAATGCCGCTTACAAAGCCGACACAAAATATGAGCCCCGCACCAACAGTGCGAGGCTCATATTCACACGCTAGAAGCGTTAAATCTTTTCGATCTCGGTGAAGCTCAAGGTCACCGGGGTATCGCGGCCGAAGACGGAAATCATCACGACAATCTGCTGGGACTCGCCCTTGATCTCCGAAACGGTAGCGTCCATGCCCTCGAAAGCACCGGACTTCACGCGGACATTCTCGCCCACAGTGTAGTCGGACTCGATAACGGGCTTGGAAACAGGCAGACCCTGGCTCTGCTGCTGCTCTTCGAAGACCGGCAGGAGCATGTCGAAGACCTCGTCCATGCGCAGCGGGACCGGGTTGTACGCATCCTGACCCACGAAGCCAGTCACACCGGGGGTGTGGCGGACAACGCCCCACGAGTGGTCGGTCAGTTCCATACGAACCAGAACGTAACCGGGAACACGCACGCGGCGGATGGTCTTCTTCACGGTGTTCTTGAACTCAACCACGGTCTCCATGGGAACCTGAACCTCGAAGATCTCATCTTCAGCTTCCAGGTTCTGGATACGGGTCTCGATACCGGTCTTCACCTTGTTCTCGTAGCCGGAGTAGGTGTGAACCACATACCAGTCGCCCATCTGACGGCGCAGCTTGGACTTGAATTCTTCCAGAGCGTCGACTTCCTCAGCAGCCTCAGCAGCTGCTTCAGCCACCTCGACAGCCTCGGTAGCTTCCTCAGCCTGCTGCTCAATAGCTGCAGACTCCTCAGTAGCCTCAGCAGCGGCTACCTCGACCTCTTCAATCTCGGATACCAGTTCCTGCTCGGACACGTCGCTCCTACTTTCTATCGTTAATCATCTAGAGGGGACTTCCACTCGCCAATGCGCTGAGGGAAATCACTGATGGGGCACCCCAGATAAGGATGCAACCAGTACTAGTTACGCTGAATCGTTCCGTTACCGAAAATCCAGAATGCTCCCTGGCCGAAAAGATAATCCAGACCAGAAATAAGAAGGAGCATCACCACGACGAAGAACAGAACTCCGAAGAAGTAACCAACCAGTTCACGTCCGGTGGGAGTAGTAACCTTCTTCAACTCCGCAATGACTTCACGGAGGAATGCAAAAATACGGCCGAAGAAACCGAGCTTCTTATCGCTCTTCGATGATGCGCCGGGCTTAACAACCTTCTCGGCGGTAGCAGACGATGCCATTTCTTCTGCCCCTTTCTGAGTCTAAAAAAGTACGCCCGGGGAACGGGCGTACAAAGATGTTATTGAGGCAATAAAAGCAGGGCGGACAGGACTCGAACCTGCAACCTGCGGTTTTGGAGACCGCTGCTCTACCAATTGAGCCACCACCCTTTGAAGCGTTAACTTCAGGTGTGAGAGTTGCTTCTCACGTGTCTACTCCTCCATTGCCTCCTAAGCCGTGGCTTTAGAGGGGCAAACAATTACACCCTTGCGGGTGCAGAACTAACTGTAAACCATCTTTCGGGGCTGATGCAACTTCAGAATGTAATATTTTTCGAAAAACCTCTTGAGATACCTTGACGAGGGGTTCCGGATCGCTACTAGTGGACCGTATCCTATTACAAGGAACGCCGCACACACCCGCGCCCATCACGCGCGGATTGGTCCCACACGTGCATTCCCATCACCTATTTCCTTGTCGACTTCACGCCGGCAGCGCACAAGAAGAAAGAGAAGAGAGCCCCATGGCGCGTATTTCAAGCCGCATCGGTGCCATCGCACCCTCCGCAACCCTTGCCGTCGACGCAAAGGCAAAAGCACTCAAGGCTCAGGGACGCCCCGTCATCGGTTTCGGCGCAGGCGAACCGGACTTCCCCACCCCCGCGCACATTGTGGACGCCGCACGCGAAGCGCTCAACGACCCCAAGAACTTCCGCTACTCCCCCGCCTCCGGTCTTCCCGAGCTGAAGAAGGCAATCGCGGAAAAGACCCTGCGCGACTCCGGCGTAGAGATTGACCCCTCCCAGGTTGTCATCACCAACGGCGGCAAGCAGGCGGTCTACCAGGCATTCGCAACCGTCATTGACGAAGGCGACGACGTCCTGCTGCCCGCACCCTACTGGACCACCTACCCCGAGTGCATTCGCCTGGCTGGCGGTAACCCTATCGAGGTTTTCGCCGGTAGCGACCAGCACTACAAGGTCACCGTCGAGCAGCTCGAAGCGGCCTACACCCCCGCCACCAAGGCGCTCATCTTCGTCTCCCCCTCCAACCCGACCGGTGCCGTCTACACCGAAGAAGAAACCCGCGCCATCGGCGAATGGGCACTTGCCAAGGGCATCTTCGTTCTGACCGACGAAATCTACGAGCACCTCACCTATGACGGTGTTCAGGCTGTCTCCATCCTGAAGGCAGTGCCCGAGCTCGCTGACCTGTGCGTCATCCTCAACGGCGTGGCAAAGACCTACGCCATGACCGGTTGGCGTGTGGGCTGGATGATTGGCCCGCGCGACGTCATCGCCGCAGCCTCCAACCTGCAGTCCCACATGACCTCCAACGTCAACAACATCGCCCAGCGCGCAGCTCTTGCCGCTCTGACCGGTCCGCAGGACGACGTGGAAATCATGCACGCCGCCTTCGACCGCCGCCGCCGCACCATCGTCGACGGCCTGAACGCTATTGAAGGCGTGCACTGCCCCGTACCCACCGGTGCGTTCTACGCATACCCGGACGTACGCGAACTGCTCGGCAAGGAAATCGCGGGCGTACGCCCCCAGACCTCCGCAGAGCTGGCTGAGCTCATCCTCGAAAAGGCTGAGGTCGCCGTAGTTCCCGGCGAGGCATTCGGCCCCAGCGGCTACCTGCGCCTCTCCTACGCCCTGAGCGACGAGGACCTGGCAGAGGGCCTGGCACGCCTGCAGAAGTTCCTCGGTCAGGCACGCGACTAGTTCCGTCTCCCTCTGAGCGCGCCTGCTAAACCTGCAATTCACCCGGTGGGAAGCGGTTCAGACGTGGGATAAACCGGTGCGAAACGATCAATCACAGGACTATTGACCGTTTTTTGCCCTAAAAACGGAGAATCCCACAAATATTTAAAAATATTTTTAAAACGAATGAGGCTTCCCGCATCTTTACAGATGTGAGGAAGCCTCATTCGCCTCTTCGGTGCGATAGGTGGGAAAGGGCGGCTATTTGTGTTTCGAACCCAAACATACAGGTACTAAAAACCTGAACTTTTCAGCACCAAAACGGGTGTTCCCACGGCTTTCCACCACTACCCACACAACCCAAACATCGCTAAAATAGAGACCAAGAGAACGACCTCCCGACCGGCGAACATTCGCGTGCCGAATTCGTGGAGGTCATAGTTATATACACGCGCGCACAACACCTAAAATGCGCAGACATTAGGAGCCAACCATGAAGATCGGTCTGCTTACTTCCGGCGGCGACTGCCCCGGCCTGAACGCTGTCATCCGCGGCGCTGTCCTCAACGGCGTCAAGAAGTACGGCTACGAGTTCGTCGGCTTCCGCGATGGCTGGCGCGGCGTCGTTGAAGGCGACTACATGGACCTGCCCCGCCAGAAGGTCCGCGGCCTGGCATCCCAGGGCGGCACCATCATCGGTACCTCCCGCACCAACCCCTTCGACGGCCCCAACGGTGGCCCCGAGAACATCGAAATCATGATGGAACGCCACGGCATCGACGCAATCGTCGCTATCGGTGGTGAAGGCACCCTCGCAGGCGCAAAGCGTCTGGCAGACGCAGGCCTGCCCGTCATCGGTGTTCCCAAGACCATCGACAACGATTTGCGCGCAACCGACTACACCTTCGGCTTCGACACCGCAGTGTCCATCGCAACCGAGGCAATGGACCGCATCCGCACCACCGGTGAATCGCACCACCGCTGCATGGTCGCAGAGGTCATGGGCCGCCACGTCGGTTGGATCGCCCTGCACTCCGGTATGGCTGCAGGTGCACACGCAATCCTGATCCCCGAGGTCAAGGTCTCCATGGAGCAGGTTGCAGAGTGGGTCAAGGAAGTACACGACCGCGGCCGCTCTCCCCTGGTTGTTGTGGCTGAAGGCTTCATCCCCGAAGGCTTCGACGACGTCATGGCAAACAAGGGTACCGAGAAGGACGGTCGTCCCCGCCTCGGTGGTATCGGTGAGTACATCACCCACGAAATCGAGAAGATGACCGGCGTCGAAACCCGTAACACCATCCTGGGCCACATCCAGCGCGGTGGCGCACCCACCGGCTACGACCGCGTGCTCGCAACCCGCCTGGGCATGGGCGCAGTCGACATGGTCGCTCAGAAGCAGTGGGGCAAGATGGTCTCCGTTCAGGGCACCGAAATCAAGTACGTACCCCTCGAAGAGGCACTGGACGGTCTGAAGTCTGTACCTCAGGAACGTTGGGAAGAAGCAGCCGTCCTCTTCGGCCGCTAAACCCCACAGCCTCAGCGCATTAGCTGGGCACACATACTAAAACAACCGCGGAGGCGGGCACTCGTAACGGGTGTCCGCCTCCGCGGTTCTAGTTGGGATGGGTTCTAGTTCAGGCGGTTTTGGGTCGGGAGCGTCTAGCGCTTCAAGAAGTCCTGACCCGCCAAAGAACGACGCGCAACCTCACCGGACTCCGGCGAAACCACCGTCGTCTGAGCCACCGCATACTCGGTAGCCGGTGCCGGCGAACCATCGGGCAGGAAGTCGCCGCCGTCAACCGCGCGCAAAGGCGCCTGCGGATCAACGCCACGCTTAATCACAGCCAGCGCAATCGGGCCCGCCTCGTAATGCAACGCCACCGAGGTAATACGACCGACCGGGCGGGACTTGCCCTCCACGAACAGCTCGCTACCTGCCGCCGGCAGGGTGTGCTCAGAACCATCAATATCCAAGAACACCAGGCGGCGCGGTGGGCGACCCAGGTTATGCACGCGGGCCACCGTCTCCTGCCCCTTGTAGCAGCCCTTATCGAAATGCACCGCCGTACGGGTGTAATCCAGCTCCTGCGGGATGGTCTTATCGTCAGCTTCAGTGCCGTAGCGGGGGCGCCACGCCTCAATACGCAGAGCCTCCGCAGCCCACAGACCCGCAAAACGCGCGTCCGCAGATTCAGCCAGGGCGGGCAGAACAGAACGCGGCACAATGCTCAAGAAACGCACGTAGTCCGCACCCGGGTGAGCATCGCCCGCCTCATCGTAGCGGTAGCTACCCGGTGCCGGAGTGTGCCAAGGGTCCTCCCACACCAGCGGCTTGCACTCAGCGAGCGCCGGATGCACCGAACCGTCCTGCAGGATCGGGTTGCGGGCACTCTCCAGCACCGCGTACTCGTCGCTGAGGTTCTGCACCTCAACGCGCATCATGAACCTCATGCGGTTTAGGTAATCGGTCAGCGGCTGAGCCTGGTAGCCCTCAACGATCAGCCAGAGCGCCTCGCCGTCTTCAATTGCGGCGGGTGCGTACTCCACGCGGCCCTGAGGGGAAAGCAGCAGGAACTCGCGGCTCTCCCCGGCGGTCATACCGGTCAGAATCTGCGAGGCGATAGAAGTCAGCCAGGTCTGGCGGTCCGCACCCTCAATGCGCACTACGCCCAGGCAGGAGCGATCCACTAGCACCAGCGGTTCGCTTGCCTCGGCGGAGCGGTCGAAGCTGAGGGCGCGCTGCTCCAGCATGGGGTTGCCGTAGTGTGCGGCGACGCCGGCATCCAGCCCGGAGGCGGCAAAAGCGCCGTGCAGGCTCAGCAGGGGGCTCACCGGGCGGGAGGCATCGGGCTGGGGTGCCTCAGCCTGAGGCGCTTCAATCGAAGATTCAGTCACGGAAGGTGCACCTTTCACGCAAAGAGTCTGCCCCGCCGACCAGCGGGGCAGACACAAGTTAGTTATTAGGCTTAGTTATTAGGCGGTGGGCTCAGAGCCGGGCTCGCCGGTGGGCTCTTCGCCGTCCAGGGAACCGAACATCGAAGTGCCCAGGGAGTCGCCGGTCATCGAAGAGGTCTTACGCAGCTCAGCGGAAGCGTGCTTGTGCAGCTTGCCCTCGGCGTCTGCGACCTCCCAGTCCCACATGAGGTTGCCGTTGACCAGGCCCCACAGTCGCACGGAGCCTGCGTATTCGTGGGAAATGTCGTCGCGCAGTAGGTTGCCGGTCTGCATGCGGATGACCGGACCCTTAACCATGCCCACGTAGTTTTCGCTAATACCGCCGGGGTGCGCAATGGTTGCCAGCAGGGAGAAGCCGTCGTCGGCGTTGCGGAGAGTCTCTACGCTTGCCGCGTCAGCGAAGGCGGGAACAACGTCCTTGGGGACGATACCGAAGCCGCCGTCAGCGTCGGTGAGGGGGCGGTCAATCTGCCAGAAACCGGTTTCAACGGTGATGGGGCGCAGCTTCTGACCCTCGTCATCGAGCAGGAAAGACTCAGCGCGGTATTCAATGAAGGGCAGACCATCCTGCTCAAAAGTAATAATCTGGCCGAAGGGGGTGTTTTCCTGGCCTTCGTACCACATGGTTCCGGTGCCTTCCCAGGTGCCGAGCAACCATGCGAAGGGAACAAGTTCAGGGGTTAGGTTGGTAGGGATTTCAATAGCCATACCTTCCATTTTAGTATCCTGCGTACAACAGTAGCCTGTTCGTTCGCTCACGGCACGGGGTAGCACCGCCGTCTGCAGAGTAAACGGTACGGCGGGCAGCATAAAGAAAACCCCCAACCGGAGGGGACCGGGTGGGGGTTCACGCCGCCATTGGCGAGGCGGTACGAACCGTACGACCGCCTAAAGCCCTGTGTGGGCGATGCTTCTGCTCTGTGCGGGAAGACTACTTCTGTCCGCTGAAGAGGCCACGCAACACTGCGAATGCACCGATACCGATGCACACGGAGATGATAGCCATCAGCGACATGAAGAGAGCTTCAAGAGCCATAAGATTGTTTTCCATGCCTTAAACCTACCATAGACCCGCCCCGAAAGGGCGAGAATCAGCGGCAGAAACATAGTGAACAGCACGATTCTCAACAGGCATACGCCCCACCCGGCGCCAGCAAGATATTAGCCCCGCAGAATCCGGGTAGGTGCCCCATCATAGCCAGCTGAGAAGCCTGTACGAACAGTCCGGAATACGATATTCGGCCCGGTCTACACCGGCGCCCACAGCCGCGTCACAGCCTGGCGAGTACACTAGAAAGAGCCAAAAGTTTTACACGGGAAATACCTGGGAAAGGAGAGGGTGTGTACCGTATTGCGCTTCTGAGCGATACCGCCGCGCAGGATATGATTCCCTCGCTGAGTCTACTCAGCCACAAGGTACACGTTTTCCCCCTCGACACCGCCCATACGGCTCTCGAAACCGAGACATTCGACCTGCTCATGGTCGATGCCCGCACCGCCCTCGTTAAAGCACGCCACTGCGCCCAGCTACTGCGCGCCGCCGGCGTACAGTTGCCGCTCATCGCACTCCTGAACGAAGGTGGCATGGCGGCTGTTGCCGCCTCCTGGCAGGTGGACGATATTGTCTCTGACCAGGCCTCCCCTTCCGAAATGGATGCGCGTCTGCGTCTTGCCATCAAAAGGGAAGCAACCGCTGAAGAAGAAAACCAGCAGGAACGAGTGGTACGCGCAGGCAACCTCGTGATTGACGCCCAGGCGTACTCCGCGCATCTTTCCGGTACCGCACTGAACCTGACCTTCAAAGAGTTTGAACTGCTCAAATTCATGGCGCAGCACCCCGGACGGGTCTTCTCCCGCGCCCAGTTGCTCTCCGAAGTGTGGGGTTACGACTCCTACTACGGCGGTACCCGCACCGTGGACGTGCACGTGCGTCGTCTGCGTTCCAAGCTCGGTACCGAGTACGAGCAGATGATTTCGACCGTGCGTAATGTGGGGTATTCCTTCAATAGCACCCGCTAAATTTCGCGGCGCCAACCCCTCATTTGGTGTACCCGCTCTGCGAGTTGCCCCGGTGCTGCGCCGAGTACCAGAATGCGTAAATGTTCCGGTTCTTGTCATATTCGCCCAGGACGGAGAACAAACTCTCCAAAGAGCAACTATCCCCGGTAGAGTTGAATCAGAAGGCTACGAAAGAAGGCGATGATGGTAGACAACCAGACACCCGAAACCTCCACCCTGTCCACTGCAAGCACCCCGGTCTACGCAGAACCGCAGCTCACCGAAGAGCTGCTGGAACGCTTCGATTCCTTCGCGCAGAAGGTTGCCCGCCATGACGGCGTCTCGGCGTTCTCCGAGCAGACCCGCATTGAGCTGAGTAAGGCACTCCGCGAAAGCACCCTGACCCCTCCGCGTTTCTTTGTCGCCGAGGATAACGGCACCCTCGCTGCCGTCTTTGTGGCGCTCACCCCCGCCAACGACGAAGATACCGGCGTGATTGAGGCAGCCGTCGCCCCCGAATACCGCGGACAAGGCGTAGGTAGCGCATTCTTCGACCACGCCGTCCGCCAGCTGGGCGATGACGCGACCCGCTACCGCCTCTGGGTTCACGGTAGCGCCACCGACACCGGTATTGAAAGCCCCGCCCACGCGTTTGCAACCCTGCACGGTTTCGAGCCGGTGCGTGTGCTGTACAAGATGGTTCTGCCCCTGGACGCGCAGACCCGCGAAGAGCTTGTGGAACGCTCCGATGCGCGCACTCTGCCGGAGAACCTGCGCATGCGCACCTTCACCGGCGCGGACGAATTCCCCTGGCTTCGCGTGAACGCCGCCGCTTTTGCGCACCACCCGGAGCAGGGCAAACTCACCCTTGCTGATTTGCGCGAGCGCACCGGCTCCCCCTGGTTCCGCCCCGAGGGTTTCTTCATCGCCTCCGAGGTGGATGATGACTCCGCCATTGCGGCATTCACCTGGACGAAGATCCCTACCGGTCAGGAGCAGGGCGAACTATCCCCCTCCGGCGAGATTTATGTGGTGGGTGTGAGCCCGCAGGCTCAGGGAGGCGGCTTGGGCCGCACCCTCACTCTGCGCGCGCTGGCATACCTGGCGTGCGCTGAGGATGAGAACGGCGAGCCGCTGCGCGCCATTGACCTGTACGTGGACGCCGATAATGACACCGCCTACGCCCTCTACACTTCCCTGGGCTTTGGTGTGGCGACGGTTGATCGCATGTACGCTCCCGCGCAGCAGGATGAGCCTGCCGCATAGTTTCTGTACGCCGTCTTTGGCGTGCGTCTTCACGACTTATCCCCGATCAGAAAGGCAAGTACAGTATGGTACCCGCCCCCAATGGCCTGAATAAGGCGCCTAAGCCCAAGCCGTCTGAGCCTGCGCCCATGACCGGTGTCATTCACATTGGCCACGATATTTCGAAGATTGAGCGCGCCGAATCTCGCGGTGACCGCATTGAGAAGGGTGAGAAGCGCTCCTACTTCAGCTTGGAAGAGGAGTTCGGTCCAGATCGTTTCTTTGACCGTGAGAGCAGCTGGCTGGATTTCAACACCCGCGTGCTGGAGCTCGCGGAGGACCCGAACCTGTTCCTGCTGGAGCGTCTGAACTTCCTGGCGATTGTGGCATCTAACCTGGACGAGTTCTTCATGGTGCGTGTGGCGGGTCTGAAGCGTCGCATTGCGACCGGTCTGGCGGTTCCTTCGGCTGCCGGTCTGAGCCCCGAGGAGCAGATGGAAGAGATCGCTGAACGCGCCCACCAGCTGCAGGCTCGTCACGCTGATGTGTTCCACAACCAGGTTCTTCCGGCTCTGGAGGAGCAGAACATCCGCATTGTGGGTTGGAACGACCTGGATGCGGATGCTAAGCAGCGTCTGCGTCAGGATTTCATGCGCGACATTTTCCCGATTCTGACTCCGCTGGCGGTTGACCCGGCGCATCCCTTCCCCTACATTTCGGGTCTGTCGCTGAACCTTGCGGTGCTGGTGCGTAACCCGCAGACCGGCAAGGAGCTGTTCGCGCGCGTGAAGGTGCCCGATCAGCTGGACCGTATGGTCTCTGTGGATGGTTCGCGCGCCGCCAACACTGCGGGCCGCGAGAGCCGCTACATTGCTCTGGAAGACATCATTGCTGAGCACCTGGATACCCTCTTCCCGGGCATGGAGGTTGTGGAGCACCACGTCTTCCGCGTGACCCGTAACGAGGATCTTGAGGTGGAAGAGGACGATGCAGAGAACCTGCTGAAGGCTCTGGAGAAGGAGCTTCTGCGCCGTCGTTTCGGTCCGCCGGTCCGACTGGAGGTTGAGGACACCATCAACCCGACCATCCTGGATCTGCTGATTTCTGAGCTGAACATCGACGAGTCCGAGGTGTACCGCCTGCCGGCTCCGCTTGATCTGCGCGGCATGAGTGCGATTGTTCGCGCGAACCGCCCGGCTCTGCACTACCCCAAGCACATTGCGCACACTTCCCGCTGGCTCAATGCTACCGAGACTGCGAAGGCTGCAGACGTTTTCGCTGCCGCCCGCGACCACGACGTGTTGCTGCACCACCCGTACGATTCGTTTGCGACCAGTGTGCAGGCGTTCCTGGCGCAGGCTGCCGCTGACCCGCGTGTTCAGGCGATTAAGCAGACTCTGTACCGCACCAGTGGCGATTCCCCTATTGTGGATGCGCTGATTGAGGCAGCTGAGGCTGGCAAGCAGGTTGTGGCGCTGGTGGAGATTAAGGCTCGCTTTGATGAGGAAGCCAACATCTCGTGGGCTCGTAAGCTGGAGCGCGCTGGCGTGCATGTGGTGTACGGCATCGTGGGTCTGAAGACTCACTGCAAGCTGTCTCTGGTGGTACGCCGCGAGGGTAACCACCTGCGTCGTTACGCTCATATTGGTACCGGTAACTACCACCCGTCGACGGCTCGTTTCTACGAGGATTTGGGCATCATCACCTGCGATGAGCAGATTTGTGAGGATGTCTCCCGCCTGTTCAACCAGCTGTCTGGTTACGCGCCGAAGACCAACTACCAGTCGCTGCTGGTGGCGCCGCGTACTCTGCGTAGCGGCCTGATTGAGTGCATTGATCAGGAGATTGAGAACCACAAGGCGGGCCGTCCGGCGAAGATTCAGTTCAAGTGCAACTCCATGGTGGATGAGGCCGTCATCGATTCGCTGTACCGCGCTTCGCAGGCTGGTGTGCCGGTGGATGTGGTGGTTCGCGGTATTTGCGCGCTGCGCCCGGGCGTTAAGGGTCTGAGTGAGAATATTCGCGTCCGTTCGGTGCTGGGTCGTTTCTTGGAGCACTCGCGCGTGTTTGCTTTCGAGAACGGCGGCGACCCGATTGTCTACATTGGCTCTGCCGATATGATGCACCGCAACCTGGACCGCCGTATTGAGGCGCTTGTGCCGGTGAAGGATCCGCGCCACGTGAAGTATCTGCGTGATATGTTCACCATCTACATGAGTGATTCTTCGCGTACTTGGCACCTGGATTCTGAGGGTAGCTGGACCCGCCACGACACCGACGATCAGGGCAACCCGCTGCAGGATGTGCAGTCGTACTACCTGAGCTCGCGTTCCCGTAAGAACGTGGTGGATAAGGTCTAAGGATGTGCCGCTGACCTACCGGTGATTTCTGGTGATGAGCCCCGTCTGTTCTCGCGCTTTGTGGCGTGGGGCAGGCGGGGTTTTCCGCGTGTCGTGCAAAAACGTACGGTGGACTAGTGCACTTAACGCAAAAGTGAACAACAGGTTACGTTGAGATTACAACTTGACCGTTCTCTCGCCTACAATTAGACGCGGAGCATGGTGCCCCCTGGCATTGTGCACAAGCCTAGCGAAGAGGTTCAGAGAGAGATATGGCACCGCTGGATTCCCCCTCCATCTACTACTCGGCACGACGTTTTGACGCGGTCAACAGCATTGACCGTTCCCCCGCGAACACTGCGGATATTGTTGCTTCTGGCGCACTGATTTGGCGTATGCGCGATGGTGCGCTTGAGGTCCTGATCATTCACCGCCCTCGTTATGACGACTGGTCCTGGCCTAAGGGCAAGCAGGATCCGGGCGAGTCCCTTGCTGAGACCGCTATTCGTGAGATTCGCGAAGAGGTCGGTCTGCAGGTTGTTCTGGGTGTGCCCCTGGCGGTGACTTCCTACCCGGTGGGTGGCCGTCCGAAGGATGTTTTCTACTGGGCTGCTGAACTGCCCGACGGTGCCCGCGCCCTGGCTGATGAGGGTGAAGTGGATGAGCTGCGCTGGGTAACCACTGACGTGGCTCGCGCTCTGCTGACTAACGAGGATGATTTGGCGCCTCTGGAATCTCTGGAAGCCCTGGCTGAGGCGGATGCACTACGTACCCGCCCGATTCTGATTGCCCGCCACGCGAAGGCTAAGCCGCGTTCGAACTGGGCTGCTGCTGAGGATGACCGTCCGCTCGCGGCTACCGGTAAGCGTCAGGCGCTGGCTTCTAGCCGTCTCTTTGCGGCGTGGGCTCCGAGCCGCATTATTTCTTCCCCGTGGCTGCGTTGCGTTCAGACCGTGACCCCGTATTCGGTGGATTACGGTGTTTCGGTAAAGGAGAAGAAGTCCCTGTCGGAGGCTGGGGCTCAGCGTCACCCGGCGCGTACTGCCCGCGTGGTGGCTTCGCTGTTCGATAAGGATTCTTCATCCCTGCTGTGCACCCACCGCCCGGTACTGCCGCAGGTGATGGATGTTCTGCGCGAGTACCTGTTTGAGGGTTCCGCGGAGGTCCTTCCGACTGAGGACCCGTACCTGGAGCCCGGCGATGCCCTGGTCCTGCAGGTGACCGAGGGCGATGACCCGCGTATTGTCTCGGTGGAGCGTGTACGCGCGGCACTGGACTAGCATCCATATCTTTTATCTTCTAACGGCGAGCGCGCTGGGCTTTATGCTCAGCGCGTTTGCTCTACCTGCACCCCGTTTGCGGGTTGTACAATAGAGGGGCGGTTGCTTCTTTGCCGTCTCTCACGTCTACTGACAGGATTCAAGGTTTTTCTTATGACTCACGCAATCCCCACGCCCTATGAAGATCTTCTGCGCGAAATCCTCGAGGAGAACAAGGACGCCATTACGGCGGATGCGCAGCGTTCCGACCGTACCGGCACCGGCACCTTCGGTGTTTTCGGCCGTCAGATGCGTTTTGATCTGCGTGAGTCGTTCCCGCTGATTACCACCAAGCGTGTGCACTTCAAGTCGGTTGCTATTGAGCTGCTGTGGTTCTTGCGCGGTTCGTCGAATGTGCGCTGGTTGCAGGAGCGCGGCGTGACCATTTGGGATGAGTGGGCTGATGAGAACGGCGATTTGGGCCCGGTGTACGGCGTGCAGTGGCGTTCGTGGCCGACCCCCGATGGCGGCACGATTGACCAGATTGCGAAGGTTATTGAGTCTCTGAAGAACAACCCGAGCTCTCGCCGTCATATTGTTTCGGCGTGGAACCCCGCCGAGGTGGATAGCATGGCGCTTCCGCCCTGCCACGCGCTGTTCCAGTTCTACGTGTACGAGCGTCCGGACGGTGTGAAGGAGCTGTCCTGCCAGCTGTACCAGCGTAGTGCCGACATGTTCCTGGGCGTGCCCTTCAACATCGCCTCGTATGCATTGCTGACCTACCTGATTGCTGAAGAGGTCGGCATGGTGCCGGGCGAGTTCATCTGGACCGGCGGCGACTGCCACATCTACTCGAACCACCTGGAGCAGGTGAAGAAGCAGCTGGGCTACGGCACCGACCCGGAGGGTAACCCCTACCCGCCGCGCGAACCCTACCCGTACCCGAAGCTGGTTATTAAGACCAAGAAGCCTTCTATCTTCGATTACGAGTATGAAGACTTTGAGCTGGTGGATTATAAGCACCATCCCGGTATTGCCGCACCGATTGCGGTCTAACTGTAGGTAGTTCTAGGAGGCATGATGTATCGTCTGGGTGCTATTTGGGCTCAAACCGATGCCGGCATCATTGGTCGTGACGGGGATATGCCCTGGCGCGCCCCGGAGGATTTGGTGCATTTCAAGAAGGTGACGCTGGGTGCTCCGGTGATTATGGGTCGCCGCACGTGGGAGTCCTTCCCGCCGCGTTTTCGCCCTCTGCCGGGCCGTACGAATATTGTGATTAGCCGTTCTGTGGCCGAGGCGCAAGAGCGTGATGGCGCCCTGTGGGTTCCTTCGCTGGATGCGGCGCTGTACGCGGCTCGTGACGCCGTGGGCGCGCCGGTTGAGGATACCCCCGCGGATACCGTTACCGCGGATACCCCCGCAGTCGACGCCTGGATTCTTGGCGGCGGCTCCGTGTACGCGGAGGCGCTCTCCCGCACCAACCTGCCCGCTTTCGGTCGGGTGAAGACGGTGGAACGGACCCTCTTCTACTGCCAGGAGGGCAACGAGATTACCGGCGATACGCGAGCGCCCGAGCTGCAGCTTGCAGATTCTCAGGGTAACTGTGCGTGTATCTCCCCGAACGGGTGCTGGCGGACGGTCTCCGAGAGCGCCTGGGAGAAGAGCGAGAAGGGCTACCTGCTCGATGAGTCGGGCACGAAGAACCCCATGTACTTCTCGTTCCAGCGCCTCGAACGTATCTAGCTCAAGCTTCCCTCGTTCACTCGCCGATATAGACATGCATTTCAAGCCTGCGGCTACTCCACCCGGAGCGCCGCGGGCTTGAGTGCTTTTAACGCCTCCGCGGTGCATAACCGGTACCGAGACCAGCGCCTCCGCAGAATATCCCGTTCCGAATATCAGATTTTTTGTACGGTGTTAGTCCGCACCCGCCAGCCTGAGAGTACACTGGGAACCATGAACTTTAATCCCGGTGACTCTGTAGGTTTTGTTGGCTGGCGCGGCATGGTGGGCTCCGTCCTCATGAAGCGCATGGTTGAGGAAGGCGATTTCGAGGGCATTACCCCCGTCTTCTTCACCACCTCTAATGTTGGTGGCGCGGCGCCCACCTTCGACGGCGTAATTGAGCCGTCCGAGCTGAAGGACGCATACGACATTGACGAGCTGCGTAAGCACTCGATTATTGTGACCGCTCAGGGCGGTGGCTACACCGAGGCTGTGCACCCGAAGCTGCGTGCAGCTGGCTGGGACGGCCTGTGGATTGACGCCGCTTCCACCCTGCGCATGAACGATGACTCCATCATCGTGCTGGACCCCATCAACCGCGACGTCATCGACCGCGGTCTGGCATCCGGAGTGAAGGACTTCGTCGGCGGTAACTGCACCGTCTCCTGCCTGCTGATGGGCCTGGGCGGCCTCTTCAAGAACGACCTGGTCGAGTGGGCAACCTCCATGACCTACCAGGCTGCTTCCGGCGGCGGCGCACGCCACATGCGTGAGGTGCTCGCACAGTTCCGCGACCTGGGCAACGAGGTCTCCGAGGAGCTGAACGACCCCGCATCCGCAATCCTGGACATTGACCGCAAGGTTCTCGCTAAGCAGCGCTCCGGCGAGCTGGATTCTTCCCAGTTCGGTGTGCCGCTCTCCGGCTCTCTGATTCCCTGGATTGACTCCGACCTGGGTAATGGCCAGTCCCGCGAAGAGTGGAAGGCTGAGGTCGAGACCAACAAGATTCTGGGCCGCCCCGAAGACGACAAGATCACCATGGACGGCCTGTGCGTCCGTATCGCTGCAATGCGCTCGCACTCTCAGGCGCTGACCATCAAGCTCAAGAAGGACCTGCCGCTGGAGGAGATCGAGCGCATCATCGCCGAGGATAACCCCTGGGTTCGCTTCGTGCCGAACGAGCGTGAGGCGTCCATGGAGCAGCTGACCCCCGTGGCTGCTTCCGGTTCTCTGGAGATTCCGGTCGGCCGCGTACGTAAGCTCGCTATGGGCCCCGAGTACATTAGCGCGTTCACCGTGGGTGACCAGCTGCTGTGGGGTGCTGCTGAGCCGATTCGCCGTATGCTGCAGATTGCTATTGGCAAGCTCTAAAGCTCACTGACAAGCTATAAGAAAGCCCTCGCTACCGTTCTTTTCGGATGGGAGCGAGGGCTTTTTGTGCCTGCGTATAGCGCGTGTGGGGTTAGCGCGAGCTGGTTTAGCGCTGGTTTGCGGCGGCGGCTTTGCGTTCTGCCTTACGTGCGGCTTTGCGTTCCTTGCGCTGCTGTCGCCAGGCGCGGTAGCGGTACCAGGCGGTGAGCACCACGTGCTTCATAAAAATATTGGCGCGGCGTGCCCAGGTGAATTCGGTACCCCAAATGCCCAGGCCGATAAAGATGAACAGCCAGCCGGGGCCGGGGGTGACGAGCATAATCAGTCCGGCGATAAAGCAGAAGGCGCCCACGCCGATGACGAGGGGCTTGTAGAGATGACGCATGACCGGATGCGCGTGCATGCGCTCCTTGCGGGCTTCGAGCCAGCGGTGGAAACGACTGGTTTCGCTTTCCTTGACTTCATCTTCGAGGGTTTTCAGGGTTGGTCCTTCCAAACGTGCCGTAGGTGAGTTTCACCGGGCGGCGGTGGTTAGAGAATAGCACCTACCGCTGGGCGACGGCTGTGAAAGATTTCTTCATGTTGAGATTTTTCCGTCATCTTCAAAATTTTTTCGTTTCAATAGTGTTCAAGTCGAAAGTACCTTTATACACTGTAATGGAACAATTCACCCGGCACTTGTGCCTAAACACTAAGGAAGCGACCCACTACCGTGTCCTCCTCACGTCCCGCATCGACGGACTCACACCGCACCAACGCTGTTGCACCCGCTGGTACCTCTGCACCCGCTACTGAACGCAACGCCGCACCGACCCTCAACGAACGCCTCGAAAACCTGCCCTTCACCCGCGCCCACGGCAAGCTCCTGGGCATCTCGGGTCTCGGCTGGGCGCTGGACGCCATGGACGTCGGCCTCATCTCCTTCGTCATGGCGGCACTCATCAAGGAATGGCAGCTCAGCCCCACCGAAGCCTCCTGGCTCGGATCCATCGGATTCGCCGGCATGGCGCTCGGCGCAACCTTCGGCGGCCTACTCGCCGATAAGCTCGGCCGCCGCTACATCTTCGCCCTTACCCTGCTGATTTACGGTCTGGCGACCGGTGCCTCCGCCCTGGCAACCTCCCTGGGTGTGCTGCTCGTCTTCCGTTTCCTGGTTGGTCTGGGTCTGGGCGCGGAACTTCCCGTGGCGTCCACCCTGATTTCTGAGTTCTCGCCTCGCGCTATCCGCGGCCGCGTCGTGGTCGCCCTGGAGGCTTTCTGGGCTCTGGGCTGGATTCTCGCCGCTCTCATCGGTACCTTCATCGTTCCGCAGGCGAACGGCTGGCGTTGGGCGCTTGCCATCGGTCTGATTCCCGCCATCTACTCTCTCGTGATCCGTATAGGAACCCCCGAGTCCGTGCGCTTCCTGGAGTCGGTCGGCAAGCACGATCAGGCACGCCAGGTGGTCGAACGTTTCGAGGCCTCCCCCGCGCTTTTCTCCCGAACCGGTAAGAAGCAGACCGAAGACGCTTCCGCACACGGTGCCGCAGAAAGTGCCGACAACGCAGAATCCGCGAAAATCCACTCCATCTGGGCTGCCGGTCAGCGCCGCAAGACCATCGCCCTGTGCGTCATCTGGTTCTGCATCAACCTCTCCTACTACGGCGCGTTCATCTGGATTCCGGCGCTGCTGAACGCTCAGGGCTTCAGCCTCGTGAAGTCCTTCGCGTTCACGCTCATCATGACCCTCGCCCAGCTGCCCGGATACGCGGTCGCCGCCTACCTCATCGAAAAGTGGGGCCGACGCGCAACCCTGGCGACCTTCCTTCTCGGCTCCGCACTGGCGGCTGCTGGCTACGGCATGGCGCACTCCGAGGTATTCATTATCCTCGCCGGTTGCATGCTCTCCTTCTTCAACCTCGGCGCGTGGGGTGCCCTCTACGCCCTGAGCCCGGAGATCTTCCCGACCCACCTGCGCGGAACCGGCACCGGTGCCGCCGCCGGTATTGGTCGTATCGCCTCCATCGCGGCGCCGCTCATTGTGCCGCCGCTGGTCGCTTTCGGTGGAACCCCGCTGCTCTTTACGCTCTTCTCCACCGCGTTCCTGGTAGCGGCAACCACCGTGTTCCTGCTGCCTGAACGCCGCGGCGAATCCCTCTAAACGAGCGGCACGCCCTACAATATGAGCTGTCCCTCCTGAACGCTCTTTCCGAGCAATCAGAAGGGACAGCTCATTTGTCATTTAAGCCCTCTAACCGTGCGCCACAACCTCAAACTATGAGAGGATACGTTCTATGCTCGATTCCTTCCTCTCCAACCCCTACCGCACAGAGTTCAGCCCCTGGCCCGTGAGCGAACACTACGCCACCGAACGTGCCGGCGGCGTGCCCGAAGCCATGCTGCTGCCGGGCGAACTCACCGTGCACCGTAGCGATGGGGCAAAAATGAGCTACTACTTGGACTGGCCCGAGGAATTCAACGAATATACCCGCGCAATCACCCTGCGCCCGCGCACCAAAAACGGCTACCCACAGGACTTTACGCTCAGCGTCGCCGTACGCGACGGCCAGGCTGTCTTCACCGCAACCGCCCTCAGCTTCTGGGAACAGCGCGACGGCCGCCCCTACGACCGTGAGCCCATCGCCCGCGGCTACGTGGACGTCGTAGCCTACGAATCCTGCGAGGAATACGCAGGCAATTCCGCCGCGCCCGCCCTCATCGGCTGGGATATCGCAGACCTCTACCCTGCACGCATAGCGCTCATCCGCGCCCTCTGCGAAGGAATCGCCAGCAGCATCACAATGGGCACCCAAATCCTCGCGGACGGGCAGGTACAGGTCGACCACAAGGACGGGGATTTGCTCGCCCTACACGTAAACGCGATCAGCACCGTAGGCGGCATGGTCCGCGCCCTCATCATCGAGCAGGACCGCGTGCCCAGCGGCGTATCCACCGGCACCACTACCGGCGCCTCCGAGCGTGCCGATCTGCAGACGCGCGCCTACTACGCCAACGTGCTTTCCCCCGTTCCCGGCGAGTTCGGCAACCTTGTCTGGTCGCACAGCGAGGATGCGGAATACTACCCGTACCGGCCCACGCGCCATAAGCCGATTTTCCACGCCCCCAGCCCGCCGCAGAAGCTTCCCCTGGCGGTTCAGGTACTGATGGAGCACCTGCCCGCCGCTCCCCTTGCGGCAACGCGCACAGCGCCCAAGCGCAGGCCCTACCTGCCGGGGCAGGCACGTATCTCCTCCCCTCGCCACTAGCTCAGCGGGTCAATACAACGCTTCGGGCGGCCTCTTTATCAGAGACCGCCCGAAGCGTTTATTCTGAAGCGTTTATTCTATGCGTCCTAGCGCTACGAAAGGCGAGAAGTTAAGCGTTTAGATTTCGCCGTTGACAACGACAGGCTCAGGAACCAGGGTCACACCAAAACGTTCACGCACGCCGTCGCGCACAGCGCGGGCGATAGCGAAGATGTCCTCAGCGGATGCGCCGCCGCGGTTCGTAATCGCCAGGGTGTGCTTGGTCGACAGGCTCGCACGGCCCTGAGCAATCTCGCGAGACTCACCCTCCAGGCCAAAGCCCTTCTCGAAACCGGCGTGCTGAATCAGCCAAGCAGCCGAAAGCTTCACGTGATCGGGGTCCTCGACACCCGCGGTGAACGGGGAAGTCTTCACGACCACCGGGAAGTTCGGGGCGCCCTCGGGCAGGGAATCCAGGGTCGAGCGCGGAACAATCGGGTTGGTGAAGAAGGAACCGGTGGAGAAGGTGTCACGGTCCTCGGGGTTGAGCACCATACCCTTGGAGCCGCGCAGCTCCAGCACCTTTTCGCGTACCAGTGCGGATTCGGCGCGCTGACCGGGCTCAACGCCCAGGCTCTTCGCCAGCTCGGCGTAACGAATCGGGGAGGACAGGCTACCGAGGGTGAACTGGAAATCAACGGTCAGCACCACGTAGCGGGGCGAGCCGTTGACGGTTGCCCGCTTGAGCACCGAGTCGCGGTAGCCGAAGCGCAGGTCTGCGCTCGCGAAGGTCTTCCGAGTGTTCTTTTCACGGTCCCAGGTGCGTACGGAGGCGATGAACTCGCCCACCTCAACGCCGTATGCGCCGACGTTCTGCACGGGGGTTGCACCCACAGTGCCGGGGATGCCGGAGAGAGCCGCGGGGCCAACCCATTCGTTCTCGATGCTGAGCTTCACGAAGTCGTCCCAGATGGTGCCCGCCTGCACGCGCACGTTCGCGCCGCCGCATGCGGGGATGGGCAGGACCTCTACGCCTTCGGAGGCGATGTGCACGACGGTTCCGTTGAAGCCTTCGTCGGAAACCAGCAGGTTGGAGCCGCCGCCCACGATGAGGACGGGTTCGCCTGCGGCGTCTGCAGCGGAGACTGCTTCGATAATTTCTGCTTCGGAGGTGGGGCGGACGTAGGTCTTAGCGGGGCCGCCTACCTGGGCGGTGGTCAGTTCGCTCAACAGCTTTTCAGTCATAGGTTAAGAATACCTGTCGTTGTGCGGGGTCAACACCCGCCACGCGTTAAAGTCACGAAAACCTTATGGTGATTTTGCCTTCATTTTCCGGCGCGCCTCCCGCAGAAAGAAGCGCCACCACCTGCGTCGGTGAGCGCGCTGCCGAGCACACAGCCGAGCGCACAAAAGCCCCGGCACCACCTCATCGGGTAGCGCCAGGGCTTTCACATAATTGCTTTCACACGGCTATCTGCAAGCACAGAAACTCTATGCCGAGAGACGAACCACAGCCTGGCTCTTCATCAGAACCTTCTGCTCCTTGCCTTCCTCATCACGAGCGGTGACGGTCAGGTCAATGCGGGCGGTGCGCTCCTCCTCGTTCAGGGCGCCCACCTTACCGCTGATGGTCAGGGCGTTCGTGGGGGTGTCGGGGTTTTCGCCGCCGGGTGCATCCGCCACGGGAACGGGCTTGGTGAATCGAGTCTGGTAGTCCACGATCGCGCCAGGGTCGCCCGCCCAGTCGCTCACGAGCTGCACGGCGGTACCCATGGTCAGCATGCCGTGAGCGATCACGCCGGACAGGCCCACCGACTGAGCAAAACGCTCGTTCCAGTGAATCGGATTGAAGTCACCGGATGCGCCAGCGTAACGCACCAGCGAAGCGCGGGAGAGCTCCACGGTACGCGAACCGATGTCCTGGCCCTTTTCAAGCTCTTCAAAACGCACCATTAGTTTTCCTCCTCAGCACGAACCAGCAGGGAAGAAATGCAGGTGGTGACCGGCTCGCCCTGCGCGTCAACGATTTCTTCACGGGTAGTCAGCATTGCGCCGGCACCCATAACGCGCACGGAGTCCACGTGAACTTCGGTGCGCAGCTCATCACCGGCAACGATGGGGCGGTGGTGGGTGAAGCGCTGGTCGGCGTGCACCACGCGGGAGAAATCAATACCGGCGGAATCGTCGTTGATGAGTGCCGCGTCAGCTGCCTGCGCCAGGATAATGGCGAAGGTCGGCGGGGCAATCACATCTGCGTACCCTGCCGCGCGGGCTGCCTCAACGTCGTGGTGGAGGGGGTTTTCTGCGTGAACTGCTCGGGCAAATTCGCGGATCTTTTCGCGACCGACAACGTAGGTGTTCTCGGACGGGTAGACCCTGCCCACAATCTCAGGGTTAATGCTCATGATTTCAGTCTACCGTTCTTGTGCACAGTGTTCAGCTCAAACGTACAGAGTGGACAGACCACTGTACAGGTAACCGGCGTGCAGGCGTGCAGTATTTCGTCGCATTTTTACCTGCTAGCGAAGGCCCCTACCCATCCAGCCCAAGCAGGCGTAGGCTGGACGGGTACCCGCAATCTATTTCAGAAGGAAAAGTTATGTCTTCCAACGTAAAAATTTCGGTGCTTGACCTGATGCCGCACCGCCCCGACCAGAGCCAGCACCAGACCATGCTCAACACCATCGATGCCGCCCGCGCGGCTGAGTCCTACGGGTACGAGCGTTTCTGGGTCGCCGAGCACCACAATGCCGGCTCCCTGCTGTCCTCGGCGACCATCGTGGTCATGGCGGAGATCGCTGCCGCAACCGAGCGTATTCGCGTGGGTTCGGGCGGCATTATGCTCCCCAACCACGCACCCTACGTGGTGGCGGAGCAGTTCGGTACCCTCAACGCATTCCACCCCGGCCGTATTGACCTGGGTGTGGGCCGTGCGCCCGGCACCGACCCGATGACCGCCGCCGCTCTGCGCCGCGACGATTCTGCCGCCATGAGCTTCCCCGCCGAGGTGCAGCAGCTGCAGCGCTTCCTGGGCGAGCCCTCCCCCATGCACCGCGTGCACGCCATTCCCGGCCAGGGCTCGAAGGTGCCCCTGTACATTCTGGGTTCTTCCCTGTTCGGTGCGCAGCTTGCCGCACAGCTGGGTCTGCCCTACGCGTTCGCTTCGCATTTTGCGCCCGCAATGCTGCAGGAGGCGGTAGACACCTACCGCGCAAACTTCAAGCCCTCCGAGCACCTGGAACAGCCCTACGTCATGGTGGGTGCAACCGCAATGCTCGCCGATACCGACGAGCGAGCACGCTACCTGTACACGACCCAGCAGCAGCATTTCCTGGGCGTGGTGCGCGGCAATCTGTCTTTCGCACCTCCCGTGGAAGATATGGACGCCGTCTGGACCGACGCGGAGAAGATGCACATTGAACGCATGACCGCCGAAGCAATCGTAGGCTCCCCCGCCACCGCACAGGCTCGTATTGAGGACCTGGTGGCGCGCACGGGCGCTGACGAGCTCATCGTCATGACCGAGGCGTGGGAGCACGAGGACCGTCTGCGCTCCTACGAGCTGCTGTCCCAGCTGCCGGTGGTGCGCCGCGCCTCCTAACGCTTCGATCAGAGCATAAAGATGAAGCCCCCGAGTATTTTTCTCGGGGGCTTTGCTATGCCCGGCATCGGGCCGCGGGGCTGAGTACCTATTGAGCACATGCAGACCGGGCTTCAGGCAAAGAAAATAGGCAGACAAAATGGCAAACAAAAAAGCCTGCCTCCGAAGAGACAGGCTTATCTGAGCCCCGACCGGGAATCGATCCCGGGACCTCCATCTTACCAAGATGGCGCTCTACCACTGAGCTATCGGGGCGTAGCGGTGGACGGGCTCGATCCGTCGACCTCACGATTATGAGTCGTGCGCTCTAACCAGCTGAGCTACACCGCCACATCATTAATACGTGCTCTCGCATGAATTAATGAGAGAGCCCCGACCGGGAATCGATCCCGGGACCTCCATCTTACCAAGATGGCGCTCTACCACTGAGCTATCGGGGCAACAGGTAAAACTATACAGGTCTTCAAGAATGCTCGCAAGCGGAGAAGCTATGGCATGCACCACATTTAACGTTTTCCTGTTCTCCGCCCTGCCGCACGATAGCCCAGCAATGACCAGGCGCCCCAGTAATGATCAGGCACCACCGCAACAGCTGACGCAAACACATCAACACCCATATACATAAAGACCGGCAGGAGAGCTTATCGCTCCCCTGCCGGTCTTTGACTCATCTGCGGATGACAAGGCTGCTAGCCGATAGACTCAGCAAGCCCCTCATATCGCAGATTCAGGCTTAGCCGAAATCTTAGTAGCGCTTGCCGCGGCCGCCGAAGTCACGGCCACCGTCACGGTTACCGCGGTAGCCGCCATCGCGACGATTATCACGGCCACCGAAGTCGCGACCACCGAAGTCACGACGCTTGAAGTCGCGGTCACCGCCGAAGTCACGGCCACCGTCACGGTTACC
>NZ_KV801792.1:254746-371370 GCF_001810515.1 Rothia sp. HMSC075F09
GTCACGGCCACCGTCACGGTTACCGCGGTAGCTACCTTCACGACGACCACCCTCGCGGCGATCGAAGTCGCGGAAACCGCCCTCACGACGGCCACCACCGAAGCTGCGGCCACCGCCGCCACCCTTGGGACCGTTGTCCTTGCGGATGTTGATGAACTCGCCAGCGATCTTGGTGTCGCGCAGGCGATCGAAGAAGTCGCGGGGCAGGTCCTCGGGCAGGCCAACAATGGTGAAGTGCTGGCGAATGTCGATGGAGCCAATCTGGGAGCCCTTAATGCCACCCTCGTTAGCCAGCGCACCCACGATAGCGCCTGCAGTCACACGGGAGGAACGGCCAACGTTCAGCTTGTAGTTGACCATGCCCTCGTCGTTGTGCGCGCGCTTAGCCTTGCGGCCGCCGCGGTCCGAATCGTCGTCGGAGAAGGGGCGGGAGTTGCGCGCGATGTCCTCTTCCTCATCCAGGAAGAACGGGCGACCCTGCTGGGCGATAACAGCCAGTGCAGCCGCAATGTCCTCAGCGGTGGTGTCGTGCTCGTTCTCGTAGTCCTCGATAATCTGGCGGAAGAAGCTCAGGTCCTCAGACTCGATGGTCTCGGTAATCTGCTGTGCGAAGCGCTGCTTACGGGTCTCGTTCACTGCCTCTGCGGTGGGCATGTGCATCGGCTCGACCTTCTGGCGGGTTGCCTTCTCGATTTGACGCAGCATGTACTTCTCACGCGGGGTGACGAAGAGGATTGCGGCACCTTCGCGACCTGCACGGCCGGTACGACCGATGCGGTGCACGTAGGACTCGGTGTCGTGGGGGATGTCGTAGTTAACAACCAGGGAGATGCGCTCAACGTCCAGGCCGCGTGCCGCCACGTCGGTTGCCACGAGGATGTCGATGCGACCGTCACGCAGGGCGTCAACGGTGCGCTCACGCAGCTGCTGGGGGATGTCACCGTTAATCGCTGCTGCCGCGAAACCGCGTGCCTTCAGCTTGTCGGCGACTTCCTCGGTTTCCTTCTTGGTGCGCACGAAGACAATGATGCCGTCATAGTTTTCGACCTCGAGCACGCGGGTCATTGCGTCCAGCTTGTGGGAGTGCATGACCTGCATGTAGCGCTGAGTAATGTTTGCGCTGGTGGTGGTCTTAGCCTTGACGCGAACCTCGCGGGGGTCGTTCAGGTACTGCTGAGCGATCTTGCGGATCGAGTTGGGCATGGTTGCGGAGAAGAGCGCGACCTGCTTGGTGTCGGGGGTGCCTTCGAGGATCTTTTCCACGTCTTCGGCGAAGCCCATGCGCAGCATTTCGTCTGCTTCATCCAGCACCAGGTACTGCAGGTTGGACAGGTCCAGGGAGCCCTTTTCCAGGTGGTCAATCACGCGGCCGGGGGTACCGACGACGACCTGCGCACCGCGGCGCAGACCAGCCAGCTGCGGGCCGTAGGGGGAGCCACCGTAGATGGGCAGGACGGTGAAGTCCTCCATGTGGGTTGCGTAGGAGGAGAAGGCTTCTGCAACCTGCAGAGCCAGCTCGCGGGTGGGTGCCAGGACCAGAACCTGGGTGTCGCGGGAGATGCCGTTGACGTCAGCAAGTTCAGCCATGCGGGACAGTGCCGGCAGCGCGAATGCTGCAGTCTTACCGGTACCGGTCTGTGCCAGACCGACCACATCGTGGCCTTCGAGCAGCAGCGGGATGGTCTGTTCCTGGATGGGGGACGGCTTCTCGTAGCCTACCTCTTCCAGAGCTGCCAGGACGCGAGCGTCCAGGCCCAGGTCGGTGAAGCGTACGCCTTCTTCTTCAGCCTTGTCGGCGGTTTCTTCTGCGGGGGTTTCTACAGTAGCTTCTGCGGTGGTTTCTTCTGCTTCTACAGCAGGGCTCTCAACGGTGTTCTCGGTGATGTTCTCAGTGGTCACAACGGTCTCTGCCTCGGCGTTCAGTTCGGCCGGGGTAGCAGTATTCTCAGTCAATTTTTCCTCTATACGGTAGGGGTGGAAGCGCACGCTTTTCGGCGCTTACCGGGTGTCCCCTTCACGGCCCAGCCACACATCATCCCCTGGGGAGTAGAACGTCCAGGGGTCCTCCGTTACCGGCGCATTCTGCAGAGGTGTTCTGCGGATGCTGCGGGTAGCGGCTTTTGCTGGGGGTGGTCTTGAATTTCTCGGCACATTATCCGCACGCTTGTTCGTACTCTACGCTCAACGCACAGTAGTTCCTGTGAATCAGGGTGTACAGGGTGGGTAATGCTCACATGCAATGTCACGTATTCCTGGTGGTTCGCCTTCCCGCTTACACGGCGGTGGTGTGTCTGTTACAGCAGACGCAGCAAAGACGCTGGACCAGAGATCGTTAAGAGAAGCCCTCGTGTACGGTGTAAACCGCAAATTTATGGGGCGTATCAATCGGTGATGGTGAGTACGGCGCACCTACAATTCCAGCACCACCTTGGGTGCCGGGTGCGCACAAGACCTTCATCGGGGGTTCCCGTGTTCTACCTAGTCTACCTTAGCGGCGTCCATTTAACCCCAAAAGGTGCTTAAAACCTCATCTCTTAACGGCGAGCGCCCACCCTCACAGCCGGAGGGCGGGCGCTTTTCAGGCACGCATCATGCCTATGCAGTCCTGGGATTAATCCACGCGACGCACAATATCAATCGTGCCGACAGTCGCATACTTAGCGTAGGAGCTGCCGTAGCGGTCAGCCGCATACTGTGCGGCGTTGGTCGGCGGGTTGCCGCCCCAGGAGTTGCTCATGCGGTCGATGACCACGTAGTCGGGCGCTGGCTTACCGGTGTGTCCAATCCAGTAGACGGTACGACCGGGAATCAGCTGGGTCAGAATCGACAGGTCAGATGCGACCGATACCCCTTCAGGTACCTTCTGGACGGCGTCCCGCTTCATCTGGTCAGTCGTAGTCAGCGCGGAGGCGGTGAACTGCGCATTACCCAGGGACGCGAGGGGCTGCTGGGATCCGGGCACGAAAATCGGGGACGCGGCTAGGAAGAGCGCCACGGCAGGCAGAACCCACACGGGCATGCGGCGCGCCGTGGCGGTCAGGCGGCCGGGCTCGGTATTGGTCTGAGGTTCCTGCGCGGAGGCGCTATCGGCTGCGCGCGCGCCCAAACGCGCCGGAATCGCAGCGGGAACCACTCCGTAGCGTATCCGCATGACAGCGTCGAGCAGGGCGAAGAAGACGACGGGCATGAGCACGAGCGAGTAGTGCCAGGTGCTTGCCCAGTAGGATTCCATGGTGGAGAGTAGACGCCAGGCAAGGGTCGGCAGGGCAATTGCCGCGAGCGGAGAAATCACCCAGAGGACTGCTCCGGTAATGAGCAGCAGGCCGAGGGTTGCCAGCTTGGTGTTGTTGCTGAGCATCTGCAGTGCCGAGCCGAAGGGGTCGCCCAGAGCCGCAGATAAGTTCACCTTGTCGGCATAGTCGAAGTTTCCGCCGCTATTGAAGTAGGGCAGAATCACGTAGATGGCGACGGCGGACCAGAATACGCCCCAAATCATGACCATGGTGGATTCGGCGACGGCGGGGGTGCGCGCCCAGGAGGAGTAGAGCTGATGCACGCGGATTCGCATGGGGGCGGGGGTGCCCGCGGAGAGGCGCGGCATCAGAATGTCTACGGCGGTGCTCAGCCAGCCGGTGCGAATAAAGATAATGAGGCCGATGGCTGCGACGGTGATACCCATATCTTCTTTGACGAAGGCAATGGGCAGGGACCACCAGCAAGCGTAGGCGAGGTAGCGGGCACGTTCGGTGCCACTCACTCGCGAGGCGAGCACCAGGTAACCGAGGCTCATGGCAAGCAGCGGCACGGCGAAGGCTACTTCGTGGAATTGGGCGGCGATAGCCTGCTGAACTCCGAAGCTGAGGGCGAATCCGGCGCCGAGCAGCAGACCGGTGATGGTCGGGATGACACTCTGAAGTTTTGCGGACTGAGCAGTCTGCGCAGGTTCGTTCTTCTGCGCGTCCTCAGTTTTCTGTGCGTCCTCAGTCTTCTGGGCGAGCGCGAAGGCACGCTGAGTGAAGCGCACAATGGCAAAGCTTGCGAAGGCGACCAGGGCGTTCTGCACGACCAGTAGCGTGGTCGGCGAGGGGAACAGCGCGTAGACGGGTCCCAGGAGCACCAGAATCGGGTGGAAGTGGTCACCCCAGAGGTTAAAGTCGGGCCCCTTAATGGGCACGATGGGCACGGAGAAGTGCGAGTACGCCTGAGCCATCTGGGTGAAAATCGCCAGGTCCCAGGAGGGCGTAATCCAGTGCTTCATCTGTTGCAGCGAGTAGTAGGTGTACAACGCCATGACGGCGGCGGCAAGCAGCAGGCCGGGTAGTAGTTCGAGGGGGCGGATGCTTTTGACGCGCTCGGTGAGGGACTGACGCGGCTGTTTCTTGGCGCGCTGAGTACGGCCCGCGCTGGTGTCGGTGCTGTTCTTCTGTTCAGGTGCGTCAGTATTCGAGGATGCTTCGTGTGCTTCCGCTGCCATAGGCGTCCTTCTCTCGGGGTGTGTGTCCGGGCTACAGGCGCCCACAGAACGGGTGGAACGCGTCGCCTTTGTCGTTGCCGGTGGCGGAGTTTGCGTTCGTTCTCACTCTACCCTTTAGGGTATCGCATTAGCGCTGTGCCTGCCCTTCCTGCGCTTTTTGTATCTTGTCCCTCAAATATCTGCCCCGGATGTTGTTGCCCGGTTTGGGCGCATAGACTGGTGTGGTGAGTACGTTTCCTTCCTCAACCCCCGGCGGTGTCACCCCTAACTGTGCGGCCCTTGACAGCCACCCGGTAGCGGGTGCTCGGCGCATCCGGCATCCTTTAGCGGCAGCTGGTGTGCCCTATGCGCCAGCGCTTGCGGATGTTCTTCAGGAGCCTACCGTTCTTCACCAGCCGCGCGTTCAGGTTCGTACTCTCTCCTCCGCCGCTTCGCCCCTTCCGGGTGTCCTGGCTCCTGAGGTGTGCGAGGTTGTGATTGAGCCGCATGTTCCGGTGCAGTTGTCGCAGACGTTGGGGTCGTTGCGCCGCGGTGCTCAGGATCTTTCGTATCGTGCGCTGAGCCGCGCGGATGGTGCCGAGAGAATCTGGTTGACGGCTCGCACGCCGTTTCATGAGTTCCCGGCGGTGCTGTACGCCGAACGATTGGCGCAGCCAGCTAAGCTTCCCGAGACTCTCCCCTCCCTGCATCGCCTGCTGATGCGCCCGGTGCGTATTCGTATCTGGGTTTCTTATAGTGCCGCTGATCAGCAGATGCAGGCGCGAGCCGACCTTCAGGCGCTAGCGCAGGAAATGACGTACTGGCTGGGGTTGCACGACCCCGCCGAACAGTTCGGTGCTCTGTCTTCTTTTGAGTCTCTTCCGCCGCGTGTTCAGCAGGCGTGGCGGCAGAATCCGGGGCTCCGCCTCAGCGCTTCGGGGCAGCTGGACCGGCAGATGCTCAACGCCATTGTGGAGCAGCGCATCACCCAGACCGAAGCGTTCAGGACCTTAGGCTGGGTTCTGCGAAAGTACGGCTCCCCCGCCCCTTCGACCGGGCTGGGGCATCAGCCGGAGGGGATGCGCGTCTACCCAAACGCCCGGACCCTGGCGACGATTCCTACCTGGGATTGGCATCGGGCTGGCGTTGATAAAAGCCGCTACGATGCCGTGTACGCTTACGCTCGTTCCGCAGAGTCTCTAAAAAACATTGCGGCAGAAGGCGACGTCGCACTTCTGGCGCGGAGCCTGCACGCTGTGCGCGGCGTGGGCCCGTGGAGTATTTCCGAGGCCCTGCAGCGTGTGTGCGGGCATCCAGATGCCATCAGCGTGGGCGACTACCATCTGGCGCACGCGGTCGGTGAGCTATTCACCGGTCAACGCACCGATGATGCGGGTATGCTCGCCCTGCTGGTACCCTACAGCCCGCATCGGCAGCGTCTGGTGCGGCTCATGCATGCTTCTGGCTTCTCAAAGCAGAGGTTCGGGGCGCGCATGACCATTGAAGATCACCGCGACCGCTAACACGCATGCACCCTAACGAGGTTAAAAGGGGGCGGGGCGCCCCTGCCGGTTGTGCCGGCGGGTGCGCCCCGTTCAAGCTCTTTTGTGGTGGTGAGCTTACTTCTTCTCTGCAGAGCCCTCTGCTGCTGCGATCTCTGCACGGACCTTGTCCATGTCGAGCTCGCGGATCGAACCGATTACGGTCTCCAGCTGGTCTTCGCGCAGTGCGCCAGCCTGCTGGTATACCAGGATACCGTCACGGAAGCCCATGATGGTGGGGATGGAGGTGATGCCTGCTGCCTGAGCGAGCTGGCCCTGGTCCTCGGTGTCGACCTTGCCGAAAACAATGTCGCTGTGCTTCTCCGAAGCCGCCTCGTAGACGGGGGAGAACTGCTTGCAGGGACCGCACCAATCTGCCCAGAAGTCCAGGAAGACAATATCGTTGCTCTCGACGGTAGCAGTCAGGTTCTGCTGAGTAATTTCATTAGTAGCCATGAGATAAAGCTACACCCTCAAGACCCCAATCGCTAATTGTTCGCTCTGGGATTCAAACATGTGAAAGATATGACAAATTGCGGTCATAGTAAATACTTTTTGCGGCTGTTTCAGCCGGTTTACGGGCGTGTCGCGAATACTCTGGCGAATGTCCCTGTAGCCGAATGATGGAGGCGCCCGACCCGGCGGGCGAAGCCCCGTGGTCGTCCCCTACAGCATCCTGAGGAAAGCACCCAATGCGGGCACCCAGAAAATACGGGCGCAACCATGAAAGACCGTTGCTGTGGAAGACCACTGTGGTGGAAGATTACCGCGGTGGAAAGCAGCTGGGTTGGAAAGCGGCTGCGGAATCCGCTATAAAACTGGTTTTAGATACACAAAAGCCCGGTTACTTTCGTAACCGGGCTATTTGTGGCAGGTGAGGGATTCGAACCCCCGTAGGCAGTGCCAGCTGATTTACAGTCAGCCCCCTTTGGCCGCTCGGGTAACCTGCCGCCTAGCTAGGTGCTAGTTGCTCGCTCAAGCGAACAGAGACTACTCTACAGCAGTTTTAGGGACTTGTACACTTCACATAGGGTTTTGTGACGAAGGTTATATGTCTGGTTGTATTTATCGTCTTTTCGTCACACAAGAGCGTCAGCGCACGCTCACCGCGCGCCCATATCTATCGCAGCGCCCACGCTCTCACCTTATGAATAAAGCCGCGAATAAAGCCACCGCCTACAGCAGTTTTAGAAGGAGCGGGAAGGAGTATCGCCATCCTGCTCAAGCAGAAGCACAATCTCCAGGTGCTCCAGATAGCGGCGCGCCTGCTCCACGGTGCACATGTCACCGGCAATCTCACGCTCCAGGTCACGGCGAACGCCACGGAAACGTGCCACCAGCGAAGGTTCCGTCAGGGTGATACCGATACCGTCAAAGAGAGAAGGCTCAGCATCTTCCTCGTGCAGGTCAAGGTGAATATCGTGGTGGTCAGACTCGCTGAGGCGCTCAGCCTCAGGAATATCTTCGGGCTCAGCGCCCAGAGAGGTATGCAAGTCAATGAAGAGCAGGGTTTGCAGGTCGTGAGCTTCCTCGCTCGTGTGTGCGTCCGTTGCAGACAGGTTATGAATGGTCATATCTCTATTGTCCTCTTTTTAGGTTGGTAACGCCTGTAAAACAGGCCCGTATTTCTGTTAGTTAGCTGTGAACAAGAGCCCCAACCCGGTAGGCTAGTACTAACCGGTGCCAGTAGCACCTCATTCACGAAAGGAAAACCCATGGCTAGCGAATCCTCATTCGACATTGTGTCCAAGGTGGACAAGCAGGAAGTTTCTAACGCACTGCACCAGGCGCAGAAGGAAATCTCCCAGCGTTACGACTTCCGTGGCGTTGGCGCAGAAATCGACTACTCCGGCGACAAGATCCTCATCAAGGCAAACGCCGAAGAGCGCGCACTGGCAGTGCTGGACGTTTTCCAGTCCAAGCTGGTCAAGCGCGGCATCTCCCTGAAGTCCCTGGACTCCGGCAAGCCCTACGCATCCGGCAAGGAAATCCGCATCGAATGCTCCATCAAGGAAGGCATCGCGCAGGATCAGGCAAAGAAGATCTCCAAGATGATCCGCGAAGAGGGCCCCAAGGGCGTAAAGGCGAACATCCAGGGCGACGAGCTGCGCGTCTCCTCCAAGTCCCGCGATGACCTGCAGGAAGTCATTGCAATGCTCAAGTCCGCTGATCTTGAGATTGACCTGCAGTTCGTCAACTACCGCTAAGCTCAGGCGAGGCTCTCACCCTCTATCCCCGCCCAGCGATGGGTGAGGATAGAGGACTAGAAGCCGAAACGTAAAAATCCTCGGGGTGGCTACTTCCACAGTAGCCACCCCGAGGATTTTTTGTCTGCCAACCCGTCATCGCGGGTCACAATCGTCACCCCGGGTCATATTCACGCCCAGAGATGAGGGCGACAAAAAGACTTAGTACTGACCCATCTCACGAGCCTGCTGCTGCAGACGCGCAATACGCTGATCCATCGGCGGGTGAGTAGAGAGCATGCTCTTCAGCGAACCGAAGGGATTCGCAATCATCATGGCGCTCGCCGCCTCAGTGCTACGGTTGTTCGGGTCCATCGGGTACATGGACACGCCGCTCTCCAGCTTGTGCAGTGCCGAAGCCAGAGCCAGCGGGTCGCCGGTCAGACGTGCGCCGTCCTCGTCGGCATCAAATTCACGGGTGCGGCTAATAGCCATCTGGATGACCTGAGTAGCAATGGGAGCCAGCATAGCAACCACGAACATGGCGAGGGGGTTGGAACGTTCACCATCGCGGTTGGATCCACCGAACATCGCGCCAAACGAAAGAATCTGCGCAATCGGACCGATGATGGAGGCGATACCCGCCGCCACCGAAGAGGTGAGGATATCGCGGTTGTACACGTGCATCAGCTCGTGGCCGAGCACGCCGCGCATCTCGCGCTCATCCAGCAACTGCAAAATACCCTCAGTGCAACACACCGCCGCATTCTGCGGGTTACGGCCGGTCGCAAACGCGTTCGGGGTCATAGTCGGTGCCACGTAGAGGGCGGGCATGGGCTGACCCGCGCGGGAGGACAGCTCCTCCACTATGTCGTAAAGTACCGGAACCTCTTCACGGCTGACCGGGTAAGCATTCATGGAACGTAGGGCGAGCTTATCGGAGTTCCAGTAGGTGTACACGACCGAACCCAAGCTAAACAGGCCCATAACCCAGATGAAAATGGAGGTGCGGAAAGTCGCCGAAAGCAGGCCACCGATGAGCAACATCATGCCCACCATGGAGCCCATCAACAGGGCAGTTTTCAGTCCGTTGTTATGGCTGTGCATGGGTATCCTCCTGAACAATTAGGTCAGTGCGTACAGCGTGTACTTGACTCTATAGAATACGTGCAAGCACCCGCGGGCGCACCTTATGGCACGCGGATTCACCCAGAGCGTCACCCATGCGCCGAAAGCTCAAAAGGGATTAGGGAATAGCGCCCGGAATATTCACCAGGGGCACCTGCTCCAGCACCTGCGCCGTAGCAGTGGGGAAAATACCCAGCAGCAGAATCGTGCCGTACGCGCCCAGAAAAAGGATGAAGAGCAGACCGAGCATCAGCTGACCCTCCAGATCAAAACCAGTGGTAGTACTGCGGTACTGGCCGTAAATCACCGGGGTCACGATGGGCACACCGAAGAGCAGAATCATCAGCAGAATGTAGATGGGGTTTGTGAAGTCGTACACCATGACCCTATCCTCCTTGATGGTGATCGCCGGTACGGGTTACTCTAGGTTCTTTGATTGTACGGCATCTCTTCACACCCGAGGCCGGGGCGAGGAGGGGCGCCACAGAGTGGATGAAAGGGACGCTCCACCGGCTTATTATGAATTTTTCATAAAATAATGATGAATTTCTCATAATAACGTGTAGACTTAAACCTATGACCGACGCAAAGACAACCTCCGACACGAAGAAGGCTCAAAGCCCAGACCATCACAACACCGGTTGCGCCCACACCACCGGCCTACCCCTGCTCTCCGCAATGAGCCCCGAACAGCTCGAAGAAGCATGGACCACCGGACTGCGCGCCAGGGGCCGCCGCGTCACCAAGCAGCGCCTCGCCGTACTCCACGCAGTGCAGGAACACCCGCACTCCACCGCCGACACCATCGTGCAGGCAGTCCGCGAGCGCATCCCCGCCATTACGGTTCAGTCGGTCTACGTGATTCTTGCCGACCTGACCGACATCGACCTGCTGCGTAAGTTTGAGCCGCCGGGAACCCCCGCCCTCTACGAAACCCGCACGGGCGACAACCACCACCACGCCTTCTGCGTACGCTGCGGCAAGGTCGAAGACGTGGACTGCGCGGTCGGCTCCGCACCCTGCCTGACCCCCAGCGATTTTCACGGCATGGCACTCTTCAGCGCAGACGTGCTCTACCAGGGCGTATGTGTAGACTGCCAGACCGAGCAGGAGGCGGCACTCGCCCGCACCCAGCAGGAAGCGGCAACGCGCATCCTGGCGGCATAACCCTATAGCCCCGGGAGTCTCGGGCAGGCTCGGTCATGAGCGTTTTAAACCGTTGAGGCGGCGACACAACTCGTGTCGCCGCCTCAACGGTTAAGATATTCGATGCAAGGGCTTAGGCACCCATGCGGGGCTGAGAGCCCACAATCTCCAGCAGCTCGCGGATCTGCGCCGCGGTCAACACCGTGGAGGGGTTAATCGCGTTCACCTTCACGCTCGGGGCGCCAATCTCCAGGGCGTAACGCAGAATATCCAGGGCGTTCGCCGAACGCACCTCAATATGCGGATCCAGTGCCGCAATCTCAATGGGCGAAGTGAACACCAGCAGGCTCTGCGGGTTACCGTTCTCATCCGGGTCAAAGACGAAAGAGGTACCGGACGGGTCAGCCGGGTCAACACCCACCAGCAGCACGGACGCCGGGGACACCAGCGAGCCGAGTAGCATCTGCATGTTGTCCTGGGTCAGCGCCATCTTCGCGCCGTCGTTACGGGGCGAAGTGACAATCCACTGCACCTGAGCGCGCTCAATGTAGCACTCGTGGTCGGTGCCGGGGTCAACCACAATCAGGTCC
The DNA here is from genome assembly GCF_001810515.1 of Rothia sp. HMSC075F09. Taxonomy (NCBI): domain Bacteria; kingdom Bacillati; phylum Actinomycetota; class Actinomycetes; order Micrococcales; family Micrococcaceae; genus Rothia; species Rothia sp. HMSC075F09. The sequence continues at coordinate 265,791 of NZ_KV801792.1, forward strand.
AGCGCCTCGTTGCCGAGGAAATCGATAAAGACCTTCATCGCCGGTTCACGCAGAATCAACTCGTCGCCCTCGGACTCCTGACGCACGTAGCTCTTACCAATGTGCTCGGAGGAGGAGAACACGCACAACGCCTGCATACCGGTCTCGGGCATGCGAATAACCTGGTGGGTCAGCACCGACTCGGGGCCCATCGGGTCGGTCTCAGACGGAATCAGCAGGGAACCGGTCGCATCGAGCAGAACGTCACCACCGAGCATCGTGCGGACCACGTTAATGAGGGTTCGCTCCTGCACGTCGTTGCGGAAGGTCTCCAGAGCAGCAACCAAGTAGGGGTTCGGAATCTCATGCTCGCTCGAAGACAGTGCCGCGGCGGCGGAGTGGCGGGCACGACCCTCCATACGCTCACGAGCCCACTGCGGGATACGCGACGCATCGCGAGGGAACTCAGCCAGGTGCTCACGCACGTCGGTTGCGGTCAGGGTGCCCTCATTCTTCCAGCTAGCGGGCTCGTCGTCACGGTTGTAGGAGGCACCCACGCTGAACTGCGGGTTGGGCCAGCCGGTAGCCGCAACCACGATGGAGGCGGTAAACCAGGTGCCGCGGTTACCGTCGTAGGCGGCGCGCTGTAGCTTACGGACCTCAGCAATAATGGGCGAGCCGTCCTTGAGCGGGCCGATGGTGCCAATGAACTCTTCGCCGTCGCGGAATTCACGCACACGCACGAAAATCTGACCTGCCAGAGGCTTGACGTCCAGCACCATTTCGCTCCAGCCGGAGTCAACACTAACGACATCCAGCAGCCAGCTTCCAATGTTGTTCAGCGCATCCTGGATGCGCGCGGCGCGGCTACTCGTCTCGGCAAGGCGGGGTTCAGTCATAGTTCATACATCCTTGAGTGTGAATACGGCGCGGCTGGAGGCATCCGTGTTCGGTCGTAGTGTCGGCTTACAGGGTGCCGGAAGAAGCCGTCCCTTCGATTCTAACGAACACAGGCACTCAACGCAGATAGTTTACGCCGAAAGATATATGCTCTACCTCTCCCTCAGAGCTCTTGGATACGGCTCAAACAGGCGCCTTAGAGCCCAATACGCCTAAAGCACACACTAAAACCGGGGATACACGGCATAGTGAACGCTAAAAGGTTGATAATCTTGAAGCATGACGAATTCTCTGCAGGACCTTATCGACGCATCGATCTTTATCTCCACCGAGTACCAGGCTCGACTCGCCGAGCTCGTGGGTACCTCCGAGTGGAACGTGGATTTCACCTCCCAGTCTCTGGACTTTGAGACCACTCCCCCGCTCTCGCTCAAGCCGCATCTGCTGGGCACTGAATCTGAGAACCGCGGTACTTGGATTTGGTCTTGGCAGCAGCTGGGCTACTTCCCCGACTCCGTTGTTTCTGCCGCTATTCAGGCGCGTGAAACCGGTGAGCGTGACGGTCTGGTTGAGCTGACCACCGACGAGCTGCCCCTCTCCGAGTCTCTGGCACGCCGCCTGACCCTGGCGACCAAAACCATCAGTGGCCTGTACGCACACTACCCGCTACCCGCGGGCGCTGGCGTGCGCGCATGGACCCTGCTGGAGGGTGCTGAGCTGACCCTCGAGGCACCGACCTACAAGGGTATTGGCCGCGTCATTGCTAAGACCCTGCAGAGCGAAGAGGTACACAACCAGGTTCTGGCGGTGGACTCCTACGCTCAGCAGCGTGGCTTCCACATTGCTTGGGACACCGAGGCAACCGCCGTTCTGACCGCAACCGACGGTGCCCTGCGCCTGTGGTTCGACGAGGGCCGTATCAGCGGCATCGAGCAGGCTGAACCTCAGGTTGGCCCCGAGGTACTGGAGCAGTGCGCAGCCGCTGCCGCACAGCGTCGCGAATCCCTCGCGGCACTGCGCGCCGAGATTGAGCGCGTGGCAGCCGCTGAAGCAGCCGCTCAGAACGCACAGCGCGAGCAGGAGGCGGCAGAACGCGCCGCTGCACGTGCCGAGGCTGAGGCTGAGCGCGCCGCAGAAATTGCCGAGCACGCACCGGTCGCAGAGACCGAGGTTGCCGGCGTTGAGAGCACCGAGAACCTCTACCCTGCCGACGAGGCTCCCTTCGATCAGGAGCCGGCAGAGCACGCAGAGCCCGGCCTGGTCACCGTGGAGACCCTGCCCGGCGAGTACGAGGCAGAAGAGACCGAGCAGGCTCGCGTCTACACCGACGAATCCATCGGTGCCGAGCAGCCCGAGCACGAGACCGTTGAGGCTTCCGCAGAGTACGCTGAGGAGCCGGTCGCCGTTGAGACTGCAGCTGAGCAGTCCGCAGAGGCTGAGCAGGATGCAGCAGAATACGAAGAGCAGCACGTGGAGCCCATCCGCAACGCTGGCGCAGCTCCCGACCTGCAGGCAGAGCACGAAGAGGCAGCCCGCCGCGAGCAGGAAGAAACTGCACGCCGCGAGGCAGAGCAGCCCAAAAAGAAGGGCTTCTTCTCCCGCTTCTTCGGCCTCTAAACCGAATACGCAATATTCCTCAGGCGCGGTATCCTCGTGGTACCGCGCCTGTGGCGTGTCCCCAGCGGGTAGAGTAGCCTCAACGCACATCAATGCCCCCGCTGGCGCATCCCAAGGACTAGCATTAGAAGAACGTAACCGAAGAACTTAACTCAGAAGAAGAGACCATGTCAGAAACTCAGAAGCACACCACCCGCAACGGGTTCATCGCCATCATCGGCACCTACATTATTTGGGGTCTGCTCCCCCTGTATTTTGTATTGATGGCACCTGCAGGCCCTATTGAGATTGTCGTGGCGCGCGTGGTCTTCTCCCTCATCTTCTGCGCCCTGCTGCTGCCGATTTTAAGGGTAACTGCAGACTTCCGCCGCGCGCTGCGGGACCGCCGCATCATGCTGGTGCTGACGGCAGCATCATTCCTCATCTGCGCAAACTGGCTCATCTACGTGATGGCGACGACCAGCGGCCACACCATTGACGTATCCCTGGGCTATTTCATTAACCCGCTGGTCTCCGTGGTGCTGGGCGTGATTTTCCTGCAGGAGCGCCTGCGCACCGCGCAGTGGGTATCCGTCGCAATTTCATGTATCGCGGTGCTGATGATGAGCCTCATCTACGGTCAGGTGCCCTGGACGGGTCTGGGCCTGGCGTTCTCCTTCGGCATCTACGGCCTGCTCAAGGCACGCGTAGCCCACGACGTGAGCCCCATCGTTTCACTCTCTCTCGAAACTCTGATTCTGGCGCCCTTCGGCATTGCCACCCTCTTTGTGCTCAATGCTCAGGGACAAATGACCCTCTTCAGCGAAGGTGCCGGGCACTTCTGGCTTCTCGCATCCACCGGCGTGGTTACCGTTGTTCCGCTGATGCTCTTTGCGGCGGCTACCAAGGCTCTACCGCTATCAGTCATTGGCATGGTGCAGTACCTGGGCCCGACCATCCAGTTTGTTCTGGCGCTGACCGTTCTGCACGAGCAGATGAGCGCCGATAAGGTGCTGGGTCTGAGCCTCATCTGGGTCGCTCTCATCATCTTCACCGTGGATGCGTTGCGTGCCTCCCGCGCCTACCGCGCCTCCGCTCTGTCCGACCCGGAAACCGGTATGATCCCGCTCGTGCAGGCTGAAGACGTACAGAGCAAGTAGCTCTCACCAAATCCGCATAAAGCACAGTCCCGCACAAAACACAGTGATGCCCCGCAGGCTAACGCCTGCGGGGCATCACTTTATATCGCGTTCACACTCTAAAGCTCAGAATCCTGAGCTTCAGCAGCAGCATCGAGAGCATCCAAATCCGGATGACGGTGCAGGTTCAGCAGAGCCAAACCCAGGCCACCCCAAATGATCAGGATTGCCACAATGAGCATCACAATTGCGGAGAAAGACATGAGGGCTCCTAACGGGTAATGGTCGAATCAACGTGGCCGTGCTCCACCTGACCGGCAATCACCGGAGGCGCCGGAGGCTCTTCAGCCGCACGAGACTTCTTCGACCAGGGCAAGAGAGAAACAACAATTGCGCCAACCAGCAGGAGTGCGCTCATACCCCAACCGAAAATAGCCAGCATATCTGCCGGGTAACCCTCATAGGGGGTTACCACAAGCTTAATAACGCTCTGAATCAGGGAGTAGCCCAGAACCAGCGGGGTCACGACAGCCAGCAGAATCATCCAGATCTTGCCAGCCTTGATGGAGGAGTAGCGGTTCAGGTGCTCAGCCAGAGCCGGCAGTGCACGCACCACGTAGGAGACCACGATGATAGCGCACAGGCCAGCAGCCAGAATACCGAAGAGGTTCACGAAGTTATCGAGAATATCCAGCACGTACAGACCGGTGGTAGTCGGCATCAGCAACAGCGAAATCAGAGCCATCGGAACAATCACCAGAATGGTAGATGCCAGACGGGACGTCGCGAACTTATCCTGAATACCAGCGATAATCACCTCAAGAATCGAAATGAGGGAGGTGAAACCAGCAAAGAGCAGGGAGCCAAAGAAGAGGATACCGATCAGCACGCCGCCGGGAGCCTGAGAAATAATGGTCGGGAACGCAATGAACGCCAGGCCAATACCGCTGGTTGCAACCTCGCTCACCTGGGTGCCAGCAGCCTGAGCCATAAAGCCCAGAGCAGCGAACACACCGATACCCGCCAGAAGCTCAAAACCGGAGTTCGCGAAACCAACCACAGCACCGGAACCGGTCAGGTCAGTCTTAGGCTTCAGGTAGGAGGAGTAGGTAATCATAATACCGAAGCCAATGGACAGGGAGTAGAAAATCTGACCGTAGGCAGCAACCCACACATCCGGGTTAGCCAGGGAGTCCCAGCTGGGGGTGAACAGAGCATTCAGACCATCGGCCGCACCGGGCAGGGTCAGCGAGTAAATCACCAGACCAACAAACATGACCAGCAGCAGCGGGATAAAGATGATATTGGCTGCACCCACACCCTTCTGAACGCCCAGAGCCATCACAGCAAGCAGGACGCCCCACACGAGAACCATGGGGATCAGGACGTTCATGTTGAAGTCCAGGGAGACACCGGGGGTTTCTGCGACCTTCAGGAACTCGCCATTGAAGAACGCCTTCGGGTTATCGCCCCACTCATTGGTGAAGGAGAAAACCATGTAACGCAGCGACCACGCCACAATAGCGGCATAGTAGATAGCGATGACGAAGTTAATACCCATGTGCCACCAGCCGATGAACTCGGTCTTACGGTTCAGACGGCGGAAAGCAAGCGGGGACGACGCACGCGCACGGTGACCGATAGCGTAGTCAAAGAAAAGGAAGGTCAGACCGGCGGTCAGCAGGGCGACAATATAGGGAATCATGAAGGCGCCGCCGCCGTTATCAAATGCGATGTAGGGGAAACGCCAAATATTGCCCAGACCAACAGCAGAACCGATGGCGGCAAAGATAAAGACGCGACGGCTAGAGAAGCCTTCGCGCTTCGTGGGCGCCTTAGGGGTAGATGCTCCCATAGTTGTAAACCTCGAATGTGTGGGGACGCGGATGGTTGGTGCGAGAATAACCCGTCGGGGTGGTTGGGCTCTGCTCGCGTCCAGAAATAGTAAACGGCTCTCCAACACGGGGTTGGGCATGGGAGCCGTCAAACGTCTGAAGGGTGGATGTGCGCCTCAGGCATGCCTATAAGGATTACCTTAAAGGCATATAGCGGTCAAGGAGACCCCAGCATGCGGAAGCTTTCGGAGGGTAAGAGGAGCCCCAAAGCACCCCTAAAATCGGCGCCGACTAGTCATAACGCAGAAAACCCCCGCCGAATCCGGGCAGATTCAGCGGGGGTTTTGAAGTATGAGACACCCGGAAGTCGTTAGACTCGGGTACACGCTACACGGCGGGTTTTAGCCTTCGCGGTGAACCACAGCGTGAGCGAAAGACTCCAGCGCAGCCTTCGCGGTGGACTCGGGCAGCGGAGCAATCGCGGCAATTGCACGGTCCGCCCAATCGTAGGCGATCTGCCATGCTTCCTGGGTGACCGGGTGGGCGGCGAGCGCCTCCACGGCTGCATCCAGTGCCTCGTCGGAGCTCAGGTCGGCATCCAGCAGGGCGCGAACAGTAACAGCGGATTCGTCGCCGGCAGCTACCGCACGGTCCAGCAGGATGGTCGGCAGGGTGGGCACACCCTCGCGCAGGTCGGTGCCGCGGGTCTTACCGCTGGTCTTGCCGTCGCTAACGATGTCGATCACGTCGTCAGCCAGCTGGAATGCCACGCCGACCAGCTCGCCATACGCCTTGACCATGGAGATGACCTCTTCGGAAGCGCCCGAAAGCAGGGAGCCGTACTCGCCAGCAGCTGCAATCAGGGAGCCGGTCTTGCCCTCAATGACGGCAATGTAGTGGTCGAGCAGGTCCTGACCCTCGCGGGGGCCGGTGGTTTCGAAGAGCTGGCCGAGCACCAGACGCTCGAAGGTCTGGGACTGAATCTTCATGGGGCGGGTACCCAGCTCGGACACCAACAGGGATGCTCGGGAGAAGATCAGGTCGCCAGTCAGAATCGCGACGGAATTGCCCCAAATCATCTGGGCGCTGTCCACGCCGCGGCGCTTGGGAGCATCATCCATCACGTCGTCGTGGTAGAGGGTTGCCAGGTGGGTCAGTTCAACGACCACGGCGGCTTCGATGACCTCGTCGTTGATTTCGCCGTCTACGGCTGCGCAGAGCAACGCCAGCAGGGGGCGCACGCGCTTGCCGCCCGCGGAGAGCAGGTGGCGGGATGCAACATCCGCCAGGTGATCGGTCTGTGCGATGGCTTCTGCCAGGCGCTCCTCAATACGCGCGAGGGAGGAAAGAATCTGCGGACCCAGCTTGGGGTCTGCGGCGATGAGTTCGAAGCCTGCAGGAAGCTTCAGGTCGAGGTCTCCCAGCAGGTCGGTTGCGGCAATGGGCTGCTCTGCGTTGCTCACGGTGTCTTCTATCTTCTTGGTGTTGGTGTCTTCGGTGGTGTGTGAACGCGGTGTCTATGCGTTGTGTGCTTCAGGCTTGAAACCGCGGTGAATGGCGACGATGCCGCCGGTGAGGTTGCGGTACTGCACGGAGGTGAAGCCCGCCTCCTTGAACTTCTGCGCCAGTTCCTGCTGGTTGGGCCAGGCGATGATGGACTCGGCGAGGTATTCGTAGGATTCGGGGTTGGAGGAGATTGCGCGGGCAATCGGCGGAATCGCCTTCATGATGTAGTTCTTGTAGACCGCGCCGAAGGGGGCGAAGGTCGGGGTGGAGAACTCGAGGATGACGATGCGTCCGCCGGGCTTGAGCACGCGGTAGATTTCGCTCAGCGCTTTGGGGTAGTTTGCGACGTTGCGCAGGCCGTAGGACATGGTCACTGCGTCGAAGGTTTCGTCATCGAAGGGTAGGGCGGTGACGTCTGCCTGCACGAAGGTCATGTCGGGGCGGCGGCGGCGACCCACATCCAGCATGCCTTCGGAGAGGTCTGCTGCGATGACGTCCACGCCGGCGTCGGCGAAGGGTTCGGAGGAGACTCCGGTGCCTGCGGCTACGTCCAGCACTTTCTGGCCGGGGTGCGCGTCTACGGCTGCGACTGCCTGCTTGCGCCAGTAGATGTGCTGGCCGAGGGAAAGGATGCCGTTCATGAGGTCGTAGCGTTCGGCTACGGTATCGAACATGGCGGCGATATCGCTGGTTTTCTTGTCTAGGGTTGCGCGGGTTGCGCGGGTGTTCTTCTCTGCGTTCACGCTCTCAATTGTGGCATGGAGGTTACTAGATTCGATAGTTGGGTAAACCGTAGTAGTGTCGCACGGTGCGTTAAGGTGCGTTCTGAAGTGGTTTTCGAGTCGCTAATTCGGGGTTTTATTCAGTTTTTGGGGGTGTAAATTATTCATATTCAGCAAAAATTTATGAATATTTATGTATATGCTTGCATTTTTTAACATAGGCGCGCACAATAGACCATAGATTTCATAGAGCACACCCCACACAGGAGCATCCCAATGAATACCGCATCCCTCAAGAAGGCATCCCTTAAGCCCCTCGCACTGCTGGCAGTGCTACCCCTGGCACTGACCGGCTGCGTCTCCACCGCCAACGAGAACACCGACCCTAACGGCGAGGTCAGCCTCGTCAAGTCCGGCACCCTCAGCGTCTGCACCAACACCCCCTACAAGCCCTTCGAATACGAAGAAAACGGCACCATCGTCGGCCTGGACGCAGACATCGCCAACGCTATCGCCTCTGATCTGGGCGTGAAGGCTCAGCTGACCTCCATTAGCTTCGAGGGCCTAGACTCCGGTACCGGCCTGGCTACCGGTCAGTGCGATATCGCCCTGGCGGGTATCGGCGTGACCGATGAACGTAAGAGCAAGATGGAATTCACCACCGTCTACTTCGACGACAACCTGGCAATCCTGGTTCCTAAGGGTTCCTCCATCACCTCCGCAGCCGACCTGAAGGGCGTGGCCGTCGGTGCCCAGCAGGCTACCAGCGGTGAAACCTACGCCAAGGAAAACGGTGCAGAGGTCATCCAGTACGAAGACACCTCCCTCATGTTCTCCGCTCTGAAGACCGGTCAGATCAAGGCAGTCGCAGCGAACCTCTCCGTGGTTTCCGAGGCGCTGACCAACGACCCGGACTCCTTCAAGATTGCCTACCAGGATTCCGAAAACACCGAGCAGATTGCCGCAGCAGTTTCCTCCAACAACAAGGCACTGTTGGCCAAGGCAAACGCCACCATTACCAAGCTCAAGGAAAACGGCGAGCTCGACAAGATGAAGGCCAAGTGGGTTGGTGCCACTTCCTCCACCTCCGCGAGCGCCTCTTCCTCCGCTTCCTAAGCATCTAGCCGGTTAGTCTCTCTCTCCCCCCCCCAATTCAGGAGTACCCTTATTACTTTTGGGTTGGGGGCTTCTCCGGCCTTCACCCCTTGTGAGCGTGTAGAACGCTCCTAACCGAACAGCACACGGATAAACAGCACACGGATAAGAAAGCGCATGTCCTCTAAACTCTCACCCCGTCAGAAGCAGAAGCTCTTCCGCTACGCACAGTACGCCCTTCTGGCCGTTATTGCTCTGGCAGCCATTCTTCTGGCTGACTGGAAGACCCTCAGCCAACAGGTATTCAACCTGGACGTTGCGGCTGCCCAGTTCCCCGACGTCATCACCGTGGCGTTGAAGAACACCCTGCTGTACACCACCCTGGGCTTTATCGTAGGCCTCTCCGGCGGTTTGCTGCTGGCACTCATGCGTATTTCCTCCATCGCCCCCTACCGTTGGATTGCGACCCTGTACGTGGAGCTTTTCCGCGGTATCCCGGCGCTGCTGGTCTTCTTCGCGTTCGGTTACGGTATTCCTCTGGCGTTCAAGATTCGCTTCGTGGATAACCTGATTCCGGTGACCCTGTCCCTGGGTATGGTTTCGGCAGCCTACATTAGTGAGGTTCTGCGTGCGGGCCTGCAGGCGATCCCGAAGGGCCAGATGGAGGCGGCACGCTCTCTGGGTATGTCCCACACCCGCGCCATGATTTCGATCATTATTCCTCAGGCGTTCCGCGTGGTTCTGCCCCCGCTGACCAACGAGGTTATCCTGCTGACCAAGGACTCCTCCCTCGTGTACCTGCTGGGCGTGACCGTCTCGCAGTACGAGCTGGCGAAGTTCGGCCGTGAGGGCCTGACCGCCGCTAACGCGGGTCTGACTCCCCTGGTGGTTGCGGGTCTGTGCTACCTGATTATCACTGTTCCGCTGGGCCAGCTCTCCGCATACTTTGAGCGCCGCACCCAGCTTGCGGGCCGCAAGTAAGCGCAACGACAGATACGGATTACGGAAGATACTATGACTGTTTCAACTTCATCCATGGCCGCCTCCTCGGTGCGCATTTCTAACCTGCACAAGTCTTACGGCAAGGTTCAGGTTCTCAAGGGCATTGACATGCAGGTCGAGCCGGGCGAGGTCGTGTGCCTTATCGGCCCTTCGGGTTCCGGTAAGTCCACCCTGTTGCGTTGCGTGAACCTGCTGGAGGAGCCGAACGACGGCACCATCATGGTGGGCGATACCGAGGTTACCGACCCGGACGTAGACATTAACCGCGTGCGTACCCATATGGGTATGGTGTTCCAGCAGTTCAATCTGTTCGGTCACCTGAACATTCTGGATAACTGCACGATCGCTCAGATTAAGGTTCTGGGCCGTTCCAAGGCTGAGGCGGAGGCGGTTGCCCTCGAGCAGCTCGCCAAGGTTGGCCTGGAGGGCAAGGAAGACCGCTTCCCGGCTCAGCTGTCCGGTGGTCAGCAGCAGCGTGTGGCTATTGCGCGTGCACTGTCCATGCACCCGGACCTGATGCTCTTCGATGAGCCGACCAGTGCGCTCGACCCGGAGATGGTCGGCGAGGTTCTGAGCATTATGCGCAACCTTGCTGATGAGGGTATGACCATGATCGTGGTGACTCACGAGATGGCGTTCGCCCGCGAGGTCGCCGATAAGGTTGTCTTCATGGCCGATGGCGTGGTCGTGGAAGAGGGTCCCGCCGATCAGGTGATTGGCAACCCCCAGCATGAACGTACTCAGGCTTTCTTGGCGCGCGTGCTCGATCCGACCCACGCCGTAGTAGACTAGTACTAGCTCTTGAAAAACGTAGCGGGCGGTGCTGTACGAAACATTCTGTTTCGCGCAGCACCGCCCGCTTTTTAATGTTCTAGTTCGCGGCTATTTCGGTTCTAGAAGATACGGCGCGCAACCTTGTCAAAGAGACGGTCGGGCAGCACGGTATGCAGGAACACGGAGGGCTTAGCGCCGAATCCCACGAGGTAGCGGGTCTTGGGGCGGCGCGCCTCCAGGGCTCGCAGAATAGCGTTAGAGATAACCTTGGGCTCTGAGAGGTTGGAGGACGGCGAGTAGAGCTTACGCATATTTGCCGCAACCCGCTGCGCCTGAGCCGCGTAGACACCGTTTCGGGAGGATTCCTCGAGGTGGTCTGCCGCGATGAGTCCCCAGGGGGTTTTGATGCCGCCGGGCTCGATAATGACCACGTCAATACCGAACTCTTCAACTTCCATGCGCAGTGCATCGCTGAACGCCTCGAGGGCGTACTTGGTGGCGTGGTACCAGGCACCCAGGGGCGAGGTAATACGCCCCGCCATTGAGGAGATATTCAGGATGCGCCCGCTACCCCGTGCGCGCATATGCGGCAGCACCAGCTGGGTGAGGCGCGCGAGGCCGAAGAGGTTCACCTCGAACTGGCGGCGTGCCTCGTCGATGGGGACGTCTTCAATGGCGCCGTAGGATCCGTAGCCAGCGTTGTTGATGAGCACGTCAATGCGGCCTTCTGCGTCAATAATCTGCTGCACGGCGGCTTCCATGGACGCCTCATCGGTAACGTCCAGGCTGAGCGCTTTCACGCCCTCGGAGGCGAGCTCTTCAATCTTCTCAACGCGGCGGGCGGCACCGTAGACGGTGTAGCCATAGCGCACCAGTAGAGGCGCCACGTCGTAGCCGATACCGGAGCTGGCGCCGGTGAGAAGAACGACGGGGCGTTGCAGTGACTTGGGCATTGCGTATCCTTTCGGGTTGCTCCCCTTTCGGGTTGTTCCCTGCAGTGGTAGCGGGCATATTAGCGGGCGGGTACTTTCAGGGTACGCTCACGCGGGGTGAACCGGCGTGCAGAAAGCTCAGGGCGTAGCGTGAGGGTATTCTCACCGGCATATGTGAGGGCAGGAAGACAGAGAAAAAGCTCGCCGCGGCATCCTGCGCAGATGCGGCGGCGAGCTAATGTTTTGAGGTCGGGGGTTTTGGGGTCAGGGGTTTAGAGGCCGGGGATTAGACCTCTTCGACGTCGATGTTAACCTTGGGTTCGGGGTGCGATTCGCCGGTCAGCATGGTCACTAGCAGGGTGGAGTCCTTCACGGCGCGCAGGGAGTGCAGCAGCTTGGCGGTCACGTGAATCGGCTTGCCGGGTACCAGGGTAATATCGCGGTCCTTCACGTGGAAGATAACTTCACCCTTGAGCACCTGCACGAAGACGGGGTGGACGCTGTGGTGCTCGTGCCAGGACTGGCCTGCAGCCAGTTCCATGAGGGTCAGGTTGCCGCCGTCGGCATCAACGATCTTGCGGGCCTGGGGCTTATCTTCAAAGGGGGTCAGCGCTTCGGTGAGCTGGGGGAATACGAGGACGCGGCCTTCATGGGCACCTGCCATGGTACGCACCTTTCTCTTCAGGGGTGAGTGAAAGGGGGCACACACCCCCTCTCTAATATTGGTATTAAAAATACTAAATTTCTTATATTGTATTCCCCTCCCCGCACCCGGACAATATCTCAGCTCACATCAAGCTGAAACATCCCGCGCAGAGAGGGGAACAATACTTACTGGTAGCTCCACACCTTCGAATAGGCGGAGCGATTACTATTACGCGGACGCAACAGGTTCACCATCAACGCCGTCGTACCAAAGCTCACCGCAATAATCATGCAGGTCGCCGCGGTAAACGCACCACCGGGAATCGGCGCAAAAATCGCAATCAGATACAGGATGACCGCGCAGAACGACAGGAACAGCGTCGCAATCGTCATCAACGGCACCAGCACCAAACCACCGCGCGCCGGCACCGCAAAATCTGCCGGACGCACATAACGCAACACGCCCATACCCACGACCGTCCAGATGGCGGTGACCAGAATAGCGGTCACCACATCCGCCGGGCGATGCCAACCGTTAATAATCGTGGAGGCACCCGTCAGGCAGGTCGCCAACGCCGCGCAGAGAGCCACCGTGGGCCGCAAGAAACGAGGCGCCGCTAGGAAGAGCGCCGCGCCAGCCGCCGCCGCGAAGGTCGTGTGGCCGCTGGGCGCCGAGTTGCTCAGCGCCTCCTGAACACCCAGGTCGGGCTTCACAATCAGGTAGTGCTTGAGCAGATATGTACTCGTCACCGCCGCAGCCCCAACTAGCACGCCAATCAGCGAGGGCAGGAACCGGTGCTTCCAAATCAGCACCGCAATCAGACCCAGCACCGCAATCACACCAACAATCGTGGGCAAAGAATCCAGCGCAGTCAGGGTCGGACCGCGGTAACTCTTGAACTGATGCGCATACTCGGTGTACGCCTGCTCATCAACCTGCTGGCCGGTCGCCGTGTAAATGAAGAACACAAACGCACCGTAGAGAGACAGACCCAAGAACAGCAACGCCATCACGTGACGCATCAAAATACCGGTACTCGGAAGATGGTGCCCCTGCTCTTCGCCGGGACGATTCACAGGGCGGCCCGAAGCATCCACGGGAACCTGACCGGTCTGCACATACGCACCGTTCGGGTAGGCGGCGGCAGGATACGCCTCGGGAGGATAAGCCACCGGCTGCGGAGGTGCCTGCGGAGGCATCGCACGCGTGGGAAGAGGCTGCTGCGCGCCCATCTGAGGCGCACCCATTGGGGAGGCACCCATCTGATTGTTCAGCGGGAAACCGCTCACCGGAGGCTTCGGCGGATCGAGGCGGCGCGTAGCCTGCATCAGCTCATCCGCGCTGTAGTTCCCCTGAGAGGCGCGTTCCTGCGGCGAGGGAATCGTCTCAGGAATCTTAATGGGGGCACGGTAAACGCGCGGCAAAGGACGGGTCGCACCAATAACCTCTGAGGTGTCGGGGTGCGAAGAAATAACTTCGGTATTCGCCGATTCAGCGTTCGCGGAACCGGTATTCATGGAACCTGCAGGCGCAGTTTTGTTAGCCGGCGAGGAACCGTAATCCGTCAAAACTTTCGTGCGGTCATCACTGTGCGCAGTAGCAGGGGTAGCCGTCTCGTGGGAGGCGAGCACCTGGGTAGCGTCCTGATAATCAGAAAGCACCGCAGTCGGGTCCTGATAATCAGAAAGCACCGCAGTCGGGTCCTGATAATCGGAGAGAACCGCAGTCTCATCAGAGGAAAACACCGTAGTGGGCGCGTTATCGGCAGCGGCTGCACGCACGTCATCGGGGTGAAGCACACTGGTAGCGTCGAGGTTTTCGGAGCTCTCCCAACCGGAGTTTCCCGAACCTGATGTATTCGCTTGCGGTGTCTTCTTCATAACCCTTCGTACCTTCTCGCCCTCATGTCTGTTAGCCATACCCGAGCCCGCCGATGCCAGCCCCTCAAAACAGTAGCCCCCAAGCTGCCGTTTTATGCGAAGCACCGTCCGAGTTCTCGGGCGAATAACTACCTACTATCCCAGGTTAAGCTATGAAAAACTAAAGTTTTTTCGACCACAACCTGAGAGTTTCCAGAGAATGCGTGACAGGGTGCGAGCGCACCCACCCGCCCCCGGAATGTTATGGTGAGCTCATAGCGCATCACAGAAGGGCAGATACCTTGAACACCAGTATGAGCGTGCCGCCTCTCGGCTACGGTTTTCACCTCACGAACACTCCCCTGCCGCCGCTACAGGAGGTTCTGGAGAACCTGTTCACGGTCGAAATTCCGATGACGGTCACCTTCCGTGGGGTCAATAGCCGCCAGAGCGCGCTGATTTGCGGCCCGTACGGCTGGGGCGAGTTCGCGCCCTTCCTCGAGTACGGTCCGCAGGAGTCTGCGGCGTGGCTTGCCTGCGCGCTGGAGGCGGCGTGGCTGCCCACCCCGGAGCCGGTGCGTACGCGCATCCCGCTGAACGCCACTCTGCCCGCAGTACCTGCGGAGCGTGTGCCGGAGGTGCTCGCCAAGTACGCCGGTGATATTCAGGAACTCAAAATCAAGGTGGCTGAGAAGGGCCAGAGCCTCGCCGACGATATTGCCCGTGTAGCGGCGGCACGAGAAGCACTCCCGAATGCACGCCTGAAGGTGGACGCAAACATGGGCTACACTTTCGCCGGTGCCCTTGATGCGCTGCGCAAGCTCTGCGAGTACGGCATTATCTACGCCGAGCAGCCCGTGGCATCCATTGAAGATATGGCGGCGCTCCGCTTTGCCATTGCCAAGGAGGGGCTGCCCGCCCGCATTGCCGCAGACGAGTCGATCCGCAAGGCGGAAGACCCGCTGAAGGTGGCGCGCGCGAACGCCGCGGACCTCATGGTTATTAAGGCGGCACCGCTGGGCGGTGTACGCCGTGCGCTCGCGCTGGTTGAGCAGGCGCAGCTTCCGGCGGTGGTTTCTTCTGCGTTGGAGTCTTCGGTGGGCATTGGTGTCGGTGCGTCCCTGGCGGCTTCCCTTCCGACTTTGAAGTACGGGTGCGGTCTGGGCACGGTCTCCCTCATGGCTGAGGACGTCACCGATGAGCCGCTCATCGCCCGTGACGGGTTCATGGACCTGCGCGCCATCACCCCCAGCCCGCAGCGCCTGGAGCGTCTTGCCACCGATGAGCAGACCCACCAGTGGTGGGTGGAGCGCGTCACCGCCTGCTACCGCGTTCTGGAACGCACCGCTGATCTGTAACGGTTAGCGGTGTAACGGTTAGCACTGTAACGATGAGGTCGTGAAGGGTAACCATAACTGAAGGAAAATGCCCTCGGCATTAGAATGGTACGGTGACTGAAAACCGCTCAACCCCCGCCATGCTCACCGCAGTATCCGTGCTCGATTCGCTGATTCGTGCCGGTATGCGGCATGTTGTCGTGTCTCCGGGATCCCGTAGCGCACCTCTTGCGTACGCTATTGCCGCCGCCGCTGAAGCCGGCGCCCTCATTGCGCACGTGCGCGTGGACGAGCGAAGTGCAGCCTTTACCGCCCTGGGTATTGCCAAGGCGTCCGGTCAGCCCGTGGGCCTGGTGTGCACCTCCGGTACGGCACTGGGCGAGTACGTGCCCGCTGTCATGGAGGCGTACCACACCGGCGTGCCCCTGGCGGTGCTGAGCGCGGACCGCCCGGAGCGTCTGCGCGGTAGCGGCGTGAATCAGACGACCCGTCAGGCGAGTTTCTTCCATCCTTTTGTGCGTGCTGAAGCCGATCTGACCTCCTACCCCGAGCAGGTGGAGGGCGAGCAGACTCAGGCTTTTGCCGCCTGCTTGAATGCGCTGACCGGTCGTAGCGCCGAGCACTGGCGCAAGCAGTCGGCGGAGCCGATTGGCCCGGTGCACCTGAACATTTGTTTCGATACGCCGCTGACCCCCTCTGGCCGTTTTGCGCAGATGCTTCCGCAGTGGGCGCAGAGCCTGCTGGAGGATTACGACCCGCAGGCTGAGGGCCGTGCCCGCGCCGCCCGCGCCGAGGGTTCGGGGCTCTCCAGCGCTGAGCAGCGTTGGCTCCTGGACTCCTTGGAGGCGCAGGCGGACCTGGCGGAGTTCACTCCGGCGCACCGCACCGTGGTGGTTGCCGCTGACGGTGCCGGCGAGTTTGCGGCTGAGTTCGCGCGCGTGCTGAACCTGCCGCTGTTTGCGGAGCCTTCCTCCGAGGCGCGCCACGGCGCAACCTCCATTCCTCACTACCCGCAGCTGCTCGCTGATGGTTCGTTCGCCCCCGCCGCGCAGATTGAGCGTGTGGTGCTCTTCGGCCACCCGACGCTTTCGCGCCCGATTACCGCATTGCTGGAACGCGAAGATATTCAGTGCGCGTTCTACGCCCCGCGCCGCGCCAGCTGGTACGAGCCGGGCGCTCGCTCCTTCGTGGAGCTGCCGACCCCGCGCGAGCTCGCCGAGTTTGCGTGCGCATCCTCTGCTACCGCTGATGAGCTGGTGGACGAGCTGAGCTGGCTAGAGCAGTGGGTTGAGCCCGCCCGCGAGCTGCAGGATGAGCGCCTGCGCGCCATTGCCGCCTACGAACACCCCGGTGCTGAGAGTTCAGTAGGCAGCGCTGAGAGCTCGGTTGACTACACCGATTACCGCAACCGCACCGCCGGCCGCTCCTACGCCCGCCGCGTCTGGAAGGATGCGGTGGCTCAGCGTCGCCTCATGGTGTTGGGCTCCTCTAACCTGGTGCGTGATTTGGATGCGGCAGCCCCCGCCCTGGGTGAGCCCGCCCCCGCACGCGTGTTCGCCAACCGCGGTCTTGCCGGTATTGACGGCACGATTGCGACCGCTATTGGTGTGTCCCTGTCGGGCTACTACCCCGCCGGCGTGGATGAGAACTCCCGCCCGGTCGTTGGTGGTGCCGCCCTGCCGGTGACCCTGCTGTGCGGCGACCTGACCTTCCAGCACGATGTTTCCTCACTGAACCTGCCGAATACTGAGCTTCTGCCCGAACTGCGCGTTGAGGTCTTTGACGATGCCGGCGGCGGTATTTTCACGACCCTTGAACACGGTGATATGGCTCGTCAGGCGCAGTTCACCGCCGCGGTAGACCGCTTCTTCACGGTGGCTGCCGCACCGAACACTGACCTGGCACGCATGGCCGCCGGTTTCGGCACCGAATCCGGCATTGAGGTGCGCATTCACACACCCTAAAGCCGCGCGTAAAGGCGGCAGGCTAAGCCCCGTGCGCAGGGTTGACCGATATACTAAAAACTACCTGTGCCGTAGCCTTCCGTGGCTAAAAGTTAGCCGGTCGTAGCGGTTTCACTCGCCGTTACCTTCGCGTTTTCCTGCGCACCTGCTGACTCAAGGCACCCTATCTATCATTGATCAACATTCACGCTCTCACCGCTAACGCATACCGCGCTCGACCAGGGGTTTTACCCCGGTGAGTCCGGTGCATGCGGCGGACGTCGCTCCCAAGGATTCTCATGAGCTCACTCGATATTATTGTTGCTGTCCCCTCCGGAGCCGGTTGGGTTCCCGTACACGCCATGGCGGAGCTTCTCGCCCGCTACACCGGCGGCACCGTGCACACCGTGGATGTGGGCGCATCCCTCAGCAAGGAAACGAAGCTTCTGGCGCGCCTGCCCCGCCTCAAGGGCGGTTCCAATCGTTGCCTGGTGATTGCTTCTGATCCCGGTCAGCTGTACGCCATTTCGCAGCGTTCCTTCGCGTTCCGCCGCTACGGCGCGGTCTACGGCTGGGTGATTGATAGCTTCTGGGATGACCGTATTCCTGCGGTGGCTAAGTCCTCCACCTACGACCGTATTTTCGTTGCGGATGTTGACGACGTTCAGCCCTGGACTGCCGCGGGCGTGAAGAACCCCGGCGTTCTGCCCTGGGGTGCGGATGTTTGGAGCAAGTTCAGCGACCGTCTGGCTACTCTGGGCTCAAAGAGCACCGACCTGCTGCGCGTGGGCCGTCAGCCCGCCGCCTACGAAGATGACGAGGCGACCGCCGCCCTCGCCGCTGAGCTGGGTCTGAGCTTTGAGGGCCGCCCGCCCTTCGGTGCAAATGACCGCGAGTCGGCTCAGCATCTGCAGGATTCGCTGAACCGCGCGAAGTTCCTGCTGGCGTTCTCCACTTCGGTCAGCCCGGCGCCGTACACTCACCCGACCAAGGAGTACATCACCGGTCGTTGGACCGATGCCCTGGCTTCGGGCGTGACCGTGGTCGGCAAGGTTCCGAACACCACCACCGTACGTGAAATCCTTTGGGATGGCGCGACCATCGACATTGATCATGCGGATGCACGCGCGGGCCTCGCGCAGGTTGCCGATGCGGTCTCCCGTTGGACCCCCGCGCAGGGTGAGCAGCAGATTCGTCAGGCGCTGCAGCACCTGGATTGGCGTCACCGTTTCGTGCAGCTTTGCGAGGCAATGGGTGAAGTCCCGGCTTCTTTGCAGGCTGATTGCGAGGCAATGCGCGCCCAGTACGTTCAGCGCTAAATACGTGCCCTAAGGTTATGGGTATATAAAAGGTGAGGGCTGGTTTCTATCATAGAAACCAGCCCTCACCTGTATTTATGCCCCATGAGGCATATTGCATACGGGGTTTTAGTACGAAGCCTGACCCAGAGTAATCGGACCCGTGAAACCACTGGTATCCGGGTGATCCGCTTCGAGGTACGCCGCCACCGGTGCATTCTCCAGCTGAGCCAATCGATCCAGCAGGAAGCGAGTCGCACCCGGCGCATACGGCAGCTTATACATTGCCGCGGTAGTTGCTTCATCCTCACGGTCCAGAGTGGAGGAACGAATCGACTCAATAGCGGTCACCATGGTGTTACGCTCACGCTCCACGAAGGTGCGGTCCACCGGCTCACCGTTACCGGGCACATACACGCGGTAGCGATCAAATTCGAGCACGGCACCGAGAGTATCAATCCAGCGATCCGGGAAGGAATCCTCGAAGTAGGGGTCGGTACCCTCTTCAATCAGACCGCCCATGAAGAGCACATCTTCAATGCCGACCAGAATGTCACCGTCGGTGTGGCCGGGACCCATGTACATGAGGGTTGCGCTACGCTCACCCAGGTCAATGGGGGTAAAGGTAATACCGTCACCGCTATTGGCGACCAGGCGGTTGGGGACAATAATATCGGTGGCTGCACCCTGGTGGTGCGCCATTTCCGGTTCCAGCGTCTCGACATAGGGACGCTGCGCCTCACCGTATTTACGGATTGCACGCGCGGCGCGAGGATGCGCCCAGAATTCTTCGGTACCCATTGCCGCGAAAACATCGTTGCCGAAGAAACGCTCATAGTGACCGTGAGTGTTTACGACGGTGATAGGAAGGCGCGTGAGACGGCGAACCTCATCATAGATTTCGGTTGCCTGACGGGGACCTGCGCCGGTATCCACGACAAGTGCCCGTTCCAGTCCGAGGACCAGTCCGGTGTTCAGTCGGTAGTTGTCGGTCGCAATACGGTACACGCCGTCTGCGAGTTCAATAGTACGAGCCATAGATACAACCCTACTGTAATTTTTGGCGACTGAGGGGCTATTCGGGCTTCTGGAGAACATATTTTTGCACTATTGCACGCTTCTAAGGGGATGAAAGTGCATCATTCTGCATAATTCAGCCTCTACGGACAGCTGATACGTGATGCTTGACAACCTCCACAGATTGATTAGGAGGGTAGCGCGTTCCTCCTGCTAGTCCAGCGCCGGTTAGGAGCCAGTGAGCAGTCAGTGAGGAGCCCGTGGGAATCTGAGCAGGAACCAGAAATTCGCGCCCTATAGGATAGGAGTATGACTTCTTCCTCTAGCCCTTCCTCTGCTCAGCCTGTAACTCAGCCGTTCCCCAGCGGCACCGGACGCTACGCCCCCTCCCCCTCGGGTGATTTGCACCTGGGTAATTTGCGTACCGCCATTTTGGCATGGGCTATGGCGCGCCGCGGCGGCAAGCCCTTCTACCTGCGCGTGGAGGATTTGGATCGCGTGCGCCCGGGCGCGGCGGAACGCCAGATTGCTGACTTGGCGACTCTGGGCCTGGATTGGGATGCGAGCCCCGGCACCTCGACGGAGCGTATTGAGGGTAGCGAAAGCACCGAGGGCAAGGAGGCAGGGGTGCTGTATCAGAGCACGCGCCTTGCCGCCTATGAGCAGGCGGTTCAGCACCTACGAGAGGCGGGCCTCGTGTACGAGTGTTACTGCACCCGCCGCGAAATTCAGGAGGCGTCGAGTGCCCCGCACGGTGCACCGGGCGCCTACCCGGGTACCTGCCGTGAGCTGACGGAAGCACAGCGACAGGAGCGCCGTACCCAGCGTCCGCCGGCTCTGCGTCTGCGCGCCGAGTGCACGAGCTACACGGTGCAGGATGATTTTTACGGTGCCTACACGGGGCTGGTGGATGATTTTGTGCTGGTACGCAATGACGGCACCTATGCCTATAACCTGACCTCCGTGGTGGATGATGCCTTTGTGGGGGTTGAGCAGATTGTGCGCGGTGATGATCTACTCCCTTCGGCGCCTCGCCAGTCGTATTTGGCGCAGCTTTTGGGTTTGGCACAGCCGCGTTACGCGCATGTGCCGCTGGCGCTGAACGAGGAGGGCAAGCGCCTGGCGAAGCGTGACGGTGCGGTGACTCTGCCGCAGTTGCGTGAGGCGGGCGTTGAAATCCCGACGATTTTGGGGTGGATTGCCGCATCTATTCCGGTGTATAACGTTGATGGTTCTGCCCATTCGGCGGATGTTCCGGTGCCCAATGCGGCAGCGATTTTGGAGCGTTTTGATCCGGCTCGTATGGCTACTGAACCATGGGTTGTGAGGGATCTCTAAGCCTCTGTGACATTGTCGTGTAACAGTTCAACACTCCGAACGGCTTTTAAATTTTTCGTTTAATTCGTTTTAGATGCATATGCCATTGAGCGTTTGCGTTGCTTTTCAACTACATATCTTTCACTCAAGTGCCCGAAACCCTGAAATTCAAGGATTTTTCGGGCACTTTTTCGCACACGCTCCCACAATGACCCACGTGTACGACCATGGATTTTACACAGAAAATACATATTTATTCCATAGATCCTCACCCCTAAGCGTCAAATAGACTTTATTTTCAGTCCTTCAAAGCCTAGACTGTATCCTATGCCACTCATAAAGTTATGGGGTAGCGCATAAATACACACAGGCGCACACTACCACCAGGAGAGAAGGAACATTATGGCCGCGAGTACATACCAGGTCATCGCGCTGGCGATTTATTTTGTTGCCATGATCGCAATCGGCCTATGGGCAAATAGCAAGAACAACAGCCTCGACGACTATGTGCTGGGCGGGCGTCAGCTCTCCCCCACCGTCGCCGCACTCTCAGCGGGCGCCTCCGACATGTCCGGTTGGCTCCTCATGGGTCTGCCCGGCGCCGTCTACCTCAGCGGCCTCTCCCAGGCATGGCTCGCCGTCGGCCTGACCATCGGCGCATGGTGCAACTGGACGTTCGTGGCACCGCGACTGCGTAGCTACACCGAAGTAGCAGGCGACGCAGTGACCGTCCCAGTCTTCCTGAGCAACCGCCTCCATGACACCAAGCGCGTGCTGCGCATCGTCTCCGGTGTCGTGATTCTGGTATTCTTCACCTTCTACGTCTCCTCCGGTATGGTGTCCGGCGGTCTGTTCTTCAAGTCCTCCTTCGGTCAGGAATACCACACCGGTATGCTCCTGTTGGCAGGCATTACCGTGTTCTACACCTTCTTCGGCGGCTTCATGGGCGCGTCCTACACCGACATGGTTCAGGGTCTGCTCATGCTCGCAGCACTGATTGCCGTTCCGGTCGTCACCATCATTGACCTCGGCGGCGTGGGCCCCGTGGTTGAGTCCATCAGCCAGGTACGCCCCGACGCACTGAGCATCTTCGCGGGTACCACCTTCGCCGGTATTGTTTCATCCCTCGCATGGGGTCTGGGCTACTTCGGTCAGCCGCACATTATTGTGCGATTCATGGCAATGCGCACCCCCGCTGACGCCAAGTCCGGCCGCCGCATCGGCATCAGCTGGATGGTCCTGACCGTGTTCGGCGCACTGAGCGGCGCGTTCATGGGTATCGCATACTTTGCACGCCACCCCGAGGCGTCCCTCACCAACCCGGAAACCGCTGAGTCGGTCTTCCTGGACCTCGCCCAGATTCTGTTCCACCCCCTCATTGCGGGCCTAATTCTGGCTGCGGTTCTGGCGGCAATTATGTCCACCCTCTCCTCGCAGCTGATTGTGTGCTCCTCCGCTCTGGTGGAGGACCTCTACGGCATCTTCTCCTCGAAGAAGCTCAGCGCCGGCAAGTCCCTGTGGCTCGGCCGTGCAGGCGTGGCAATCGTGGCGCTGGTCGCCGGTGCCCTGGCATGGAACCCCAACAGCTCCATTCTGCAGCTGGTCGCATTCGCTTGGGCTGGCTTCGGTTCGGCATTCGGCCCGACCGTTCTGCTCTCCCTCTACTGGCGTAAGCTGACCACCCAGGGTGCACTGGCCTCCATGATTACCGGCGCCGTTGTGGCATTCGCATGGGGCCAGAGCCCCATGAAGTCTGTGCTCTACGAAATGGTTCCCGGCTTCGCTTCGGCGCTGCTTGTCGCCATCGTGGTTTCGCTCATGACCTACAAGAAGAACGACGCCATTGACGAAGAGTTCGACCGCGCGGTTGAGCTCGCCAAGGTCAAGTAAAGAGTCTCTTCCCCAAGGCTCGGGCCGCACACACGCGGTCCGAGCCTTGGTCTGTTTATAGGGTCTTAACCTGCCAAGATACAGGTATGAGCGCAAGGACAGAGGCCCTTCCCGCGCATCATATTCTGTTATTGGAATATTATGCCGAGCGTGCTTCGTTCCCCGGCCTCGACGAGCCGCACCGCGGGCACCGTAAAATAGGGTCTATGACTGCACAACTTCCCGAAAAGATCTCGGACATCTTCAACCCCGCCGACTGGCGCGTCGTTGAGGGCTTCGAGGACTTCACCGACATCACCTACCACCGCCAGGTTGAGCGCGACGAAAACGGTGAGATTCTGCGCGATCTGCCTACCGTGCGCATCGCCTTCGACCGCCCCGAGGTGCGCAACGCATTCCGCCCGCACACCGTGGACGAGCTCTACCGCGCCCTCGACCACGCCCGCATGACCTCTAACGTGGGCACCGTACTGCTCACCGGCAACGGCCCCTCCCCCAAGGACGGTGGCTGGGCATTCTGCTCCGGCGGCGACCAGCGCATCCGCGGTCGCGACGGCTACCACTACGCCAGCGGCGACACCGCAGAAAGCATCGACCCGGCACGCGCAGGCCGACTGCACATCCTGGAAGTGCAGCGCCTCATCCGTACCATGCCCAAGGTCGTTATCGCCCTGGTCTCCGGCTGGGCTGCAGGCGGCGGCCACTCCCTGCACGTAGTTGCTGACCTGACCATCGCCTCCGAAGAGTACGGCAAGTTCAAGCAGACCGACGCAACCGTCGGCTCCTTCGACGCAGGCTACGGTTCGGCGCTGCTCGCACGCCAGGTGGGTCAGAAGTTCGCCCGCGAAATCTTCTTCCTCGCCAAGGAATACGACGCACAGCGCATGTACGAAATGGGCGCAGTCAACGACGTCGTTCCCCACGCAGAGCTCGAGAACAAGGGCCTGGAATACGCGGCGCACATTGCTCGCCAGTCCCCGCAGGCAATCCGCATGCTCAAGTACGCCTTCAACCTGCCCGACGACGGCATGCTCGGCCAGCAGGTCTTCGCTGGTGAGGCAACCCGCATGGCATACATGACCGACGAGGCTGTGGAGGGCCGCGACGCGTTCTTGCAGAAGCGTGACCCGGACTGGTCCAACTACCCCTACTACTTCTAAGAGACAGCCCCTTCTACAGAAGTAGTTTCAGATGCATAGGCTCGGAGCCGGATTCAACCCTGAGAACCTCAGCTAAGAATCCGGCTCCGGCGCATTTGATGCCGCACCGGCATATGACACCGGCGCATGACAGCACGCAGCCGCTACAAACAGCCGCTAAGGATTTAGCCATGATGAACACCCCCGTACCCGGGCTCATGCCCTCCCCCGCCCCGCAGGAGGTTGCCCTGCATCCGCAGGCGGTACAGGTGCGTGCCGATCAGCCCGCCGACCCTCACGCCATGCTGGGCGCCTTTGAGCAACTACTGGGCGGGTACGCGGCGGATGCGGGTGCGGCTGCGGAGCCTATCGCGCTGGTGGTGGGCACCTCCGGATCCACCGGAACCCCCAAACGCACCGCACTGACCGCGCGAGCTCTTGCCGCCAGTGCGGCAGCCACCGAGCAGTTCTTCGGCTCAAACTCCGATGCTGCCTCGCAGTGGCTCCTGGCTCTTCCGGCGCACTATATTGCCGGCGCGCAGGTGCTCGCCCGCTCCGTACTCGCCGGTACCGCCCCGGTCATCGCCCGCTCCGTCATTGAGCCCGTGCACTTTAGCCCCGAGGTTTTTCTGCAGGCGGTTGAGCGAATGAGCTCGGCACGCAGGTTTATTTCCCTGGTACCGACCCAGCTACATAAGCTCCTTGAAAGCGCGGACGCCGATTCGCACCTGGGCGCTGATATTCACGAGGCGCTCAGCTCCTTCACCGGAATCCTGCTCGGAGGCGCCCCCGCCAGCGCCGACCTGCTCGCCGCCGCCGCCGCCCTGGGGCTGAACACGGTGACCACCTACGGTAGTGCCGAAACCGCCGGCGGATGCGTCTACTCCGGCTCTGTTCTGCCCGGCGTGCAGGTTAAACTCGTCCCCGAAGAAGGTATGCCCGCCGTGCCGGATATTGAGGGGAAGTCGGCGATTGAAGAGTCTGTGCAGGTGGGCCGTATTTGGATCAGCGGAGCGCACCTCGCCAGCGGCTACATTGGCGACGCTGCCCGCACCGCCGAGCACTTCTTCACCGCCGCCGACGGCACCCGCTGGTACCGCACCGACGACTACGGGCTGCTGAGCTCTGCAGCAGCTCCCAACAGCAACAAGAGTTGTAGCGAGCAACGCCTGCAAGCGCTCGGACGTAGCGACGACGTCCTCATTAGCGGAGGCGTAAAAATCTCCGCCCGCGCCGTAGCGACCGTCCTCGAAGAGCACCCCGCCGTACGCGAAGCCTGCGTAATCGGCCTACCCGATGCACGCTGGGGCACCGCCATTGCCGCCGCGGTCACGCTCGTACCTTCTGCCGGTGCCGCGGCTACATCTACCGAGAATCGCCCCGCCCTGAACGAAGAACTCTGCGCCCTACTGCGTGCCCACTGCGCCGAAAAGCTCGGTGCCCCCGCCGCACCCAAGCAGCTGAGCATCCTGCCGGATTTCCCGCTCACCAGCACCGGCAAGCCGGACCGCGCAGAAATATACAGTATCCTGGACAGAGACTATCGTCAGGGCTAAAGCAGGCTCATCCGCGGGTTTTCACCCCGTACACGCAGCACCCGTACATGCAGCCGCCCGCACGACCTGACCGTCATCATCGCAACCGTCACGCACAACCCCCACGCATCATACGCACTTAGACCCGGAAGGAACCCCCGTGGCAACTGCCGCCCAATGGATTGAAGGCGCTCGCCTGCGCACCCTGCCGCTCGCCGTCGCCCCCATTATTGCCGGCTCAGCTGCCGCCTACGAGATCAACGAATTCAAGCCGCTCTACGCGTTCTTGGCGTTCCTCGTCGCGTTCTTCCTGCAGGTGGGCGTGAACTACGCCAACGACTACTCCGACGGTATCAAGGGCACCGACGAAGACCGCGTGGGTCCGCTACGCCTCGTCGGTTCCGGCGTGGCAAGCCCCCGCTCCGTCAAGTACGCCGCCTTCGCCTGCTTCGGTCTAGCGATGCTTGCCGGTCTTGCCCTGGTGGCTCTGGCGAACCAGTGGTGGTTCCTGGCGATTGGCGCCTCCAGCGTCTTCGCGGCGTGGGGCTACACCGGCGGCAAGCACCCCTACGGCTACATGGGCCTGGGCGATGTGTTCGTCTTTGTCTACTTTGGTCTGGTCGCGACCCTGGGCACCCTCTACACGCAGGCGCACACCCTGACCCTGCTCGGCTGGGTCGGCGCTATCGGCATTGGCCTGATTTCCTGCGCGTTGCTCATGGCGAATAACGTGCGTGATATCCCCACCGACATTGAGGCGGGCAAGCTAACCATGGCGGTCCGCCTGGGCGAACGCTGGTCGCGCATCACCTACATTGTGGAGATGGCGCTGGCGCTGGGCCTGGGCGTGCTCCTGCTCGATGAGAACCCCTGGTTCCTGCTGATTTTCCTGCTGGTCGGCCCGACCATCCACTCCTGCGTGACCGTGTGGACGCGCGGCGGCCGCGAGCTGATTCCCGTGCTCAAGCAGGCGGGTATTGTGGCGCTCGTGTACTCCATGATTCTTGCCCTCGCCGTATGGCTCGGTTCGCTGGATATTATTAGCCACGAGGTTCAGGTGTTCACCGGATACTAAGCCGACGTACGAATCTGCGCCGGGTTACCGCGCCGTTAAGCCGCTAGCGGGCACCCGGTTCACAGTTCCGCAATAACGCGGCGGTATGTCATAGTAGTGCTTATGATTCGAGCCATGCTGATTATTGGCGGCGCCGCCCTCATCGTGGGGCTGACCCTCTACACCCTCTTGGACGCCGTCCGCACCCCCGCACACGAGGCGCGAACCCTGCCCAAGTGGCTGTGGGTTCTCGTCACCCTACTCTTCCCCGTGGTGGGCCCGCTCATGTGGCTTATCTTGGGCCGCCCCAAGGCACTGCCCGCAGCACAGCCCGCAGCAGGTGCTCCTCGCCCAGGCTTCGGTCAGCGACGCAGCACCCCGGCGCCCTCGGTCTCTTCCCCCGACGACGATGAAGAGTACCTGCGCTGGCTCAAAGCAAAAGCAGAACGCGAACGCCGCAGCCGCGAGGCAGAATCGAACGACAAACAGGATTCCGAGCGTAAGGACCCCGAGTTTAAGGATCCTGAGGACGGCACCCCGAATCGGGGTAACGGGCAGAACTAGTCAGGACAGCTAGGTTTGAAGCTCCTGCACCCCTCAAGGTTTACAGAAAGAGGCTGTGAGCACATCCGTAACGGATGGCTCACAGCCTCTTACTATGCTCAAAAACAGCTTCAGGAACTAGCTACCGGATGTTTTAGCTACCGGGCAGCTGAATCACGCCACCGTACAACGGCGCAGCAGGCTCCGAATACCCCACAAAATGCGGCATCTCATGCTCAAAATCAGTGGTGCTAAACGCCAGAGTCGTAATCGACGCCAGGTTGCACTCACGGGCACGCGGGTCATGCTGCAGCATGCGGCCCTCAACGCCCAGGCGAGTAATCCAAATCGGCAGCTGGTGCGACACAATAATCGCCTCCGCACCCTCGCCGCCGCGCTCGTAGGCGGTACGCGCCGCATCCTGAACAGCCGCCGCCATACGGCGAATCTGATCCAGGTACGACTCACCCCAGGAGGGGCGCGCCGGGTTGTACAGCTTCATCCAGTGACGCGGGTTCCTCAGCAGCTCCTGCGCGTTCACGTGCAGACCCTCAAAGTAGTTATCCGCCTCAATGACGCGCTCATCCGGCTGCGCGGTCAGACCCAGCAGCTCCTCAACCGGGGCGGCAGACTCACGGGTACGCTGCAACGGCGAGCAGACCAGATGCACGAAACGGGAGCCTCGCTCAGCACGAGCCGCGAACTCCTCAGCGCTCAGACGCACCATCTGCTGGCCCTTATCGGACAGACGGTAGCCGGGCAGACGGCCGTACACAATGCGCTCGGGGTTGTGCACCTCGCCGTGGCGCATGAGGTGAACTTTAATGGTGGAAGTTTCAGTCATAATCCCAGTCTCTCAGATAGCGCGCCGCGCCCCAAACAGGTGACCCGCACGTACCCTCTACAAATACAAAACACGGCATAAAACCCAGCCCGCAAAACTGCAGAAACGCAAAAACCCCGCCTCTCCATACGGAAGGCGGGGCAAAAGAAGTCTATTTACTTCTTGTTGCGGCGCTGGTGGCGGGTCTTACGAAGCAGCTTGCGGTGCTTCTTCTTGGACATACGCTTGCGGCGCTTCTTGATAACGGAACCCATAGGATTTCCTCACTTTACTCGTACCCGGCCGAGCCATTCGGCTCGGTAGCTACCCGGGGATATTTATACCGGTATAACCGATCCAAAACGCATTTTAGGCACAGAAATACCCTTGCGTTTTAGAGCGCTACCTACCTAGAGTACTAGGTTTACCCCCATTTTCACCATTCGAGAGCGGCTTTTCAGGAGTTTTCCCCTGAATTTCCGCTTTTCCCACGGGCATATCGAGGGTATCTCCGGGTCAAAATGGGGATTCGGCAGCCCTAACGGCGCTTCTTCTTCGACTTCTTCGAGCCCTTAGCGCGGCCATGAGACAATACCGAACCGGAAGAAGCTACAGCACCCTCAGAAGTGCTCTCCTCAGTCTGGAAGTCGGTCTCAACCGGCTCCTCAGCCGATTCCTGCGCGGGGTCCTCAGCGGGTTCTTCAACCGGCTCTTCTACAGAAGCCTTCTCAGCAGAGCTTTCCGCTGCGGATTCTTCCTCCGCTGCCGCGTGCAACGCCTTCAAACGCTCAGCGCGCTCAGCCTCGGCACGAGCCAGCGCCTCCTCATCAATGACGGGCTGGGGCTCAGGCTGGAGCTCATGCTGGGGCTCGGACTTCGTTTCAGCCTTCAGAGCCTGCTCCTTCACTGCCTGATCCTTCTCAGCGCTCTCCTGGGCTTCATCGTGCTCAGGCTCGTACACGTCCACGCCGAAGAAACGCTTCATCTTCGAGAAGATGCCGCGGCGCTCCTGCACCGGCTCCTCATGAGGAAGCTTCTCATAGGTGTCGTGGATGGTCGCAGCCGCCTCAAGGCGGGTAGGCTCAGCAGGCTGAACGGCGGGCGCCTCCTGGCGCGCAGGGGCAGGGGCACGCAGAACATTCTCAGCCGACTCAGTCTCCGCAGGAGCCGCAGCAGTCACAACAGCCGCAGGACGCACGGTACGGGCAGGCGCAGTCAGCACCTTGCTACGATCCACCGGCTTAATAATGGTCGCACGCACCGGAGAAATAATCTGACCGCTACGACGACGCGGAGCCGCCGTAGAAGCACGCAGAACCTTCGCGGGACCCTCAGCCTCTTCCTGCGCGTACGCGGCAGGGAGGCTCGGCAGCTGACCGCTGGGAGTCTGCGAGGCGGGCGCCTGGGAGGCGGGCGCCTGGACACCAGATACCGGAGCCGCAGAAGCGGCCGGGACGGTGCTACGGCGCGGGGTGCCGAAGCTCAGCGGCACATCCGGGCTCACCGAATGAGCGGCAGGCTGTGCGGTGGCTACGGAAGCCGCAGCAGGTGCGGGCTGAGACGCAGCGGGAATCGTACGTTCTGCCTTGTCAGAAGCAGAAATATCCGCACCAGTTGTAGTATCAGCAGAGGTATCAGTCGGCCCGAAGGAAATCTCAGACCCCGCCTCATCACCGTGGGCAACCTCGGGTTCAGACTGCGCAGACACCGCAGCAGAAACCGGAGCAGGAACCTGAGTCGGCTCATCCGGCGCCGCAACAGGAGCATCCGCGGCAGGAAGTGCCCCCACATCGGCGAAGGACGGGTCATCCTGCATCAAATCATCAAAGTCATCAGCGGCAAACTCATCCACATCAACCGGCGCAAATTCAGAAGCAATCGGCTCACCCGGCAGACCGTTCGCAGAGGTCGCCTCCTGCTCCAAATCAATACCGGCATCGGAATACATGCCGCGCAGCTGACCAATCACCATGGCACGCGCAGTCGCAGCGTCGCCGGCCTTCAGCGCCTCCGCAATAGCGCGGCTCTCAGCACGCAGACGCTCAACAGCGCTACTCCACAGCGGCATACGACCCACCAGAGACAGCATCGACTCAAAGCTCGGCTGACGCACCGACGCGAGCAGACCCACCAGCAACTCATTACCACCGCAACGCATCACCTGGTGGTGGAACGTCAGCAGAAGCTCCAGGAAATCACGAATCGACAGGTCGAAGTCTTCCATCTGCGCCAGGACCTCGTCCATCTCCGCGAAAGATGCCGTCTTCGGGTCAATACGCGCAATCGCCCAGCTCTCCAGCAGAATACGGGTCTGCACCAGGTCACGAGTCGGGTAACGCGAGCTGGACATGTGCAGGCGCAGAGCGGCACTCGCAGCAGCAGCAGGCTCATCGCTCAGGTGCACCAGAATCTCCTTGCCGCGACCGTTGTACAGTTGCACCAGGTCCATATCTTCCAGGGTGCGCAGAGCCTCGCGGGTACGGGAACGACTCACACCAATAGCGCGCGCAATTTCGCTATCGTTGGGCAGGTCCTGACCCAGCTGAATGTTGCCCTCGAACAATTCGTTCTCGAGCCAGCGCAGAATTTTACGATGAATAGCCACGTGAATGCGTCTTTCGGTCAATAAGGTGAGTGAGAGTGTGTGTGCTTTATACAGAGTTATGCCGGAGGTCGAACGGCGTCAGGGCGCGCTTTAGCGGCGGCGACCACGCAGGAAGCCGAAGAGACCACCGCGGTGGTTATCCTTCGCCTCGGCGCTGGTCGTCTCAGCGCTGGGGCGGTACACCGAATCGTAGGCGGGCATGGTCTGATACTCGGGCTCCTCAGAGGAAGCCTCAGACGCGCCTTCAGCCTTGTCAGACTCTTCTACAGCGGCCTTCTCGGTGGCAGATTCTTCAACTGCAGGCTTCTCAGCAACTACGGTTTCTTCAACCGGGGGCTTCTCCTCAGCCTTTTCTGCAAGCTGTTCGTTGACAGTCTTCTCAGCCACCGCGGGCTCCTCGGCAGCAGGAGCTTCGGGGGTCACTGCGATAGGCTGAATCGAACCACCCACAACCGCAGCGGGGTCGACACCATAAGACACCGCCGCCGCAGGCTGAGGGAATACCACCGGCTTCTGCGCTACAACAGGCTTAGCCTCAGCAGGTGCCGCAGGGGTAGTGGGCTGAGCGGGGGTTGCCGACGCCGCGGGGGTCACCCCAGCATCGTAACCGTAGGATGCGGGAGTGAAGGGGCGCATCGGGGTCCTATCCACTGCCTCTTCCTGCGAGGTGGGCTCAGCAGCGGTCTTCTCAACAGTCGATTCGGAGGCGGCACTTTCAGCAGCCTGCTCCGCCGGGCGCGAGTAAATACGTGCGCTCGGGGTCAGGTACTGGGCGCGGGCGCGCTGAATGCGTGCCTGCTCGATTTCCTCGGGGGTGGGCGCCTCAACGACGAAAGTCTCAGAGCCGGTCTCATCAGCCTTCTCCGCGGTTGCGGCGGGCGCAAGCTTCTGAGCGGGTTCTTCAACTTCGGGCTTCGGAGCGCTCTTTTCAGAGGTCTTCTCGGCCGGCTTCTCGGCTGCGTGCTCAGCCGTCGCCTTATCCGAGGCAGATGCAGTCACGCCACCGGGCAGTGCCACGGGCACGTGTGCTTCGCTGGACTGACGTGCAATCTGAACGGTCTCGTTAATCCACTCGGTCACGGTGGCGAATACATCCGGGTTCAGGGAGTAGAGGCGACGTTGCCCCTCCACGGTCACGGAGACCACGTCTGCATCGCGAAGTACTTTCAGGTGCTTCGAAATGGTCGGCTGGCTCATGCCCAGCTTTTCAACCACTGCACCCACAGTGTGGGTTTGCTCGGCGAGAATACGCACAATTCGGCGGCGAGTCGGATCCGCGATGACAGAAAAAACATCAGAATGCATATAGCGATTATGACATATAAAGTGGCGCCTCAAGCTTAGAATGAGGCTGATACAGAAATTACCTTCAAAAATTCTGAAAGACCCCTGAATACTAACCTAACGTGGAGCCTTGAAAGGGGGAAAAGCATGAAGTGCCTATCACATCTAATGTTGATTTCCTGTATCTCATCCTAGGCATATGCGACCCAGCAAACCCCTCAATACTTATATAACCAATACAGAATATATAGTTTTCGTGGCTCCACCCCACAAAACCAGCCGTACGCCTTCTCCGAACTCACATATTTACCCCCGAACCACCAGAGCCTCAACCCCCTCAGCGGGCACCCGGCGCGATACACTAGAAGGCGTTAAACACAGGCTCAAACCGCCGCCCAACATACCAACACCCAAACACCCGCTGAAGAACACCCAGACACCGCTGAAGGAGGCGCATGGGACGCATACTCCGCCGCACCCGGCGCCGACACCACCACCCCCAGGGCCAGCTCAACCGCCGCTGGGACACCCTCAGCGGTGCCACCTCCGAACCGCAAAAGCAGCAGGTTCGCCGAAGCCGCCGCGACCGCCTCGAAGCTGAAAAGCTCAGCATCCTCACCAGCGTGCCCGGCATCGATCTTGACCGTCTGCCTACCCTACGTGACCACGAAGACCCCAAGACTCAGCGCAAACGAACCCCACTAGAGTTCAACCAGAAGACTCTCGAACGCTTCCGCGACTTCATTGATTCCTCAGTTCTGGCGTCTCCCTCACGCACCGCAATCGGTGCCTTCTTTCTAGTCATCATCTTCTTCACCATCATGCTGTCCCTGCCGATTTCTTCGGCAGACGGGCAGCGCGTCGCGCTACACCACGCGGTCTTCACCTCAACCAGCGCGGTCACCGTGACCGGTCTGACCACCGTCTCCACAGCAGATCAGTGGTCAACCTTCGGTCAGGCAATGATTCTTCTCGCCTGCCAGGTGGGTGGCCTGGGCACGCTGACCATCACCTCCCTGCTGGCGCTGGCTATCGGCCGCAAAATGGGTCTGCGCACCAAACTCATCGCCCAGGAAGACCTGAATATTAGCCGACTCGGCGAGGTCGGCGGCATCGTCAAAGCGGTGGCGTACGCGTCTTTCTCCATCGAAGCATTCATTGCAATGCTCCTCACCCCGCGCTTCCTCGCGCTCGGCGAAGCACCACACGAGGCTCTGTGGCACGGCATTTTCTACTCGGTTTCGGCATTCAACAACGCCGGATTCACCCCGCACTCGGACGGCATCGTACCCTACGGCCACGATCTCTTCCTGCTCGTACCCATCTGCATCGCGGTGTTCCTCGGCTCGCTCGGCTTCCCCGTGTTCATTGCGATTCAGCGCAACCCTTTCCGCCCATCGCACTGGCAGCTCACCGCAAAACTGACCATAGTCACCACCCTCTTCTTCTTCGGTTTCGGTGCCTTCTTCTGGGGTGCTTTCGAGTGGAATAACCCCGCAACCATCGGTTCCTACTCTCCCGGCGATAAAATCCTCAACGCCATCTTTGCCTCCGTCATGATGCGTTCGGGCGGGTTCAACCTGGTTGACATGGACGCCATCACCCCCGTCTCCACGCTGCTGACGGATACGCTCATGTTCATTGGTGGCGGCTCCGGCTCGACCGCAGGCGGCGTGAAGGTCACCACCATCGCCGTGATTGCCCTATCGATTCTTGCCGAGGCGCGAGGTGACCAGAAGGTCGTAGCGTTCAATCGCACCATCCCCGAATCCTCTCTGCGCATTGCCATCTCTGTGATCGTTATGGGTGCTACCGTGGTAGGTGTTGGCACCGCATCGATTCTCATCATTAGCGGCGCAGATCTCAAAGAAGTCATCTTCGAGGTCATCTCTGCCTTCGCGACCTGCGGCCTCTCAAACGGCCTCTCCGCGAGCCTACCTCCGGCAGGCGTGTACGTGCTCAGTGTGCTCATGCTCATTGGTCGTGTGGGTACAACAACCGCCGCAACCGGCCTGGCGATGCGTTCACACCGCCGCCTCTACAAGTTCCCCGAAGAAAGGCCCACCATTGGCTAGTGCACATAACGCCCCCGTCCTCGTCATCGGCCTGGGACGCTTCGGTTCGGCTGTGGCTGCCCAGTTGCGCCTGCAGAATAAAGAGGTTCTCGCCATCGAGAAGGACCCCGAGCTGGTGCAGAAATGGTCCGGCGTGCTGACCCACGTGGTCTCCGCCGATGCGACCGATATCGACACCCTGCATCAGTTGGGTGCGGACGATTTCGGTTCCGCCGTGGTGGGCGTGGGCACCTCCGTGGAGGCGTCCGTGCTGATTACCGCGAACCTCGTAGACATTGGAGTGGAGCGTATCTGGGCGAAGGCCATCACCCCCGCGCACGGCAAGATTCTGGAGCGTATTGGCGCGCACCACGTGGTCTACCCGGAGGCGGACGCCGGCCGCCGCGCCGCGCACCTCGTCTCGGGTCGATTGCTGGACTACATTGAATTTGATGACGACTTCGCGATTGCGAAGATGCGCCCGCCGAAGGAAACCCACGGATTCACCCTCGCCGAGTCGGATATCCGCTCCAAGTACGGCGTGTCCGTGGTCGGTATTAAGTCCCCCGGTGAGGACTTCACCTACGCGGACGCGACCACCCGCATTCATTCGCGCGACATTCTGATTGTGTCCGGTCAGGTGGATTTGATCGAGCGTTTTGCGGCGCGACCCTAAGCGCGTTTTTCCTCGCTGCGGCGGTTATCTTCCCCAGCTCTGCTGGTTTTGAGGAGCCCGCGTTTGAGCAACCCGCGATGAGACATAGAAAAACAGCCTCTTCCCGTTCTGCCGGGAGGAGGCTGTTTTTCTGTAGTTTTACCCAGTCAGAGGAATGGTACCGGACGGTGTTAGTCCCCGCTAGTAATTCCCGCTGATTAGTCCTCGTCAGCGGTGTACAGCTGGCTCATTTCCGCCGAACGTGCCGCACAGGCGCGCATCGCATCCTCGGTCAGCTGGAAGAGGCCACCGTCCACGAAGGTGTTCAGCGCACGCTCGGTGGTGCCGTTCGGGCTGGTCACGGCGCGGCGCAGGGCGGGCGCATCCGGGTTGGTGTCGAGCAGGAAGCCCGCACCGGCAACGGTTGCGCTGGCAAGCTTGAGGGCGGTGTCTGCGTCCAGGCCGAGCTTCTCACCGGCGGCTGCC
Organism: Rothia sp. HMSC075F09; assembly: GCF_001810515.1. Classification (NCBI taxonomy): domain Bacteria; kingdom Bacillati; phylum Actinomycetota; class Actinomycetes; order Micrococcales; family Micrococcaceae; genus Rothia; species Rothia sp. HMSC075F09. The sequence goes on from NZ_KV801792.1 coordinate 300,756, forward strand.
ATCGCCTCCGCAAGCAGGAACGCGTATGCCGGGCCGGAACCGGAGACGGCGGTGACCGCGTCCATCTGATCTTCGCGGACCTCAACAACCAAGCCGACGGTGCCCAAGACCTCTTCGACGAGCTTCTTCTGCTCGTCCTTCACGGTGTCGGTGGTGGAGATGGCGAGCACGCCCTTGCCCACGGAAGAGGGGGTGTTCGGCATACAGCGAACAATGGGCTGACCTGCGGGAAGGCACTCGGCGAGGGTTTCGAGGGTCACGCCAGCAGCAACGGACACCACAACAGCATTCGGCGCGAGGGCAGGTGCGATATCGCGGGCAAGCTCAACGATGCCGTAGGGCTTCACGCCGAGCAGCACGACGTCTGCGTGGGCGGTTGCCCTATGGTTGCCGTCAGCTTCGCCGCCGGTGGTGATGATTTCTACCTTGTCGCCGAGGCGCTGGGCGAGGGCGGCGCGAGATTCTTCGCTACGCACGGTGGCGCGGATGTGGGCGGGGTCGTGGCCTGCAGCGAGCAGACCTGCGGCGATGGAGCCGTTCATGGAGCCGGTGCCGAGAAAAGCAATAGTTGCGGTCATCGTTGATCCTTCCTAATGGGATGCCTGCGCCGGGTGCCGGCAGGCGTGCCGCCGGTGTGTTCCGGGGGCTACTGTTCGGTGCGCGGCGGGCGCGTGGAGGCGTACCCTTCCAGCATAGCGGGTGCGGCTACGGGCATGTGACCTGGCTCGTGTTTCTTCCGCGTTTTCTGGGGCGGCGGCTTCACCTCATGCTCCGCGACCCAATGCGCGGGGCTCCGCTTCTCACGTTCTGGCATGCCGGGGAGGGCGTAATTCTGCGGGCGTAGAATGAAAACAGCTTCGCCCGCGACAGTCTGTGCCGGGCATGAAGCCTCCAACACCACACAGCACGCAACACACAAACCCCTTTTTCTATGTCTTCTCATACTGGTTCTTCCTCGAATTTTTCCCCGAATAGCCCGCAGAGTTCTGCGGGTTTCCGTTCTTTTTCATTTCGCCTCCTGCTGGGGCTGACCCTTGCCGCGCTGGTCACGGGCGTGTTCAGCGGCTTGGGTGCGATTGCTCTGCATTATGTTCTGGACTTTATGCAGGAGCTAACTTTCGGCCATTCTGAGGGCCACCACCCGATGGTCACTGACGGTGCCGATCCGGCGCGTCGTGCCCTGGTTTTGGCGGCGCTGGGCCCGTTTGTGGCGCTGGTGTGGTACTACCTGCAGTCCGGTGGGCGGCGTGTGGTTGGCGTGAAGTCGCAGATTGCCGGTGCTACCGAGGAGGACCGTACCCCGTCGCTGTGGCGGCAGATTTCGCATTCGCTGATTCAGATTGTTGCGGTGGGTGCGGGCTCTCCTGTGGGTAAGGAGGTCGCTCCTCGTGAGCTGGGTGCTTTGGCGGCTGGCCGTACCTCGAATCTGCTGGAGCGTCTTGGTTTTGTGGGTGTTGATGGTGCCGCGATGTTGGGTGTTCGTGAGCGTAGTCTGCTGGTGGCGGCGGGTGCGGCGTCTGGTTTGGCGGCGGTGTATCAGGTGCCGATTGGTGGCGTGGTGTACCTTGTGGAGGCGATGGCTGTTGGTTTGAGCCTGCGGTCGCTATATGTGGGTGCGGTGACGGTGTGGACGGCGACGGTCACGGCGAATCTGGTGATCGTCAATGAGCCGACGTACCCGGTGCCGCAGCTTCCGTTGGATGCGACGACGCTGACAGTGGCGGCGCTGACGGGTGTGGTGTTGACTCCGTTGGCGTTGGGTTTTAGGGCGTTGTCGCAGCGTGCGGAGAAGTTGAAGGCGAAGGATCGTTCTCTTCTGTGGCGTATTCCTGTAGCGTTTGCGCTGGTCGCGGTGGTTTCGCTGTGGCTTCCGGAGATTCTGGGTAATGGTCGTCTGCTGACTCAGCACACGTTTAATGTGTCGCTGGATGCGGCGGCGGGCGGTTTGACCGCATCGGCGGCAGTGTATGTGTTGGCGTTGGCTGTTGCGAAGGCTGCCGTGGTGGTGTTGAGTCTGCGTTTCGGTTCTTATGGCGGTACGTTGACGCCGGGTTTGGCGTTGGGTGCGGCGGTTGCGTTTTGTGTGGCGGCGCTGGTGCTGTGGGCGTTCCCGGGTTTGGGCGGGGTGCCGGGTGGCGCGTCGATGGTGTTGTATGCGGCGGCGTTGACGGGTACGGCGGCGTTTTTGGGTGTGTCGATGAATGCGCCGTTGTCTGCGTTGACGTTGTTGATTGGTTTTACGGGTCAGGGTGCGAGTGCGTGGCTGCCGATGGCGGTTGCGGTGGGTACGGCGGTGCTGACCCGCTGGGCGTGGACGCGGGCGTTCGGCGCTAAGAAGTAGCTTTCAGAAATAGGGGCGGCCCCGGATGCGTGTATGCGTCCGGGGCCGCCCTGTTTTGCTGTGCCGAAGATTTGCCTTACTTTTGTTTTGACGGCTTTGAAAGGAATAGCAGATAGATTCCGAAGAGGAGCTTAATCGCCGCATCGATATATGCAATTACCTCTAACGGGATGCTGGTAAAAATATATCCTGCAAACACGTTAATGGCACAGGCTAGACCCAGATAGATCATTGACTTTCCATGCACAAAATAATAAGGGAAGAAATGCAGTGCGGTTGCCATCAGTGCCCCCAGCCAAATCAATCTCCAATTTTCAGTCGCAAAGAATGGGCCGCCCAGCAAAATCATCAAGACAAATAATAGAATAACGGCACGTGAAGATACTTTCTTTTGAAATTCACTTGAAGGACCATCGGATAGTTTATTCAACACCTTTTTGTTCATGTTGATCGAGAAAAAGCTAATAACATAGCCAATGCTGAATACTTGCATATTTATTATTTGCTTTCCTCCGGCCATGGTGGCTATTGCTATAACCGCCGCCACCACAATTAACCACAGACCGCATGCCCTCTTATAGTTAAATTCTAGCTTTTCATCTTTGTTATAGTTTAGAAAAGTCATCGATACCTCCAATAGCATCTCGTAGAGTCACTTCTCTTATTACTTCACTAAATTTTAATATGAAAAAATTCTGCAATATATCAATATAACCCAGCCCTTCTGACTATTAATTACATCTCCTATGATTATATCAAAATAGCAATAGAGAATTCGTCAAAAAAGCAAAAGAGACAGCCCCGGATGCGTGCATGCATCCGGGGCCGCCTGCTTTTTAGACCGAGGTTTTCGATAGGTTAGTGTCTTTGCCGTGGGTCTTTAACCCGCATTAAAGTCACTAACCTATCGACAAAAAGGCTAAGTCATAGCCTATAACCGACTCTCACCTACCTGGCGCAGCCGGAGATTCGGTCATGAGTTCCGGATTTGTGCCATAGGTTAGTGTCTTTAGTGGTAGTTAAAAACCATGGCACAAATTCTGCACAAGTTACAGCCCCATAGCGAGAAGCTACATGTGTTTCCAGAAGCCACTTATGATGTGGCTGCTCGAAACACATGTGGTTTCTCAGTGCTTACCCTTGAGGAGGCGTAGGATCGGATTCTTCTAGGGCATCAGACTTCAGTGATTGAGCGTCTTTATTTCCATGAAGCTCAGAGGAGGAATCTTTATTCTTCTGCCCCAAATCAACGTTCAGACTTTCCTCTTTATAAGAACCCCAAGCTTTAAGAATATTAGGTTTAAAAATCGTTCTTACATAAATTCCGGGGAAAAAGTAGCACCAGACCTTATGCCACACCCTTCCTGCCCAGCACTTCCCTTCCCACGGGCAGTGGATATTTTCAGCCCAGGTATCATAAAACGATGCATACCGAAGCCCCTCCCTTCGATACCATTTTTCCCAATACTTATCAACCTTATGAAAGATAGGTTCACAATTATTGACATCATTAGATTTACGCCTATCCAATAAAACCTCAACCCTCGTTTTCCTAAGGAAATAGTTAGCTTCAAAGATTCCACTATATTGATTTGGGGCAAGATGACGAAACATAGGAAAAAGAAGGATGGGCATAACTAACAAAAAGATAACAGCAAATTTCCTATCTCCTGAACTACCACCCGAAATTATCACCGTCAAGATTGGGAATAAAGAAAGCATCGATAGGGGAATAAGCCACAGGATACCAGAAGCTTTTGGCTTTATATAAGAATCTACAGAAAGTTCAATTCCTCGATAAATATCCGGGTTATGAATTTCATATATTTTTGATTCCGGGATTTCCATTACAAGCTTTTGAGCCTGAATATTAGAACATTCAGAAATCACCTTCCGCTCCCACACAGCACGCTCAAGAGCAACTTTCCGAGAAGCTTCAATTTCCTGATACTCTTTCGAATCGGCTAGTGTACCCGTGTCCTTGACACCTTCTAGTTTTTTAAATACCTCTGATACTTCAAGCCAAGTCTTATAACGAGTCAGTTCAGGGGGAGTAGCTTGTTTTGACAGCTCCATCTGCTTATCAATCTTTCGACCACTCCACCATGCAACGATAAGTGACCCAAGAAGACCAATTACAGAAGGTATCCATGTTCCCCACGGCAACGCGCTAGAACTCTGTGTAGCTTCAGCTCCTTCGGTTATCATCTGCGCTAATAGCATTTGCTTCATCATCGATGATTACTCCTTTCCTAGTATTGTCAGTTAATTACTATGACAAAAATTTTAAACTTCCCATAGCTCCCATATTAAATTTACTGAGCTTCTCCCCGTAGAAACATTTTCTAAACTATATAAATTCTCACCCTCCAAAAACCTTAGAAAACTTGATGTCGCAGGTGGTTTCTCGACCTTTACCCTTGCGAAAACTGGAGACTACTTACGACGGAGAGCTTTTGGACTCCTATAATTAACTACTCTAGAATACTTATAACGGATAGGAGAATACTTTAAAGGACTAGATAATATTTCTACTTTCCTACCCTCATTTTTATAGCTCAAATAGAATTTATTAATCCTAAGCATTAAGCAGTAGACATAAGCAATTAGAATATAATCCCTATCATTCAAACCTTCAGGCGAAACCAACTCTCCATCAAAACGCAAAATAAAACACCTACTAGAGTGCACCCTAAGTTCAGTTCTAAAAATCTTAAATATTGCAATCTTCAGAGCAAAAGAAAGAATATATACAAAAACTACTGGAACCATAAGGAGTCCCAAAACAACGAAGAAATCTACCGCGCTAATTTTCCCATCAAGGTCACTCATATAAGTTACCAGATAATATAACTCAGGCAAAAGAAATATAATAAATACGAGAACCCTCATATAGAATCCAAGAATCTCAGTGTAGGAGAATTTAACAGCCTCAAAGAGTTTACCCACCCCACTGACAAGCCGAAGATTCTCTTTATACACATCCCTATACAAATAATGATGGTTCGACACCCGAAAGAGCACCTCAAAAAGCGAAACAAAAACCAGAAGTACAATCCCACAAACACATAGTTCAGATATTCCAAAGTTCCAATATAGAACAGTTATCGACACCACTAAAATCAAGAGCCAAGAAAACGCCACGAATAAAATATTTTTATTTAATAAATACAGCCAGGAAGGAATGCCAAATTTAAACCCTGGGTAGCCACTATCTAGAGTAAACCTATCTCCATACGCATAATCTTCAGCTTCATTTTTACAACCCTTAGCATGCAGTACACGATCGCGCCATTGATCATCAAAGATTTTTCGAGCGATTTTGTAGATATTAGGTGTAGTATTTTCGTATATCTGACGCATACAATTAATTCTGCGCGTATAAACTATATTTTGAATTAAGACATCTTTCTCGTTATGGGTCAACAATAAAGCCGCGGACAGTGTAAACCACGCAAACAAAAGTAGCGTCCATAAAGGAATATCCCTATAGCGCGAAAGATCAATATCGCCGGATACAATCGCGGATCCCCAACCAGGGTTTAATTTCAGATTATCTAAAAAACTAAAAGAATATGCGGTGCCTTGAATATATCCAGCGAGCAATCCATACCAAAAATTCACTATAAATATAACAAATATAATACGCCCAAACATTCGAGCAAATTTTTGATATGCCACTCGGCGCGCATCACCGGAAATCCCATCATGAACATCTGCAGATTTTCCAATACCCAAATAAAGACTCAACAAAAGGGCTGCAAATGATGGAATAATCCCGACCCTTAAATCAAGCAAATAATAGGGTAAATTAAAGAAAACATTAGACACGCTAATCCAAAACTCATTAACTTTTCCAAACAACAAAAACAAAAAAGCAAATATCAAAGTCGATAAATACATTAAAGTTGTTCCAATAAATATAAAAAATGGATTCCGGACAACATTATCCCAAAATATTTTTCTACTTTTTTCTTCGTGCTCTTCGCCCCATGTGTTGTTGACTTCGTCAATAACTTCTTGAATTTTCATCGGTGAATGTTCCTTTCCTACATCTTTATCGGCGGGTTATGTATAAGAAAAGCTGTGACCCCGCAGGCTGTGCCCATTACGCACCAGCCTGCGGGGTTCGTTGCGGCTATTCGGCCACGTCACGCATCGACTAAGCACCCAGGAGGGTCTTCGGGTTGACCGGAGTACCCGTACCCTCCGCCAGATGCTCAATACGCTTCAAGATCAGGCCCTCACGCAGCGCCCACGGGCACACGCGCATCGTCTCAATCCCAAACGCCTCCATCGCCGCCTCCGCAGCGATAGCGCCCGCCAGCATCTGCTCCGCACGCGCCTTCGAAACACCCGGCAAATCGCTACGCTCAGACACCGTCATCGCCTCCATGCGACGAGTCCACAGGCGCAAATCCTGCAAATGCATCTCACGCTTCACATGCGGGCCCGCCGAATACGGCGCCGCACCACAAATACGCGCCAACGAACGGAACGTCTTCGACGTACCCACCGTCATATCCGGCGCGCCATAACGCAGCAAATTCTCCGCCACCGGGGCGATCTGCTCACGCACATACTTACGCAGACGCTTCACCTGCTTCGGCTTCGGCGGCTGCTCATCAAAAAACTCACGCGTCAGACGGCCCGCACCCAACGGCACGCTCATAGCCGCATCCGGCAACGCATTCGTACCCGTCGAAAACTCAAACGAGCCGCCACCAATATCAAAATCAAGGATGCGGCCCGCACCCCAGCCCTGCCAGCGGCGCACCGCAAAGTACGTAATCGCCGCCTCCTGATCACCCGAAATACCGTTCAGGCTCACGCCGGTCTGCTCACGCACCTGATGCAGCACCGCCGCACCATTACCCGCCTCACGGATAGCGCTCGTGGAGAACGCCAGCAGGTCCTCCGCCTCATTCTCGATCGCGAAGTCGCGGGCGCTAGTCACGAAGCGGGTCAGCGCGTCCGCGCCCTCCTGCGAAATATTGCCCTCAGCGTCGAGGTACTGCACGAGCTGCAGCGGAATCTTGTGCGACGCGTACGGTTCGGGGCGCGCTCCAGGGCTGCCGTCAATCAGTAGCAGGTGGACCGTATTCGACCCGACATCCAGAACTCCCAGGCGCACGATGCGCTCCCCTCCCCCGCCCCGCGGCGGGATATTGTCTGTGTGCAGTACCGCAGGTGCGGCGCCTCTTCCAGTCTGTCAGAGGCGCGGCTCGCTCCGCAAACAATCCGGGCGGATGCCCAACATCAGCACGGCACGGGTATAAAAACCTTCCTCGGGCATGCGAAAGGCGCAGGAGGCGCCCCTCCCCCACGCGGGGGTTTCGGGACGCATCCTGCGCCTTCAGGTAGAAGAGCTACTCGGCGGTCTTCTTCGCCGCGGTCTTACGAGTGGTCGTCTTCTTCGCGGTAGTAGACTTTGCGGTCGTCTTCTTAGCAGTCGTCTTCTTAGCCGTGGTGGTCTTCTTCGCGGCGGTCTTACGCTTGACCGGGCCCTTCGCGCGCTTGTCCGCAAGCAGCTGCACCGCACGCTCGTGGGTCAGCGACTCGACCGACTCCGCACGCGGAACCGTAATGTTCGTAATGCCGTCGGTGATGTACGGGCCAAAGCGGCCGTCCTTCACCACGATCTTCTTCTCACTGACCGGGTCCACGCCCAGCTCAGCCAGCGGAGGCTTAGCCGCCGCACGACCGCGCTGCTTCGGCTGGGAGTAAATCTCCAGCGCCTGCTCCAGCGTAATCGTGAAGATTTCGTCCTCGCTGCCAATCGAGCGGGAGTCCGTGCCCTTCTTCAGGTACGGGCCAAAGCGGCCATTCTGCACGGTGATTTCCACCCCCTCAGCGTCGGTACCGAGCACGCGCGGCAGGCTCATCAGCTGCAGCGCCTGCTCCAGGGTCACGGTCGCCAAGTCCATGGACTTGAACAGGGACGCGGTGCGCGGCTTGGCGGGCTTCGGCTTCTTCTTCGGCTTGGGCTTGCCGTTCTTGTAGTATTCGGTCGGCTGCGCGTCCAGGTACGCCTGGATCTGCTCCTCGGTCATCTCTTCGATAACTTCGGTGACGTAGGGGCCGTAGCGGCCGTCGCGTGCCACAATCTGGTTGCCGGAGACCGGATCAACGCCGAGCACGCGGCCGTCGGACTTGCCCTGTTCGAGCAGTTCGCGTGCCTTCGCTTCGGTCAGTTCGTCCGGTGCCAGGTCTGCGGGTACGTTCGCTCGGATCGGTTCGGTCAGTTCGCCGGTCTCGGTGTCGAGGGTGCCTTCGGCTTCCAGGTAGGGGCCGAACTTGCCCACGCGCAGCACAATGCCGTCCGCGATCGGGATGGAGTTGATGCTGCGGGCGTCAATCTCGCCGAGGTTGTCGACGATGGGCTTCAGGCCGCGCTTGGAGCCGCCGCCGAAGTAGAACTCGCCCAGCCATTCGACGCGGGATTCTTCGCCGCGTGCGATGCGGTCGAGGTCTTCTTCCATCTGTGCGGTGAACTCGTAGTTCACGTAGGGGCCGAAGCTGGATTCGAGCAGGCGCACCACGGAGAACGCGATCCAGGACGGGATCAGCGAACCAGAACGAACGTTCACGTATCCGCGGTCCATGATGGTCGAAATAACCGCCGCGTAGGTGGACGGGCGGCCAATGCCCAGCTCGTCCAGGGTCTTCACGAGGGACGCTTCGGTGTAGCGCGGAGGCGGCAGGGTCTCGTGGCCGGCGGGTTCAATCGCCTCGGCGGTCAGTGCCTCGCCGGTGGTCAGGTTCGGCAGGCGCTTCTCAGCGTCCTTCGCCTCACGCTCAGCCACGCGGGATGCATCAACGCCCTCCTCGTAGGCGGCGAGGAAGCCACGGAAGGTGATGACGGTACCGGATGCTGCGAACTCGGCGTCCTGGCCATTAGATGCCACGGCGCCCAGGCGCACGGAGGCAGTGGAACCGGTCGCGTCAGCCATCTGGGAGGCGACGGTACGCTTCCAGATCAGCTCGTAGAGGCGGAACTCGTCGTTGGACAGGGAGCCGCGCACGGCGTCCGGGGTGCGGAAAGTGTCACCGGCGGGGCGGATTGCTTCGTGGGCTTCCTGCGCGTTCTTGCTCTTGGAGGTGTACACGCGCGGTGCGGAGGGCACGAATTCTGCGCCGTACAGCTCGGATGCCTGGCGGCGTGCAGCGGAGATTGCCTGCTCGCTCAGTGCCACCGAGTCGGTACGCATGTAGGTGATGTAACCGTTTTCGTAGAGGCGCTGCGCCACCTGCATGGTCACGCGGGAGGAGAAACGCAGCTTACGTGCGGCTTCCTGCTGCAGGGTGGAGGTAGTGAACGGCGCTGCCGGGCGGCGCTTGTACGGCTTGGTCTCAACGGAGCGTACCGAGAACGCGGCGGACTGCAGGGCTGCGGCGAGCGCGCGGGCGGCTTCCTCGGTCAGGTGGGTGACCTTGGAGGTGTTGAGGGTGCCGTTGTCGGCGAAGTCCTTGCCGGTGGCGATGCGGTTGCCGTCTACGGCGACCAGCTTGGCGTCAAAGCCTTCGGAGGCTGCGGTCAGGAAGCGTCCGGTCAGGTCCCAGTAGTTGGCGGCGACGAATGCCATGCGTTCGCGTTCGCGCTCAACCACGAGGCGGGTTGCGACGGACTGCACACGACCTGCGGAGAGGCCGCGGCCTACCTTGCGCCAGAGTACGGGGGAAATTTCGTAACCGTAGATGCGGTCGAGGATGCGGCGGGTTTCCTGCGCGTCGACCAGGTGCAGGTCGATGTCGCGCAGTTCGCCGAAGGCGCGCTGAATGGCTTCCCGGGTGATTTCGGGGAAGGTCATGCGGTAGACGGGTACCTTGGGCTTGAGGACTTCCTTCAGGTGCCATGCGATGGCTTCACCTTCGCGGTCACCATCGGTTGCCAGGTAGAGCGCGTCTACTTCTTTGAGCTTGCGCTTGAGTTCGGCGACCTTTTTCTTTTTGTCGGGGTTGACCACGTAGTAGGGTTCGAAGTTCTCTTCAACGTTGACAGCGAACTTGCCGACGGGGCTCTTTTTGAGGTTTTCGGGCAGTTCGGAGGGCTGCGGAAGGTCGCGGATATGGCCCATGGACGAGTCGACGAGGTAGTCCTCGCCGAGGTAGCTGCTAATGGTTTTGACCTTGGAGGGAGACTCCACAATCAGCAGGGCTTTTCCGGTCTTTGCCTGAGCGGGCACGGCACTCCTCTATCTGTGTGTTGAAAAGCTACGTATTCAACCATAACCTACGCTGGCGCTTGTGGGCGCCGGCGGGGTGTGGTGTACGCGGGGTGAGGTGATCGGTAGGGGTGTAGTTTATGTTGGGTTGATGTGGTGCGCTCGGTGCGTTTCATGCGGCGAGCGCGCGGCGGCCCGGCGCGAGGCGAGCTGGCACGGTTCTAGTTGATGTGAACCGGGCGTGTTGAGCTTGCACGAGTGCGCAGGGTACTCGGTACATCATACGGTACCGGAGTGGTGGTGTGTGCGCAGGGCGGGTGTACGGAACTCATGCAGGGTATAGCACTGGGGCGCACCGCACCCGCGCACCTGCGTTTTCTAGCTGGTGAGGGTGTCCGAGTCGGGGTGGGTGCCGTCCAGGTATGCGGGCAATAGCGGGTATTCGCGGCCGTACACGGTCTGCGGCGCGATGCGCACCCACTGCATTTCGTGGGTTTCGGAGTCGGGCAGGTCGAAGGTGCGCACGATCTGCGGGGTCATTTCCGGCGGCAGCCAGTGGGCGATACCGACCACGATGACGGAGCGGATGCCGTCTTCGAGGGTTTCGTCGATTTCGAAGGCGACGCGGCGGCTAACCACCACGGAGGAGAACTTGTTACCGCGGGTGGTGCGGATGTAGATTTCCTGCTTGTCGTCTTGGCTGGCGACGGCGTAGAGCACGGGCAGCACATCGACGTGCTGTCCGTCAGTGAGGATGAGGCGGCCGAGAGTGTTTGCGTGCAGACGCTCCCAGCACTTGTCGACGCTGATACTTTCATCGGGGTACAGGTTACTCATGGTTTCAGTGTATGCGATGGGGTGGGCGCTCTTGCGCAGATGACGGTTTTGGTCAGTAGGTGGGTCGGGGCTGTGTCATTGCGCTACCGCCTGTACGCGGTGGGCGCGCCCGGGCAGATGCGGCGGATGCGTAGAATGGTGTGCATGACTATTTCTGCCGCCTCTTTCGCTCCCGAGTACGCCGCCGTTGCGGATGCTCCCCGCAGCGATGATTACGCCCGCCTAACCCGCATCCGTGAACGCCTGTTGGCGTTGAACTACAGCTATGACGCTGTGCAGGAGCTGCTCGGTGTTGAGGCGGCTGAGGCGATGGCTCGCGACCAGGTGGTTCCGGGCCTGTGGCGTGTGGAGCATATTCTGCGCGGCGGTTACAGTGCGGGTGAGAAGAACTTGGCGCGTCTGCTGGCGTTTTTCCTGCTGGCTCGCCCGCTCACTGAGGCTGAGGCAGCCGAGGTTTTCGGCGATACCCTGGTTGACTTTGAGAATGCCGCGCTGATTGAGCGTGACGCTGCGGATTCTGCCCGCTGGTCCGCGAGCGTTGATTTGCGCCCGCACGCTGCCGATGACGGCACCGAAATCTTTGTTGCCGCCGATCTGGGCGCGCATCAGCGACCCGGCGTGCTCCGTAAGGATCACGTGCTCGGCATTGGTCACGCTTCCCTGACTCTGGCGCAGATTACCGAGCGCACCCCCGTCAAACGTGCCCTGGATGTAGGCACCGGCTGCGGTATTCAGACCTTCCACCTGCTTGCCCACGCTGAGCACGTGACCGCCACCGATATTTCGGAGCGTGCCCTGGCGTTCACCCGTTTTAACCTGCTGCTGAACGCGCAGACTCTCAACATTGACCCGCAGAACCCGCAGGCGCGCGTGAGCCTGCGCATGGGTTCCCTGCTGGAGCCGGTCGCTGGTGAGCTTTTCGACCTGGTGGTGTCGAACCCGCCGTTCGTGATTACCCCGCGCGTTGCCGGTGAGAGCGCCGAGGAACAGTTCACCTACCGTGACGGTGGTCTGCCCGGTGACGAAATTGTGAGCACGATGGTGCGTCAGCTACCGTCGGTGCTGGTGCCCGGTGGCCGCGCGCAGATGCTGGGCAACTGGGAAATTATTCGCGATTCTGAGGACCTGGAAGCACCGCGCCCGTGGGATGAGCGCCCGCGTGCCTGGGTTGCCGACGGCGGCGCGGAGGCGTGGTTTATTCAGCGTGAGGCGCTGACCCCCGCTTCCTACGCCGAGACCTGGTTGAAGGATGCGAGCGAGAACCGCGACCGCAGCCACTACGAGCAGACCTATGTGGCGTACCTGAACGACTTCGCTTCCCGGAACGTTCATTCTATTGGTTTCGGCATGATTTGGCTGCGCCGCCCGACCGAGGCGACCGCGGCAGGTGCGACCGATCCCCTGCAGCGTTTCGAGGAGATCACCTATCCGATTCAGCAGCCCATCGCCCGCGCCCTCACCGGGTCCGTGCGCCGCTACGACCGCCTCGCCGCCATGGACGATGAGGCGCTCCTGGCCACGCACCTGGAGGTCGCCGAGGACGTCACCGAGGAGCGCCACGGCCGCCCCGGCGCCGAGCATCCCAGCGTCATTTTGTTGCGTGCCGGTTCAGGTCTGTGCCGCACCCAGCTGCTCTCCACCGAGACGGCTGGTTTTGCGTCGGCGAGCGATGGTGAGCTTGCCGTGGGTCAAATCGTGGCGGCTCTTGCCATGCTGCTGTCCTGGCCCGAATACGATGAGGCGGCCGCCGCGGCACGCGGTACGCAGGAGCAGCATCCGCGCGACACCCTGCTGCATGCGGTGCGTGAGCTGGTGCTCAAGAGCTTCCTGCACTTTAGCGACGAGCACGCGGGCGCTGAATCGGCTGGCGAGAGCACTGCAGAAGCGCAGGGCTAGGCGTGCGTATTTGGTCCCTTCACCCCTGTCTACTCGATCGCCGCGCCCTGGTCGCCTGCTGGCGTGAAACCCTGCTGGCGCAGAAGGTTCTGCGGGGTCTGACTCGCGGGTACACGAACCATCCGCAGCTGATTCGTTTTCGCGCGCATCCGCAGCCGCTGGAGGCGGTTGCCACCTACCTGTCCGGGCTGGCGGCGTGTGCGCATCCGCTCTTTGAGGTGGTTCCGGGCGCTATTGAGCCTTGGGAAAAGACGAAAGATTTCTAGACAGAGGGACTTCTAGATAGAAGGATTTCTAAGAACGTGAGCATAGTAATGCCCCGGCGGAACCTTTGCGGGTGCCTGCCGGGGCATCGCTGTATGTGTGGCTCAAGCTGTATGGGGACAAACATCTCAGCGCATTACAGAGCGCTGGAAACAGCTTGGCACGGGGTCTTTACCCAAGGACCTTTGCCCAAGGACCTTCACCTCAGGACTTTTACTTGGTGGCCAGCGCGGGCTTAATTTCCTTCACGATTGCCTCCAGCATCTTCAGGTTGAAGTCCACGCCCAGCTGCAGTCGACCCGCCGCAATGAGATCGGCCATGACGGCAAGTTCAGCCATGTAGAGCGGGTTTTCGTAGCGCATGTCTGGGTTGCAGCACTGGCTCTTCATCGTCGGGTGACGGGTTAGTCGTCCTCGTCTTCAAGGTCCTCTAGCACTTCGAACGGCGACTCGACGTCGCCGCGCCAGGCCTCCAGGCCTTCGCGCACCGCGAGCACCGCCACGACCAGCGCCGCGACCGAGTCAGCCCACCACCAGCCGAACAGGCTGTCGAGGACGAGGCCGATGAACACTGCACCGGAGAGGTAGATACACAGGATGAGCTGCTTGGCGTCGGCCATCACGCTCTTGGAGCCCAGCTCCCGCCCGGTGCGGACCTCAATCCACGCCAGCAGAGGCATGACGACCAGGCTCAGCGCGGTGATACCGAGACCCAGCGGGCTGCGGTCGGGGCCCTCCTGGCCGACCAGGGCCAGCACCGCGTCGATCGAGACGTAGGCCGCCAGCGCGAAGAACGCGATGCCGATGGCCTTGACGGTGACCGTTTCCCACCGCTCAGGGTCCTTGCGGGTGAACTGCCAGGTGATAGCCGCGGCCGAGAGTACCTCGACAACCGAGTCGAGCCCGAAGCCAATGAGCGCCGCGGACGAGGCGAGGACGCCTGCCCAGACTGCGACGATTGCCTCGATTACGTTGTACGTGATCGTGAAGCCGACGATGAAGCGGACGCGCCGGTGCAGCATCGCGCGGCGTGCGGTGGTCAGGGTCTCGCTCATGCTCCCGCCGCCGTTCCACAACAGCCCGACACCGAGCATGCCGAGTCGATGCACGGCGCTGCCTCGTCCACCGCGAGCGTGACGTCGATCAGGGACGTCAGTGCCGCGGCGAGGTGCGGGTCGGCGATCTCGTAGCGCGTCTGGCGGCCCTCGGGCTCGGCGACGACGATTCCACAATCGCGCAGGCAGGTCAGGTGGTTGGACACGTTCGAGCGGGTCAGTTCCAGCTCGCGCGAGAGCACGGCTGGATAGCTCGGGCCGCCGAGGAGGGTCATCAGAATCCGGGAACGTGTCGGGTCGGCCATGGCGCGGCCGAGCCGGTTCATGACGTCGAGGTGTGAAGCAATAGTCAGCATACGATGACTATACAGTGATAACTGACCAATTGTCCACTTGTGCGGGCTGTCGCACGTGCTCCGCGCCCTTGCCCTCGGGAGGCGGCAGAGTTCGCGCTCATCAGCGACCACCGCCCATCACGGAAGCGACGGCGGCACGCTGGCGCGAAACCCTGCTAGCGCAGAAGGTTCTGCGGAGTCTTCACCTCAGGGGCTTTACTTGGTGGTCAGCGCGGGCTTGATTTCCTTGACGATGGCATCCAGCATCTTCAGATTGAAGTCCACGCCCAGCTGGTTTGGTACGGTCAGCAGCACGGTGTCCGCTGCCTGGACTGCCTCGTCACGGGCGAGCTCTTCGGCAATATCCGCCGGATCGCCAATGTAGCTGCGACCAAAGCGAGAGAAGCTGTTGTCGATAATGCCGGTGTAATCCTGCGAGTCCTCCGCGGCGCGGCGACCGAAGTAGCGTGCCGAGGTTTCATCGATAACGGGCAACACCGAGCGGGACACCGAAACACGCGGAACACCCGAATTGCCTGTCTTCACCCACTCTGAGCGAAAAAGACGAATCTGCTGCGCCTGCTGCTGATCGAACGGAATACCCTTATCTTCCAGCATCAGGGTTGAAGACATGAGGTTCAGACCCTTCTGCGCGGTCCACACGGCGGTGCTATCGGTACCTGCACCCCACCAGATGCGCTCACGCAGACCCGGCGACTGCGGCTGTACGGGGGCGTACTTGCCCGCCACGCGAGCGCTGGGCGCCATGCCCTCACCCTCGATTGCCTTGAGGAAAATGTCGAGGTGGCGGCGCGCCATATCACTCTCGTTTTCGCCTTCTGCCGGGTAGTAGCCAAAGCTCTCAAAGCCGCGGATAACGGATTCGGGCGAGCCACGGGAGACACCCAGTTGCAGTCGACCCGCCGCAATAAGGTCTGCCATGGCGGCAAGTTCAGCCATGTAGAGCGGGTTTTCGTAGCGCATGTCAATCACGCCGGTGCCGAGCTCGATGCGTTCGGTCTTGGCGGCGATTGCGGAGAGTAGCGGGTAGGGGGTCGCCTGCTGCTGGTCGAAGTGGTGCACGCGGAAGAACGCGCCGTCTAGTCCAATGTCTTCGGCACCTACGGCAAGGTCAATTGCCTGGTGTAGAGATTCTGCGGCGGAGGGTACGCGGGAGCCGGGGACCTCAGCCCAGTGGCCGAAGGAGAGGAAGCCGAGCTTCTTCTCGTCGCCGCGCATGGGTTCGAGGTGGCTGATGCGGATGGATTCGTCGAGCTGCGGGGTGCTGTTGGGGTTGGTGCTCATGGTTTTTCCTTTGCGGGTTGCGCTCGGGCTCTTGTAGTGCCGGGCTAGTGTTTTAAATCTAAACCCAATTACTTTACATGTCAAGTATTTTGTTTCAGGGTATTACGCACAGAGCATCCCTCCCCAACTTTCGCTGCACACACCACCTGCACGCCTCACCCGCCCGCACGCCTCACCCGCACGAGGCACACATACCGCCACAAAATGCTGGCGCAAAATACAGCCGAAAAGGGCACAAAAAAGCCCGGCGGAACGAACGCATCGCACCACCGGGCCCTTCTATTCAACAGCTAAAACTGCAACTACAACGGCAGAAACAAACTGCCCTAGGAACGCTTCACCAGCGGAACCCACAGCTCCATACGGTAATCAGCCGCCTGCATATCGCCGCGACCGTACACCTCAAGGCCACCCACCGGGCGGTACTGCGGATTCTTCGCGAAGAACGCCTCCTCAAAGCTCGCAAAGCCAGCCGGAACGGACTCCGAAATCGGGCCGGTCACCTCAACCACCGCGTAGGTGCTCGCAGGCAACTCCAGCACGCCCAGACCAAGCTTCGCCGCGCTCGCCGGCTCCGACACAAGGAAGCCCGCCGTGTAGCGGACCTGCCCCTTCGGGTTCGGCTGAGTGCACACGCCCAGGTACTGGGTCACCTTCAGAACATCCAGCATCGCCGGGGACGCCTTCTGATTCAGCTCATCCCACAGCGAGGAGAAGTCGCCATCCAGGGGGAACACCTGCGAAACGCCGGCAACGACCATCGCCGGGTGCTCCTCAATGCGAGGTTCAGAAATCTGAACCGCGCCGCCCTTAGCGGCTGCCATTAGGCGTTCGCCTCAGCTGCTTCGCGGTCCACCGAGCACTCGGGCACGCAGTGGCGCTTCGCGTCATCAGCTGCGCACTCGGGGCAAAGCAGAACCAGCTCGCGGCAGGAATCGTTGGAGCAGTTCTCGAACTTGTTCGAGGGGGCGCCGCACTGTTCGCACTTGCCGATGGTGACGGTGTCCGGGGCGAACTCCATGTGCATGCGCTTGTCGAAGACGTAGAGCGAGCCTTCCCACAGTTCCTTATCGCCGTACTTCTCGCCGTAGCGCACGATACCGCCGTCAATCTGGTAGATCTCCTTGAAACCGCGGTTCTTCATGAGCGCGGAGAGAATCTCGCAGCGAATACCGCCGGTGCAGTAGGTGACGACCGGCTTGTCCTTAATGTGATCGTACTTGCCGGACTCAATCTCGCGGATGAAGTCGTGGGTGGTGCGCACATCGGGAACGATAGCGTTCTTGAACTTGCCGATCTTCGCCTCGAACGCGTTACGGCCGTCGAAGAAGACCACTTCGTCGCCGCGCTCTTCAACAAGCTTGTTGACCTCTTCAGGCTTCAGGTGCACGCCGCCGCCAACGACGCCGTTCTCGTCCACCTGTAGCTCGTCGGGAGCACCGAAAGCCACAATCTCGTCGCGTGCCTTCACGGACAGACGGGGGAAGTCCTCCGCGCCGCCCTCGGACCACTTGAACTCCATGTTCTTGAAGCCGGGGTACTTGCGGGTTTCCTTGGTGTACGCCTTGACCGCGTTGATTTCGCCGCCGAGGGTGCCGTTAATGCCGTGCTTGGAAATGAGGATGCGCCCGCGCAGGCCGAGCTTCTCGCAGAGGGCACGCTGCCAGAGCATGACCGCCTGCGGGTCGGCGATGGGGGCGAACTGGTAATACAGAATAATCTTATTTTGAGCCACGAAACTATTTTATCGTCATATGCGCCTAACGCATGCAGATTTTTTGATATGTGTGCACTGACTACGGGGTCGGCGGCACAGAAGCGGTGCTGGGGGCGGTTCTGGGACAGGATTAGGGCGGGGTTAGGTTAGGGGCTAGGCTCTGGGTCGGGGCAGGATCCGAGCGGGTTCGGAGCCGGGCTCGGAGCCAGCGTTCAGGGTAGCGCGTGACCGGTGGCAGGTCGGGTTTTAGCCCGCCGCTCTACAATGGAACCCATGCCGCACAGCATCTCCTCGCAGAACGCCAACCAGCACCCTGAACAGCAGCCCACGCATCAGTCTGTACACCAGCCCGAACAGCCGCAGGGGCAGTCTGCGGCGCGCCCAAAAACGCTGCGCTACCGCGAGCTTCCCGCGAGCGCACAGCAGGTGCTGGCATCCCTGTTGCCGGAGGCAGAACGCACCGGAACCCTGCCCGAGCAGGTGACCCATATTCACACCATTGCCGCTAGGGCGGCGAGCTACGCGCCCTGGCCGCAATGGCTGCATCCGCGCGTGGTGGAGGCCTTCGAATCGCTCGGCATTGCCGAGCCCTACGCCCACCAGGTGCAGGCGGCAGACGCCGCCCACGCGGGTCTTGATGCGGCGCTGGCGGCGAGTGCGGCGCGCTACGGCTGGCAGGCGGGGCGGATTGAGGCTGAGCGTCTTGAGCCTGGGCGCGTTGAAGCGCCGACTCCCGCACACGCCGAAGACGCGAAGAGCACCGGCAACGGCGGGCACGTGATTGTGGCGACTGGTACCGCCTCAGGCAAGACCCTGAGCTACCTGATGCCCACCCTGGACGCAATCTACCGTGCATCGTGTGGCGAGCCAGTGAGCTCAACTTCCGCGTATTCGGGAGCAGAAAACCTCAATAATAGAGCGAACGTTCTCTACATTTCACCGGCGAAGGCACTCTCCGCCGACCAGCTCACCGCCCTCACCTCCTACAACCTGCCAGGACTCCACGCGGCAAGCTACGACGGCGACACCCCCACCGGCGAACGCCGCTGGATCCGCGAACACGCCAACTTCATCCTCACCACCCCGGACATGCTCAACTACTCAATCCTGAGCAACCACCGGCAGTGGTCATCCTTCCTGCGCGGGCTGCGCTACGTGGTGCTCGACGAGGCACACAGCTACCGCGGCGTTTTCGGCGCGCACATCGCCAACCTGCTGCGCCGCCTGCGCCGCGTCTGCGCGCTCTACCGCACCGTGCCCGTGTTCTACGGCGCCTCCGCGACCAGCTCCAACCCGGTCGAGTCTTTCTCCAAGCTCATCGGCGTGCCGCAGCAGGCGGTCACCGCCATTACCGAGTCCACCTCCGCACGCGGTGAAACCACCGTCGCACTCTGGGAGCCCGAATTCATGCCGCCCAAGGCGCACGATCAGCTCGCCAAGGGCACCCGCAGCACCCAGCAGCAGGCGGTCCAGTCGAAGGCTGAGCAGGAGGCGCCGCGCCGCGTCTCCCCCGTGGAGCAGGGCGCGCAAATGCTCACCGACCTGGTGCTTTCCCGCACCCGCTCCCTGGTTTTCGCCGGTTCGCGCCGCAGCGTAGAAATCCTCTCGCAGAAGACCCAACGCTACCTCGACGAGGTGGAGGCGGGCCTCGCCCACCGCGTCGCCGCATACCGCGCCGGGTACACCCCCGAAGAGCGCCGCGAACTCGAACGCAAACTCCGCAACGGCGAACTGCTCGGCCTGGCGAGCACCTCCGCACTGGAGCTGGGCATTGACATCTCCGGACTGGACGCCGTACTCGTGGCGGGCTGGCCGGGTACCCGCGCCTCCTTCATGCAGCGCGTGGGCCGGGCGGGTCGAAGCGGTCAGGACGCGCTCGCAGTGCTCATTGCCGACGACAACCCACTCGACACCTACCTGGTGCACCACCCGGAGGCGATTTTCGGGCAGGAGGTTGAGGCAACCGTATTCGACCCGACGAACCCGTATGTGCTCTCACCGCAGCTGTGCGCCGCAGCGCAGGAGGCACCCATCCGCGCTGAAGAACTGAGTCTCTTCGGTCCGCATACCGCGGCTCTGCTGGATCGGCTGGTGCAGCAGGGGTACCTGCGTCGCCGCCCGGACGGCTGGTACTGGACGCACGCCGAATCAGCCGCCGACCTGGTCGATATCCGCGGCACCGGCGGCGGCCCCTACCAGCTCATCGATGCCGAAGACGGCACCCTGGTTGGCACCATGGACGCCGCGCACGCCATGAGCCAGGGGCACCCGGGCGCAATCTACATTCACCAGAGCGCGCAGTACGTGGTCGAATCCCTCAGCGAGGGCGAGCGCGTGATTCTGCTCAGCCGCCTCTACCCGGACTACTACACGCGCGCCGTTGAGAACACGGAGGTGCGTATTCTCGCAGAGCGGGCGCGAGTTAGTTACGGTGTGCCAGCTGGAATTACTGGACAGGACGTTGCGAATACTGTTCCTGACCCTGCACCCGAAACCGGCGAGCAGCTCGCCCCGCTCACCATGCACCGCGGGCAAGTTCAGGTCACCGACCAGGTCACCGGCTACCGGCGATTCTCCGTCTACGGCGGCGAGTACCTGGGCGAAGAGGCGCAACCCATGCCTCCCGAAGTGCTCATGACCGAGGCGGTCTGGTTCACCTTCGAGCCCAGCTACCTGTTCGGCGCGGGTGTGACCGAAGAGGACGGTCCCGGCACCCTGCACGCCGCCGAACACGCCGCCATCGGACTGCTGCCGCTCATCGCCACCAGCGACCGCTGGGACTTGGGCGGACTCTCCACACTGCTTCACGTGGACACCGGCAGGCCCACCATTTTCGTCTACGACGCCGCACCCGGCGGCGCGGGCATCAGCGAGCGCGGCTTCAACGCGGTTCAGCAGTGGCTGAGCGCCACCCTCGAAGCCATCGAAAGCTGCGGATGCGACAACGGTTGCCCCTCCTGCGTGCACTCACCCAAGTGCGGCAACCGCAACGAGCCGCTCAGCAAGCACGGCGCGCGGGCGCTCCTGACGGCAATGCTGCGGAGCATGGCGGAGGTGTAGGGTACTGCGGGCGTAGGGCGGGGCGGTGGCGCAGGGACATAGGCTGTGCGGGCTGGGACAATAACTCCCAGTCGAGGCGAATAGCCTAGTCGGCTGGGTTTTTCTGGCTCCGTGGGTTTTTCCGGCTCGGGAGATTCGGGCACCGAGTCCCACTCGGCTCCCAGCTCTTCCTCCAGCTCGGCAACCTCATCGGGGCTCAGCTCCTCCGCGCTCCCCGCCGCAGCCTGCTCTTCTTCGGGACGCTCTTCCTCGGGGTGCTCAGCCCCGGCGCGGGCACGCACCCTCGCCGGACCCAGCACACCCATGGGCCCTGCGACGGGGACAGCGACCGTCACCTCCACCGTTTCGGGACGATCCGGAAACGTGCAGGACTCCAGGTGCGCACCGTGGCGGGCGGCAAGATCCGCCGCCACCGCGCACGGGTCCCCCTCGGTGAGCCCTCGGTAGGCATCCGCCGCCGCGAGCGCACTCAAATCTGCGGCGGCGGACGCCCTGCGATTCGCGGACACCACCCCAATGAGCCCGGCAATCACCACGGTCACCACCAATAGCGCGGCAATAATGGTGAGGGCGAGGACGGTGCCGCTACCCTCTTCGGAGTGTTCGTCCGCGGGGCTGGCAATAACCGCGTTTTTATTCGCCTTCATTGCCGGTGCTTTCTTCGCTGTCAGCGCTTTCCTGAGTGCCAGTGTCTTCTTGACTGCCAGCGCCGCCTTCAACGCGGGCGTGGGCGTCCGCCCGCAGCACCCAGCCGGTCGCCGATCCAATCACGCCGGGGGCGGGGCGGCTCACCCGCACGTGCACCTGCCGGGCGCGCCCCTCCCCTGCATCAACTGCGCTATCAGGAGAAACAGAAATCTGCACGCTCTGCGCCGGGTCGATGCGGCTGACGGCGGAGCGAATCTGCGCCTCGGAGTCTCCGCGGGCGGCGGCTCGTGCAGCCGTTCGCGCGGACTCCTCCACCTTCAGCTGCGCAACCCCCGTGGAGGCGGCACCCAGGCAGAGGGCGAGCACCACCGTCACGGCGGGTAGGGCGACCGCAAATTCGGCGGTGATCACACCCTCTTCTGCCGGGCTCTTGTGCGGGGTCGAGAGTGTCGGGTCCACACTGGTTTTCCCTGCGGAGCAAGTGCGCCGCAAAGCACCCAAATTCACATGAGCGTTCATTCTTTATTCCTCCCTTCTGGCTTGATTTTCCAAAGAACCTAGCATCTAGGGACAAAACCCTACGGCGGGTTTTCCAATACCTCTAGACTAAGGCCTCTAGAGCAGTCCCGTATTGCCCGCAATGGACAGGGCGTTACGCACAATATCCAGGAGCATGGAACGCACCTCATCTGACTTGAGAATCAGCACCAGCAGGCCCGCGAAACCGACCGCCGCGAGCATCACGATGCCGTACTCCGCGGTGGAGGCGCCTTCCTCCGGGTCCCCCGCCGGGGCGTACTCTTCGAGTACCTTATCGTCGCTCTCAGCTGGTACATATTCGGTGCAGCCGGGCGCGTGCTCACCCAGGCTGCGGCAGGTGGCGCCGCATTCGTCCAGGGTGCAGCCCTCGGCGAGCGCACGGGCAATGGTCAGCGCCTGCTCGGGGCTCAGGCTGTTCGTGTTCATATCAATCTCCATTTCGTTAGGGTCAATCCTGGGGCCGGTGTGGTTCAGCTCAGCATCACTCAAAAGCTCGGCATCGTTGAAGAGCTCGGGGCATTCTTCGCGCAGCTGCTTCATGGTGGTTGCAATGGCAACGGACAGCGGCACGGGGCCCAGAATGGTCTGCGCTTCTGCGCCGGGTGCGGCGGGCTGAATTTCGCTCGGAATGCCACCCGGAGCACCGGCCGGGGCGTTGACCGGAGTGCCGACCGGAACATCGGCAGTGTGCAGGTCGTGGCGGATTGCTTCGCAGAGGGTGTTCGTCATTGGTTTTCCTTTCGTTGTGCCCTAAACATGCGGGGCGGGGTGGGTGCTCATCCGCGTTCGCTGCAGATGGGCGGGGGTCTAAACTTTTCGGCATTTCAGCTGGTCAACAGCGCTTATGCGCATGGTTCTTTAGCCCGTCAGCGTGGGTAGTAGCGAAATGATGATGGGCACAATACCCAAGCAGATAAAGGCGGGCAGCGAGCACAGCCCGAGGGGTACCACGAGCGCTACGGAGAGCTTTCCGGCGGCGCGTTCTGCCGCGCGGCGCTCGCTGAGGCGGTGCGCATCGGCAAGGGAGAGCAGCAGCGCAGTGCTGGGTGCGCCACCCGTGTAGGCGGGAGCGAGCGCATCCCGAAGCTCACCGAAGGTTCCCGCCGCGGAGCCCGACCAGGCGCTCCCCCAGCTACTGCCCATCTGTAGGCGCTGGCAGACCGTATACAGGGGTCGGCTGTTGAGCGCCTCAGCGAGGGTACCCAAGGCGGCGAGCGGTGCAAGCCCGGCTCTCAACTGCGCGGCGAGTAGTTCCAGTACGAGGGCGGTATCAACAGTCGGTGCATTCAAGGCCTGCTCGCCTCCTGTATGCCCAGCTCGTGTGCTCTCCACCTCCGCCCGATGCACGAGCGCGGCGGTCCAGCGGCGCCCGGCGAAGGCGAGCCCCAGCCCGAACAAACCGGTAAGCGCCCCGAGGATGGAGCCGGTCAGCACGCCCACGGGGTCACTTCCCATGAGCACACCCAACCCCAGGCCGAGTAGCGGCAGCCAGGAGAGAATCCTGCCAGTGGCACGCGGCGCGGCAAGGGCGCTCTGCCGCCCCAGGAGCGCGTCGATGCGTTCTTCGGCGTGTTCTGCGGCGCGTTCCAGGCTCGTGGCGAGCGGCGCACCGGCGCTCTCGCTCATACGCAGGCTCAGCTGCAGGTCGTACAGGCGGTCGCGGCTGTGCGGGCGCATCCGGCTGCTGTTTTCGAGTAGCTGGGCGCAGGCGAGGTGTGCGGGTGCGCCCCAGGAGGCAAGTGCGGCAAGCGCCTGCGTGAAACGACGGATATCTTCGGCGCACCGCTTCTGCCCGTACTCTTCGGAGAGGGGCGAGGAGCCCCTGGTACGTCGGGGTCGGGTGCTTTTCCGCGTGGCGGTTTTCTTCGCGGGCGTTTTCCCCGTGCCCGACTCCAGATTCTCGCCGGACTGCCCGGAGCCCGGGTTGGCGAGCACCGCCTCCTGCAGGGGAATACCGGCGCGCAGGTTCAGGGCGAGGGTGCGTAGCATGAGCGGCCACATGCGCATTTCCTCGGCGCTGGCTGCTCCGGCGAGGTGCTCAGCCCAGCGTTCGCGAAGGCTTCCTCGACTCGTTTCTTCCCTTTTCATGGTTCCTCCTTTCACGTTTTCCGTTTCCCCTTTACGGGGGCTAGTACCCAACTTCGGAGCCCACAGAAATACGCCTGACCTGCAGATACTCTTCGCTCCCCTCAACTGCGGGGTGCAGGCTGTAGACGCCCTCGATGCGGCGGCGTCCGTCCCGGTGTTCCAGATGGATAATGCGTTC
Organism: Rothia sp. HMSC075F09; assembly: GCF_001810515.1. Taxonomy (NCBI): domain Bacteria; kingdom Bacillati; phylum Actinomycetota; class Actinomycetes; order Micrococcales; family Micrococcaceae; genus Rothia; species Rothia sp. HMSC075F09. Next base: position 325,185 of record NZ_KV801792.1, read on the forward strand.
AAAAGCCGTCGCCGTATGTAGAGCGACCGTTCTACTATCCAGTCCGGCGAGCGCACCCAGGGCGCACAAACGCAGGGGCACCGCCTGCGCACTATTGGCGTGCAGGGTCGTTCCGGCGCCACGGTGACCGGTATTCATGGCGGTCAGCAGGTGCACCACCTCCGCACCGCGGCACTCGCCGACCACGAGCCGATCCGGGCCCATACGCAGCGCCTGCACAATCAGCTCACCCAACCCGATTTCACCGGCACCTTCGGAGTTGGCGGCACGGGTTTTGAGGGCAATAACCTGCTCATGCTGCGGCGCAAGTTCCGGGGTGTCTTCGAGCAAAATGAGGCGCTCCTGCGGCGTACACAGCCCCAGCAGTGCGTTGAGCAGGGTGGTTTTGCCGGTGCCGGTGCCCCCGCTAATCAGGAATCCGCGGCGTTCGGCAATCATGCGGCACAGGTAGGCGGCGGTCGCCTCATCACACAGCCCGGCGGCCTGCAGCTGCGCCAGGGTGGGGCGCTCGCGGGCGGGTAGGCGCACGGAGAGCCGGGTACGTTCGCTCAGCGGAGGGATAATCGCGTGGATACGCCGACCCTGCGCGTCGCTAATGTCAGCTGCCGGATGCGCGGCATCCAGCTGTCCGCCGTGCCTGCGGATGAGCCGCTCGGCGAGGTCACGCACGCGCCGCTCATTGCCGAGGCTTAGCGCCACGGGGCGGACGGTTCCGTTGATGCCCACCCAGATATCGCAGGGCGAGTTCACGTAGATATCGGTGATGGTTCCGGCGCGTTGCCCCTCGTCGAGGAGCAGGTCGAGGGCACCGAGGCCGTAGAGTTCCGCGGCGAGGTAGCGCAGCGCGGTCTGCCGGTTGACGGGCACGTATTCCACGCTGGGGTAGCTCCAGGAGGTGGGCGGTGCAGTTTTGACACGGAATTTTCGGGGCTTCGTCACATTAGTTCCGTCTGCGCCCGTTACTTCTGCACTCGTGTTCCCCCAGGCGTTCCCCCGAGCATTCCCCTGGCATCCGCCGTCGATGGCGCAGATTGCCTCGTCCACGGCGTTTTCGAGAATCTCGCGGAGGGGCTGGGATTCTTGGAGTAGCCCACCGCCCGCGGCACTCGCAGCGTTTGCACTGCCCGCGGCAACCACGCCCTCTGCGGGCGGCCGCTCCCCTGCCCGCTCGGCCCCGGCGCTGAATCCGTTACTGGGTCCGCCACAGAACCCGGCACTGAACCCGCCACTAAAACCACCCAGGGCGATAGCGCTCATCTGCGGCGAACGCAGAATCAGCTCGCGGGCGTGCAGGGCGACGGCGCGGGCGCGATAGTCTTCGGGAATGAGCAGGGCGGGTAGCGAGTGCGCGCGGGTGTTCTGGACACCCATATTCTGTGCGCCCGGCTGATTCGCGCCCTGTGCGGCACGCGGCGAGCAACCGTTGGGGTTGCCGGGATTGTTGGCAGGGTGCCCGGCGGGATTGCTGGAGGGATTCATGACGGGGTTCATGGCTCTAGGAGAGCATTGCGCCCGCCCCGAATTTTTATGAGAATGAGCGTTCTGTGGATAACTCCTCGCGCACCCCGAAATATCCACGATGCACGCACCTCAAACGAACAAAACGCACGCATCCGGCGCTTTTATGACAAACCGCGGCGCATTCAGCCCTCCCCTGCCTCTTCCGCAAACCGCCCGCCCGCGACCACAAACCACGCGCCTTCGCACCCGGTCACCGATAATGGAAGAATGTACGTTCTGCTCAGTCCTGCCACCGGCGCGGGTATTACCGCCCAGACCGGCACCCCCGCGCACCCGGTCACGTCGGCTATTGCCGCGGGTGCGTCCCCGCGCGGTGCTCAGCCGGTAACTTCATGGGGTGCTTTTCATTTTTCGGCGCCGACCGCTGAGCAGTTGCAGGACCCGACCTTTATTCCGCGGATTACGCGTGCGGATCGGGTGAGTGCGGCGAATCTTCCGGCGTATGTGCGAGAGGTAGAGCGGCAGGCGGCAGATTCGGCGCAGGCGCGTTTCCCCCGCTGGATTTGGGCTGATACCCGCCACGTTGACTCGTTGCTTCTGCGCCGCGGGGTGCGGGTGCATCTATGCCATGATTTGCGTCTGGTGCAGCGAATTTTGGCGACTGCCGCTACGCATCCGAGCGGTTTTGTGGAGTACAGCCCGGTGCTGGATCTTTCTGATGTGCGTGAGGCGGTGGAGCCTCAGGGGTATCTGCCGGTGGCGCGGCAGATTCAGGGTCAGGAGGAGCTGTTCGGCGCTGATTTTTTGAGTGCCCCCGCCACCTCTTCCGCCGCACCCGCCGATTCCTCTGCAGATTCCTCCCCCGATTTCCTGGAGGCGGCACCTCACGAGCCTTTTGCCCCGCAGTTGGCGGCAGGCCCGGTGACTCTGCTTCCGGAGCATCCGGTGGTGCGTGTGCTGATGCGTGAGTGGTTGGCGCAGGCGCGCGCTATTAGCGAGTCGAGGCACCCGGAGCGGTTGCGTCTTTTGGCGGCGGCTGAGTCTGCCGGTACGTTGGTGGCGGCTGAGATTGGTTATTACGGCATCCCGTTTAATGTGCAGGCGCATCATGAGCATCTGTGCGAGTTGTTGGGTCCGCGCCCGGTGCCTGGGGAGCGTCCGCAGAAGATGCAGGAGTTGGCGGAGCAGATTCAGCGCATGCTGTTTATGCCGTCGTTGAACCCGGATTCGCCGCAGGATCTTTTGCGTGCTCTGCAGTCTGCGGGGGTTTCGGTGAAGTCTACGCGTTCGTGGGAGTTGAAGAGTTGGGCGGATGCGATTCCGGCTCAAAGGGAGAAGCGTTGGGCGCTGATTGACCCGATTCTGCGTTATAAGAAGCTGTACCGTATTTGGACTGCTAACGGCTGGACGTGGGCTGATACTTGGGTTTCTGAGGGTGCGTTCCGCCCGCATCTTGAGGTGGGTGGAGCCGCGACCGGGCGCTGGGGCGCTTCCGGCGGTGGTGCGTTGCAGCTTCCGGCGGAGATTCGTCAGGCGGTGCAGGCGCCGGAGGGTCAGGTGCTGACGGTGACGGATGGCTCGCAGATTGAGCCACGTATTTTGGCGGCGTTGAGCCGTGATGAGGCGCTCGCTTCGGCGGGTCGTGGCGCTGACCTGTATGCGGGTATTGCCGAGCTGGCGCGCCTGAAGGGTGTGGGTTTGACGGGGCGTTCCCACGCGAAGGTGGGCATGCTGGCGATTATGTATGGCGGCCGCAGCGGTGAGATTGGCGCCCTGTTGCCGCATGTGGCGGCGCTTTTTCCGCAGGCGATGGACTTTACGGAGCGTGCGGCTCGTATTGGTGAGGCGGGCGGTCAGGTGACGACTTTTTTGGGTCGTACGTCCCCGCCGGTGGATGAGCGTTTCCGTGAGATTGTGGCTGATCGGTCTTCGCCGGCGGCTGAGTCGCGTGCGGTGTCGACTGCGCGTGCGCACGGGCGTATGACCCGCAATTTTATTGTGCAGGGTACGGCGGCTGAGTGGGCTCTGTGTTGGATGGGCGCGGTGCGTTCTCGTCTGTTGTCGGAGCGGATTTTTGGTATGCCGATGCGCACCCGCATTGTGTATTTTTTGCACGATGAGCTTCTGCTGTGCGGCCCCGAGCTGGAGGCGGATCGCGTGGAGCGTATTGTGCGTGAGGGCGCTGCGGAGGCGGCGCGTCTGCTGTTCGGTCGGGTGCCGGTTGATTTTCCAGTGTCGGTGGCGCGGGTGCGCAACTACGCAGACGGTAAGTAACCAGCGGTAAATAATCAGCGGCATATAGGCGGCACCGTGCAACAAAAAATAGGGGCGGCGGGTAGCTTCGTTCAAGCTACCTGCCGCCCCTATCTGCACCCTATATCCGCTGGTCAGGCGTTTATTCTGCGAAGAGCTTTACTCCTCGTAGCCGGGTGCCGTGCGCATCTTTTTTGTATCCCAGGGCACGGTCCAGCCGAGCGAGTCGAAGATCCGGTCCAGCAGAATCGCGGTGAATCCCCAGACGGTGAACTCTTCACCGCCGGGCATGCGCACCTCGAAGGCGGGAGTGCGGTGTGAGGTGCGGCCGCGTTTGACGTAGGCGGTGTGCCGGTTGGCGGGGTTGAGCAGGTCACGCACGGGCACGCGGGCGATGAGCGCGGACTCGTTGTGGTCAACGACTTCGACAGGCACGGGGCTGTTCCACCAGCCGATGACGGGGGTGACCATGAAGTTGCTGATGGGTAGCGGCAGGGTGTGCAGCTGGCCGAGGATCTGCACGCCGGCGGGGTCGAGCCCGGTTTCTTCGACCGCCTCGCGCAGGGCGGCGATGTGGGCGACGGGTTCGCCGGTGGTTTCGGCGAGTGCATAGTCTTCGGGGTCGATTTTGCCGCCGGGGAAGGCGGGCTGACCGGCGTGTGAGCGCAGGGTTGCGGCACGTACGAGGAGCAGTACATCCAGGTCGGCGCTGACGTTTTCGGGGCAGCCGTCAAATTCGCCGGTGGAGGGCGAGTTGTCGAGCACTCCGAAGAGGATCAGCACGGCGGCTTCTTTGCTGAGGGGGCTGGCGGGTGCGCTGCGCAGTAGGGCTTGGACGTCAAATTCCACGCCGCCCTCTGCGAGAGCCGCCAGTGCCTGCTGGGCGGGGTGCTGCGCCTCCTGCTGGGACGTGTTTTCGCTCATCTGTGTACCTCTCTTCTGCGCGGCTACATTCCGGTTCGGCTCAGTCGCCGTTAGGCGCTGAGCGGGTAGCCTTCTGCCATGAGTTCGCGGCGGGTTGCGCCCTGCAGGAATCGCAGGTGCAGGTCTTCTCGGCCGGGTGCCATTTCGTATTTCATGAGTTTACGTGCTGCTTGTTCGTTCGTCTCCCCGGCGCCGTAGGACGGGCAGAGGTCGGCGACGGGGCATACGCCGCAGGCGGGCTTTTTGGCGTGGCAGATGCGGCGGCCGTGGTAGACCATGCGGTGTGAGAAGAGCGTCCAGTCTTTGCGTTCGATGAGTTCGGCAACGTCTTTTTCGACCGTCTCGGGGGCGTCTGCAGTGGTGAATCCCATGCGGCGGGCGAGGCGTCCGAAGTGGGTGTCTACGGTCAGTCCGGGCACGTCGAAGGCGTTTCCGAGGACCACGTTCGCGGTTTTGCGGCCGACTCCGGCGAGTTCTACGAGCTCTTCGAGGGTTGAGGGGACCTGCCCGTTGTGGCGTTCGACGAGCTGCTGGGAGAGGGTGACGATGGAGCGTGCCTTGGCGCGGTAGAAGCCGAGGGACTGAATGTAGGGTTCGACCTCTTCGGTACGTGCGGAGGCGAGCGCGGCGGCGTCCGGGTAGCGTGCGAAGAGTGCACCGGTGACGGAGTTGACGCGCACGTCGGTGGTTTGTGCCGAGAGCACGGTGGCGATGAGTAGCTCGAAGGGGTTGTCGAAGTCGAGTTCTGCGACGGCGTAGGGGTAGGTTTCGCCGAGGATGCGGTTAATCTTTCGGGCGCGGCGCACAGTGGCGAGGTGGCTTTCGGGTGCGCGGGCGTTGAGGCGGCGTGCGGCGGCTGCGGCTTTGAATTCGGGAACGAATCGGATCTGTAGGAGCGATTCGGCGTTCTCTGCCGCGGTGTTCTGTGCGCCCGCTGCGGGCTGGGTGGCGTTCTCGGTCATAGCGCGAGGGTACCGGGCTTAGGTGTGTGGGCGGTAGCGAGGTTCACCGTACTTGGCGCGCGTCGCCCCCCGTATGCGGGGATGCGCATCCGCCACGCGCCTGCGCTCTCCCCTCCTCCGCATCATTTTCTGGGCAGTTCGCGTCGGCTAGCGCTCAGCGGGCGCTCGCTGTGCCACACTGGTTTTATGTCAGATACGATTTTTGTGCTTAATGGACCGAATTTGAACCTGCTTGGGCAGCGCCGCCCCGAGGTGTACGGCTACACCACTCTGCACGATATTGAGCGTATGGTGCGTGAGCGCGCGGCGGATCATGGTTTTGATGTTGAGTTTATGCAGTCGAATCATGAGGGCGCGCTGGTGGATGAGATTCAGCGTGCTCGTACTCGTGGCGCGGCGATTATTATCAACCCGGCGGCGTACACCCACACGTCGGTGGCGCTGCATGATGCACTGGAGGCGGCTGAGCTTCCGGTGGTTGAGGTGCATCTGTCGAATGTGCATCGTCGTGAGCAGTTCCGTCATCATTCGTTTGTGTCGCCGCAGGCTACCGCGGTGATTGCCGGTGCGGGTGCGTACGGCTATGTCATGGCGGTTGATTTCCTGGCGCAGCATCTGGCGGAATAACAGCGCGCCGCCTCCTTTCGTTAAATAGTTCAGGCTCCCGTTCCTCGCTAGAGGTTCGGGAGCCTGAATGTTTTTGTTAGCTACTTGCGGCAGGTGCCGGTGGAGACTGCGGCGGTGTTGTCGCCACCTTCAGCCAGTGCCTGCTTGAGGGTGCTTGCGGTGATGGCGTAGCCGGTCTGGCCGGTGGTTGCCTTACCGAAGATCACGCCGACCACGTTGCCGTTTTCGTCGAGGACGGGGCCGCCGGAGTTGCCGTGCTGCACGTCGGCTGCCAGTTGGTAGACCTGGCGCATGGCGTTGGCGCGGCCGGTGTCGGCATCGATGGTTTGGGTGTTGCCGATGCCCTGCACGGTGGCGGGCAGTGCCTTGAACGGGCCGCCCTTGGGGTAGCCCATGAAGGTTACAAGGCTACCTGCGGTGGCGTTGGTGCCGATGGTCAGCGGTTCGAGCGGCAGCTTGGGCACGCTGATGAAGGCGAGGTCCTGTTCGGTATCCATGTAGACGACGGTGCCGGGCCAGGTGCGGCCGCGGGAGTCCTGCACGACCGGGGAGGTCACGCCGGCGACCACGTGGGCGTTGGTGACGACCAGGCCGTTGTCCGCCACGAAGCCGGAGCCGGTGGAGGTGTAGCCGCACTGCTCTGCGGCACCCAGAATCTCAACGACGGAGGCAGCCGCCCGGTCCAGTGCCGCGGATTCTACGGTCTGGGTGGGGGCGCTGGTTTCGGGGGCGATGAGCTGGCTGACTTCCGGAATGGTTCCGAAGGCGAGCACGTCATTGCGTACCGTGTTGATGCGGTCCTTGACGACCTCGGGGGTGGAGGCGACCATCCAGGAGAGAGTCTTGGATTCGCTGAGCGCGGTGTTGAGCTGCGGGATGGGTACGGTGCGCATGGAGATGGTCAGCACGACCATGACCAGGGCGCAGGCGGCAAGGTTCAGCACACCGCCGAAGAAGCGCTCAATGCCCTTGAGCGGGGTGATGTCGGTGACGCGGCGAATGGTGCGTCCGGCAATGAGGCCGAGCCACTGTCCGATGGTCAGGCAGATGATGAGCACACCGACGGCGGTAATGAGGCTCCACTGCGACCCCACGGAGGCGACGGCGAGGGGCACGAGCCAGGCTGCGGCGCAGACGCCCAGGCCCAGACCGAGGAAGGTTCCGAGGGTGGTGAAGAATCCGCTGCGGACTCCGGCGAGGAAGTAGAGCAGCAGGATGATGGGGATAGCAATATCAAGCAGGTTGATGCCGGTCGTCACGACTAATTGCCTCCTTGGTGGGTAGAAGTGGTCACGGTGTGCCCATGTGATTGGTGCGGGCTGTGCCCGATGAGTGTGGTGGCACGCTGTACCCTGCGGCGGGCGTGACGGGCGGTTCCGGGGTTGTTGAGACCGGGTTTCTGCCTCGTCGCATCGTACCGCGTGTGGAGGCGGGTGCCTGTTTGTCATGAGGGTGTCAGCGTGCTTGGTACCGATAAAAGTACACACCTGAATGCCTGATATTAGGTGGTAAACCTGTGGGGAAGCTTTGAATTTTCTCGGAAGAAATAACTTTTGGTGTAAAGCTCGCTGTATCGGAATGCATAAAGCGCTTTTTTAGGGTACGCTCGTATCAGTTGAATATGTCACACTAGCTTGAGCCTTCTCACATTTCAGATGTTGAGACGCATGACACCGGTTCGGGCTCACTCACTGAACATTTACGAGTTTCGGCTCATCACCTCATATCTAGGAGAACTTTATGGATCTCGAGATCCTCCGTCGTACCCCTCTCTTTGCTAACCTCGACGACGCAGCTTTCGCTCTGCTGACCGATGACATTCAGGAGATTGACCTCTCCCGCAACGCCGTCCTCTTCTACGAGGGTGACCAGGACGACCAGCTCTTCGCTGTACTCTCCGGTAAGGTCAAGCTGGGTCGCACCGCCGCTGACGGCCGCGAGAATATGGTTGCAATCATGGGTCCCGGTGACGTCTTCGGCGAGATGGCTCTCTTCGATCCTTCGCCCCGTTCGACCAACGCTGTGGCTGTCTCTGAGACTCGCCTGGCTGCCATCAAGCACGAGTCCTTCAAGCGTGCACAGCAGCTCGATCCCACTATCTCCGATCAGGTTATTAAGACTCTGGCTCGCCGCCTGCGCCACGCTAACGAGGCACTGGCTGACCTGGTCTTCTCCGACGTTCCCGGCCGCCTCGCTAAGGCGCTGCTGGACCTGGCTGACCGCTTCGGCCGCCCCGCAACCGACGGCGTGCTCGTTGCTCACGAGCTGACTCAGGAAGAGCTGGCACAGCTGGTTGGCGCATCCCGCGAGACCGTGAACAAGGCTCTTGCCGAGTTCGTTTCTCGCGGCTGGATCCGTCTGGAGGCACGCGCAGTTGTCATTCTGGACCTGCCCCGCCTGCGCCAGCGTTCCCGCTAAGGTCTCTTTGAGTTAGGGCATTCTAGGACGCCCTCGCTGAAAGACGCACAGCTTAAATAGATCAGGAGCCGTTTCCCTCTGCATGGGGAAACGGCTCCTGATTTCTTTAACGCTTCATCGTACGAGCGAACGGCTGCAATACCCTCTTAGAGCGCACCCATCGCGCCGGTGTATATGGAACCGGTGGTAGCCGGAACCACCTCGGTGAAGGAGAGCATGCACGCACCGTTGTGGGTGACGAGCACGGGCTTCTTCACCTCAATCTTGCGGCGCTTCGACAGCCACGCGACGGAGGTCTGAGCCTTCGCCAGCGATTCGAGCATGCACATCACGCCGGGGGTAATGAGCTGGTCGAGGGTACGGCCCACCGTGTTGGGCTGGCCGATGCGGTCACCCAGTTCGCTGGTGTCCTTGGCTTCGAGCAGTTCACGCACGTTCAGCCAGTCACCCCACACGCCCTTACCGAGCAGTAGCTTCGGGTCCTGACCGACGGGCAACGCCGTGGTGAAGTAGGCGATATCGTAGCGTTTGAGGAAGAAGTCCGGGGACTGCCAGCGCGCGACCGGGCGCAGCAGGTCGGCGCGCACGCTCAAGCCGCTGGAGGTCAAGAAGTCCGAGAAGCTCTTGTCCTGCTCGGCAACCGCTTCACGCCACGCCATGAGCTCAGGGGTGCTGGAGCGTTCCACGACGTCCTGTTCGTCCTCGCCTGCAAGCAGAATGCCGGTCTCTTCAAAGGATTCACGCACGGCTGCCATGACGCTGCGGCGTGCCTGCGCAATATCGGAGAAGTGGAATTGTTCCTGCCAGTAGTCGGCGCCGGGACCCACCCAGGAGGCGGACTCATCATCACCGGGAAGAGCCGTACCGCCGGGGAAAGCCACCACGCCCAGCGGGGAGGTGCCGGGACGGTAGGTCAGAATCGTTTCGAGGCCGTTGTCGCCGTCGCGCACAAAAATGACGGATGCCGCCTGGCGCATCGTGCAGCCGGTCGTGCCTTCGTTGCCGCATTCGCGCCAGCTTTCGGCGGCGGTGCGCATGAACTCGGGAATCGTGTAGAGACGCTGGATGGATGCGGTGCGCGGGCCTGACTGGCGGCCGGTGAACACGCGGGGGCGTTCCACGCCCTCAGCCGGGGTGGGAGTGCCGAAGCGGCGTTCCTGCACCGGCTGGGGTAGAGTCTTGATGTTTTGGGCGGTGCCGTTGTCCTGTGCGGATGCGGTGTATGCAGTCTTATCGGGAGCGTCCTGCGCCGCCCGCTGAGCCTGGGCAGCACGAATAGCAGACAGCGGCAGCGCGCCGGTGTACAGATTAGACATATTCAACAATGATCTCGACCTCTACGGGCGAGTCCAGGGGAAGAACGGGAACGCCGACGGCGGAGCGGGCGTGCTGGCCTGCCTCGCCGAAGATTTCGCCGAGCAGTTCGGAGGCACCGTTAATGACGGCGGGCTGAGCGGTGAAGTTCACCTCGGATGCCACGAAGCCGACAACCTTCACGACGCGCTGCACGCGGTCCAGGTCGCCAATGACGGACTTGACCGCTGCCAGGGCGTTGAGCAGGCTGATACCCGCGTACTTCTTCGCATTCTCGGGGGTCACGGAGCCTTCAGCGCCGGAGTCGGAAACCTTACCGGTTTCGGGCAGAGCACCCTCAACGAAGGGCAGCTGACCGGAGGTGTACACGTAGGAGCCGGACGTAACAGCCGGAACGTAGGCTGCAACGGGGGCGGGTGCTACGGGCAGTTCGTAACCGAGTTCGCGGATACGTGCTTCAATACGGGATTCAGTCATGATTACTCCAGAAGGATGGCGGGTGCTGGCACCCAAACGGTGATAGGGGAAATGCTGTAAATCTAAACGCTACTGATATTCAGGCAGCTGTTAAATGGCTAACCGGCGGTCTTCCTCATCTATTCCCGCGCTCCCCTAGTTATAGGAGGGCCGGGATAGCGAGGTGACCGCCGGGTACGTTGCTCTTAGTCAGCCTTCTCGCGCTTAAAGTAGGCGATGGGGTTGCCCTGAGTCGGAGCGACCATGTTCGACGCGGGGGTTGCGCCAGCAGGTGCGGATGCGCCGGGGAGAACAGTTACGAGCTCCCAGCCGTCTTCACCCCAGTTGTCGAGGATTGCCTTGGTCGTGTGGATCATCAGCGGTACAGTTGCGTATTCCCATTTCTTCATACCCTCTAGACTAGCTTTCAGGGTCGAATAAGTAAAAGGGATTCACTATGGTTTCGGTCAATGTCCGGCGCTTTTGGGGGCTTTATTCTCAGCGCTGAGGCGCCCACCTCCCTGTGGGGTGCCGAACCGGACTTCCTCTCACAGCTTCATGGGATAAACTGAATGAATGGCTTCATCTAAGAAAACCCGTGCGCGTCGCCGCCCGGGAGATTTTTTGCAGTTCCTCGCGTTCAGCGTGATTGCCGGTTTCCTTGCGGCAATTATTGTCGTACCCCCTGCCGTGAGCTTGGGTATGGTCACGAACGCGTCGATGTCATGGTTCCAGGACCTTCCTGACGACATTGCCGATGGCATTTCCTCCCGTCCTTCTACTATTTACGCTGCTGACGGCAAGACCGAAATCGCGACTTTCTTCGAAGAGAACCGTGAACCGGTCAAGCTGGATCAGATTTCTCAGCACATGAAGAACGCTATCGTCTCGGTGGAGGACCGTGACTTCTACAATCACGGTGCTGTCTCCGCTATCGGTATCGGTCGTGCGTTCCTGAACAACATCATTAACTCCAACAGCGGCCGCCGTCAGGGTGCATCCACCCTGACCCAGCAGTACGTTAACAACCTCATTGTTGACTCCGCTGTGGCTCGTGGTGAGGACGCTACCGCAACCCTGAACGGTAACAAGACCTACGCCGCAAAGATTCGCGAGATGAAGCTTGCGATTTCTATGGAGCAGAACAAGTCCAAGGACGAAATCCTTGAAGGCTACCTGAACATCGTGAACCTTGGTGGTTCGAACTACGGTGTTGAGGCTGCTGCACAGTACTACTGGGGTATTTCCGCTAAGGACCTGAACGTGGCACAGTCCGCCCTTCTTGCCGGTCTGGTGCAGGCACCGAACGTGTACGACCCGACCGTGAACCCCGAACTCGCCCGTGAACGCCGCGACATCGTTCTGGGCACCATGCTCCGCGACGGCAAGATTTCCGACAAGGAATACAGCGACGCCATCGCCAGCGACATTAAGCTCAACGTCCACACCAAGTCCCAGGGTTGCTCCCTGGCAGGTGATAAGGCGTTCTTCTGCCGTTATGTGGTCAACTACCTGCTGCAGGATGAGTCCCTCGGCGCAACCGCTGAGCTGCGTAACACCGCCATCAAGCGTGGCGGCCTGAAGGTGATCACCACCCTGAACCCCGAGGCTCAGACCGCGGCAAAGCAGGCTGTGGACTCCACCCAGCCGGCAGCAACCAACTGGAACGACGTGAACTCCGCGCTGACCAGTGTTGAGCCCGGCACCGGCCGCGTCATCGCGATGGCACAGAACACCGAGCTCGGTAGCCCCGCAGACGCAAACGACCACTCCAAGACCGAGTACAACTACAACGTTGATAGCGCCTACGGTGGTACCCGCGGCTTCCAGCCCGGTTCGACGTTCAAACCGATTATTCTGGCTCAGTGGCTCATCAGCGGCCGCGGCGCTAACGCTACCGTGAACGGTACCCAGCTGTTCTGGCCCACCAGCTTCGGCTGGAACGCCAAGTGCTACGACGGCGGTAAGTACTACTACACCGGTCAGCCGAACGGCTGGTCCTATAAGAACGCAGTCAACGGCGGTCTGACCTACGGTACCGCTGCGTACGGTATTCGCCAGTCGTTGAACTCGTACCTGTACGGCATGCTCTCCCAGATTGACCTGTGCGATGTGCACGACCTGTCAATCAAGATGCACGCCCTGGACGGTACCGGCGAACCGCTGCACAGCATCCCCGACCTGGGTACCAACATTGGTGGTACCAAGTACGGTATCTCCCCGCTGACCAGCGCATCCATGTACGCTATCTTCGCTTCCGAGGGTAAGTACTGCACCCCGCGCCCGATTGAGAAGATTACCAAGACCAACGGTGAAACCATGAAGGAATACCAGAACCAGTGTGAGCAGGTCCTGGATCCGGACATCGCGAACGGTGTCAGCTGGGTTCTGAAGGGTGTTATCCAGCCTGGCGGTTCCGCTTCTCAGCGCGGTATTGGTCTGCCGAACGGTTCGGCTGCGAAGACCGGTACGAACGATAACTCCTCCCAGACCTGGCAGGTTGGCTACACTCGTGGCCTGTCCACCGCGTCTTGGGTTGGTTCTAACAACCTCGGCTTCCGCTCCCTGAACGGTGTGGGCATTAACGGTCGAGTCCTCGAGTACGTCGATGGTGCAACCTACGCGGGTGCACAGTGGCAGTCGTTCATGAAGACGATGGCACCGAAGTACAACACGAAGGACTTCACCGCCCCCAGCGATAAGATTCTGTCGTACAGCTAGAATCACAGCTCACCAGCTGAAGCCTGAAAGGCGATTGATAATGTGTGAAAACGCAGTCAACGCCCGCGTCCCCGTGGCGGTCCCCGGCGCACGCGGCTCCTCCCCGCTCCTGAAGAAGGTAGCGGGGGCGGTAGCCGCCACTGCAGCCTTGGGGGCCGCCACGGCGGCGTATGGGCACTTTATTGAGCTGAACAATTTTCAGCTCCGCACCGAGTCCCTGCCGGTGCTGCCCGCCGGGAGCCCCGACTTCAGGATTCTGCATATTTCGGATATGCACATGATTCCGGGCCAGCAGAAGAAGATTGACTTCATGCACTCGCTGGCTACCCTGGAGCCGGATTTGGTGATGAACACGGGCGATAACCTCTCCCACGTGGACGGTATGGGCCCGCTACTGGAGGCACTCGACCCGCTCATGGACTTCCCCGGCGTATTTGTGCCCGGCTCGAATTGCTATTTCGCGCCGGTTTTCAAGAACCCGGCACGCTACCTGTGGCAGCCGCGCACCCCGCAGATGATTGAGGAGGGCTCGCGTGTAGCACTGCCCATTGAGCGGATGCACGACGCCTTCGAGTCGCGCGGCTGGACGGGCCTGGTCAACCGCTACGATACGCTGAATCTCAAGGGTCTGCGCCTGGAGTTCTCCGGTGTAGATGACCCGCACCTGCGTTACGATGAGCACCCCGGATTCGCCCCCGGCGCCTTCGACGAAGGGCAGGAGCCGAGCGTCCGTATCGGCGTGGCGCACGCCCCCTATATGCGTACCCTGCACCGCTTCGTGCAGGACGGTGCGCAGGCTATTTTTGCCGGTCATACGCACGGCGGTCAGGTCTGCCTGCCCGGCGGTCATGCCCTGGTCAGCAACTGCGATTTGCCGCCTTCGCGTGCGAAGGGTGTCAGTGAGCAGTCCGGTATTCCGGTTCAGGTTTCTGCCGGTTTGGGCACCTCTCGTTTTGCGCCGGTGCGTCTGTTCTGCCCGCCGGAGGCAATCCTGGTGACCCTCACGGCTCGCGATAAGGGTGAAGCCGACGCTTCGAAAGGTGGCCGCCGCTAATGTCTGAGGCTTCTACAGCACGCACGACTAAGCGCCGCCGTAACCCTTTCTTAGAGACGGCGAGCGCACCGACCCCCGACCCGATCGACTACGCGCACGGTCAGCGTGCCCCGCACACTCTCGCCGCGTATGCGCGTCCGATTCGTGTGCGCTGGGGCGTGGGTCTGCTCGTGGCGTTCGGTGCCGGTGCCCTTGAGATTTCCATCCCGCAGGTACTGCAGATTATTGTGGATCATCTCTCGCAGAGCACCACCGAGAGCGCCATCTGGATTGCCGGCGGCCTGGTGCTTCTGCTGGGTATTGCGCATGCCTCCTTCATGTATTGGAGGCGCTGGCTGATTGTGGACCCGACCTCCACGATTGAGCTGTCCATGCGCATGAATTTCTTTGACCGCCTGCTCAGCGCCCCGCTTTCTCTGCTGGATCGTTGGCCCTCCGGTCAGTTGCTGACCCGCTCCATGAGCGATCTGGGGACGATTCGCCGTTGGTTGTCTTTCGGTATCGTTCAGATACTGACTGTTGCGGTGATGTTCCTGGTCGGTGGCTTCTTCATGCTGCGTTCTTCGCCGTCTCTGGCGCTGGTGTTCGTGGTGACCGTGCCTATTCTGGTGCTGTCGCTGGTGAACTTCACCCGCAAGTACTACCGCGCTTCACATGAGATTCAGCAGATGACGGGCGACCTCTCCACCCGTATTGAGGAGTCGGTGCGCGGCATCCGCGTGATTAAGGCGCTGGGCCGCTCCCCCGAGCAGATTCAGGAATATTCCGAGTCGGTGGACGCCCTACAGGTGCGCGAGTACGGCAGGTCGATGCTGGTGGCTCGTGTTGCCCTGTACCAGGGCATGATTGTGGGTGTCTCTACGGCGGTGGCGCTGGCTGTGGGCGCTTCGCAGGTTGCGGCGGGCACCTTGAGCCTGGGCGCGATGACCGCCTACTTTGCGGTGCAGACGACCGTGCTCAGCCACGTGACGCGCTCGACCGCGCTGATGTCTGCCTATTTGAGCTATAAGGTGGCGTTGGAACGCCACAACGAGGTTATGGACGAGCCCGGTTTTGAGGCGGTGCCGCTGGTTCGTGGCTCCGCGGCTGTGTCTGTGCCCGGGCATCCGCAGGGTGCTTCTGATTCGTCAACAGTAGCTGGAGTGTCCGCTCAGGGCGGCTCCGGGAAGGAAACTATGCAGTACCCCAGCGGTGGCGCAGTATCTGTCACTTTCGATCACGTTCAGTTCAGCTACGATGCTGCCAAGGCGCCGGCTGAGTCTACCACTGAGGCGAATTCTGAAGTTGCTTCTGAGACGAAGGCACCCGAGGTGTCCGTGCTGAAGGACGTAAACTTCAAGGTCTTCCCGGGCGAGATTCTGGCGCTGGTGGGTGCAACAGGTAGCGGCAAGTCGACCGTACTGTCGCTGGTGCCGCGTTTCTACGAGCCGACCTCCGGCTCCCTGCGTTTTGGCACCCGAGATACCGCCGACATGTCTATTGAGGAGGTGCGCGCCCAGACCGCGTTCGTCTTTGAGGAGGCGGTGCTCTTCTCCGGCACGGTCCGCGAGAACGTGCTGATGGGCGTTGCTGAACAGTACGAGCGCGGCACCGAGGATGAGGACTACCCCGCCGCAGAAGAGCTGGAGGCGACCCTCCAGACCGCGCTACAGCTGGCTGCGTGCGATTTCGTGGCGGAGCTTCCGCAGGGTCTGGATACCGTCATTGGTGAGGAGGGTCTGAGCCTTTCGGGTGGTCAGCGTCAGCGTCTGTCGTTGGCACGTGCCCTGGCGAAGCGCCCCTCCGTGCTGCTGCTGGATGACCCGTTCTCGGCGCTGGACGTGAACACAGAGGAGCGTATTATTACCGGTCTGCGTGAGGGTCTGGAGGGCCTGGGCGGCGCTACGACCCTGTTGACGGCGCACCGCCCCTCCACCGTGGCGTTGGCGGACCGTGTGCTACTGATGGTTGATGGTGCCGTGGTCGCCGAAGGCACTCACGCTGAGCTGATGGACTCTTCGGAGCAGTACCGTCAGCTGATGACGATGGAGGAGGGCTAATGGCCCATCATCGTCCGGCGGAGCCGCGGGAGCAGATGAGCCCGCAGGAGCGCGCGGAGACCCGTGAACGCTCGATGGCTCTACTGCGCCAGATGTTGCGCCCGCACCGTGGGGCGTTGGCTCTGTCGATTATTTCGGTGCTTTTGGTCTCGGGTTCCTCGGCGATTGCGCCGATTCTGATTGCCCGCGTCCTGGATAGTTCCATTGAGCCGCTCAAGCAGGGTGACGTTTCTCCCCTGCTGACCCTGCTGGTATTTTTTGTGGCGGCTACCGCGGTGACCGCGATTTTTTCGTGGGTCAACGTGGCGTACACGGTGCGTGTGTCGCTGGGCGTGGTGGTGTACCTGCGTAAGCGGGTGTTCCGCCACGCGCAGTCGCTGAGCGTGTCGTTCCATGAGCGGTACACCTCGGGCAAGGTCATTTCGCGTTTGACCAGCGATATTGATACGGTCCGCAGCTTCTTGGACAGCGGCATCAGCCAGTTGGCGATTACCTTGCTGTCCATGGTGATTTCTGCGGTCGCTATTTTCCTTCTGGATTGGCGTATTGGTCTGTTCATGCTGGTCATGGGCGTACCGATTTACTTCTTGACGCGCTGGTTCCAGAAGACCGCGGTGCCGGTTTTCCGTACGATGCGTACCGAGTCTGCGCATTTGACGAGCCGTTTTGTGGAGACTTTTACGGGTATCCGTGCGGTGAAGGCGTTTGGTGCGGAGGCGCAGATGCGTTATGAGTACGCTCAGGCGTCGGAGCGTTACCGCCTTGCGGTGATGGATTCCATTAAGATTTTCGGCGTCTACTCACCCGTGCTGATGCTTTTGGGCAATGTGTTTATTGCCGGTGCGCTAGTGCTGGGTGGTTATGCGGTGCTGGGCGGCACCATGCAGATCGGTACCCTGCTGGCGCTGGTGATTTACGCGAACCGTGTGTTTGAGCCGGTCATGCAGCTCTCTGAGTTCTACAACATGTTCCAGTCGGCGATGTCAGCGCTGGAGAAGCTGTCGTCGTTCTTGGCTGAGGAGCCGGAGGTTGCTGAGCCGGAGCATCCGCATGAGCGGGCTGTAGAGTCTGTAGCTGAATCTGCTACTGGCGTTACTGAGGGCGCGTCCGGTACGGTTCAGGGCGCTCTGGTGGAGCTGGATTCGGCGGTCTTTGGGTACACGTCGGATCGTCACGCGTTGAAGGAGACGACCCTGCGCATTGAGCCGGGTACGACCGTGGCGCTGGTGGGTGCTACGGGTGCCGGTAAGTCGACGATCGCTAAGCTGGTGGCTCGTTTCTACGATGTTTCAGCTGGTCAGGTGCGTATTGACGGCGTGGATGTCCGCCAGCTGGCGGATGCGCAGCTGCGCCGTGAGGTGCTCATGCTGACCCAGGAGGTGTTCCTGTTCTCCGCGTCGATTCTGGAGAATATCCGCATGGGTAACCCCCAGGCATCCGATGAGCAGGTGAAGGCTGCCGCGAAGGCGGTGGGCGCTGATGCGTTCATTGAGCGTCTGCGTGACGGCTACGAATCACAGCTGGGTCGCGGCGGTATTACCCTGTCGGCGGGTCAGCGTCAGCTGGTGTCCTTTGCTCGCGTGTTCTTGGCGAATCCGCGAGTGCTGATTCTGGATGAGGCGACGGCTTCGCTGGACATTCCGAGTGAGCGCGCGGTGCAGGCGGCGCTGCGAACCGTGTTGGCGGGGCGTACGGCGCTGGTGATTGCGCATCGCCTCTCGACGGTTCTGGGCGCTGATCGTGTGCTGGTGATTCATGAGGGCTCCGTGGTGGAGGATGGCTCCCCGCAGCAGCTGATTGCCTCCGGTGGTCGTTTTGCGGCGATGTACGCCTCCTGGGATGAGCTGAATCAGGTTCAGGAGGCTGACGCTTAGGCGCCTCTGAGTCGCCCCAATATCCCGTGGCGTGCCGCTGTGTTGCGTTCTGAATTTTTTTGGGTTATCCTAGGTGAGTTGCCTACGGTATTTGCTGATAGGTCAACATCGGGATGTGGCGCAGCTTGGTAGCGCGCGTCGTTCGGGACGACGAGGTCGCAGGTTCAAATCCTGTCATCCCGACAGTTAGCCCCGGTCCACTGGACCGGGGCTTTGTCGTACCCGCAGTATTTCTGTTGCAGGCTCCTAGTCAGATTCCTAGTCAGACTCTGGCGCAGATTCTGTTGCAGATGTTGAGTATATAGAGGCGACCCTCTACCCGCGCAGGAACGTGGGGAGGGGGTCGCTTTTGTGTTGAGTTCAGATTCGGCTAGCCGCGCCCGGAGATGAGGGCGAGAATCGCCTCCAGGGGGCCGCGTCCGGCGATGGAGCGCGCCATGCGCGACCAGAGGGTGCAGAAGCCCAGGGCGATTGCGGCGCCGAGCAGCAGGAAGACGCTCCAGTACACGGCGGTGCCCCAACCTCCGGTGGCGATGTAGTGCTCGCCCGCGGTGAGAGCCTTGACGGTGGGCCCTGCGTAGATGATGATTCCGCTCAGCACAATGGATGCGCTCAGCGACATCTGGCCCAGGCGGGCGATCGGGGTGAGCATTCCCGCCTGTGCGGAGAGCAGTCGCGCACATTCTGCCCAGAAGTACAGGGTTGCCGCCAGGTTTAGGGTGAGCAGCACCTGCGGGCTGTTGAGGAAGCCGAGCTCGGTGTAGGGGTTGAAGGTGCGGTAGACGGCGAGCGCCAGCACGGCGAGTACTACGGGGATTGCGAGCTTTGCCTGCAGGTTGTCGTAGAGGCGCACGAGCACGATGCCCAGGCACATGACCCAGATGAGCTGGGCGCTCTGCGCGTGGTTGACGCCGTGGTTTGCCAGGAACGGCAGCTGGGTAGCGGTCCACTGGTCGGCCCGAGCGGCTACGTCCATGAGGAGGGTGTAGGTCCAGGTAATGAAGGGGCTGGTGACTACCGCTAGCACTGCGATTGCCCACAGGGGCAGGTGCACGACGAATAGGGTTAGCAGGGTGAGTAGCGCCAGGTGCACGAGCATGTCGAAGGGCAGGGAGTAGGAGAAGCCCTGCGCGGGTACGGTCACGTCAGCTTGCGGCAGGTAGGTGATGCCCTGCATGAGTGCCACGCCCAGCAGGAGTAGCGCGAGGAATCGCACGATGGTTCCGGCGAAGAGCTGCGGAAAGTTTGCGGTGCGGGCGTAGCGCCAGGCGGCGGCACCCAGGATTGCGGCGAAGAGCGGTTCTGCAGGTACGAGGGTCTGAGGGATCCAGAACTTCCAGGACACCGGGATCAGTTGCAGCCAGTATCCGAAGGGGATGAGCAGGCTGAGCACGGCGAAGGCGCGGGCAAGGTCGAGCCCGAGGTCGCGTCGGGTGCCTCCGAGGGAGGCGGCGCGTGCCCCGCTGCTGACGGTGGGGATGGGTTGAGTGCGCCCTGCTGCCATGTCCTCGCTCCTTGTAGTGCCGTGTTTGAGAGTCTGCGCGCCCTACCAGGGGTGTGTGCCCGTGCCAGGGGATGTGCGCTGCCAGGGTATCTGCCGCATCCGGTGGTGTGTGTCGGATGCTCTGGCATAGGTGTTAAGTGTAACGGTGGAAGCTGTGTCTGGTCCGGTGGTGGCGCGGAGGTTTTGCTCTCATGTGGTTTCCTCGTGCGGTTATTTTCGGTGTTCAGGCGCTCGATACGTGCTGTTCAAGTGTTGTTCACGAGGTTAGGTGTGTACCATTGGTACGTTCTTAAAGGTGGGGCAATCCCGCGGGAGCATGATTTCGCTCCTTTTACTGTCCCAAACGCGCCCCACCTGCACACACCACGTTGAGGTTTTATGTTTTCGACTTTTTCCCCGCTTTTCTTGACGGATTTGGGGGCGTCTGGTGCTCTTCTTGCCTCG
Organism: Rothia sp. HMSC075F09; assembly: GCF_001810515.1. Lineage (NCBI taxonomy): Bacteria > Bacillati > Actinomycetota > Actinomycetes > Micrococcales > Micrococcaceae > Rothia > Rothia sp. HMSC075F09. The sequence continues at coordinate 345,236 of NZ_KV801792.1, forward strand.
GGTACGACCCTCTCGGAAGGGTCGAGCCACGATAGCGGCCAGTTTGTGTCCATTTTCTGGATTACGTTGGTTGCGTTGCTTTCCCCGATTCTTTCCCGCGTGACGGGTAAGAAGATTCCGGATGTGGTCTTCCTGCTCATTTTTGGTCTGCTCATTGGCCCGAATATGTTCAATCTTGCCAGCAGTGAGGGCGGCATCCCGCTGCTGAAGGAGCTTGGTCTGGGCATGCTCTTTTTGATTGCGGGCTTTGAGATTAACGTGTCCTCGCTGCGTAGCCGCCAGGGTTATAGCGCTATTGCCACGTGGTTTGTGTGTTTTGCCTTGGGTATGGCGGGTGCGGCGGTGATTACGTCGTTCTCGCGTGAGCTGAATACGTATGTTGCGGTGGGTGTGGCGCTGAGTTCCACGGCGTTGGGTACGCTGCTGCCGATGTTGAAGTCTCACGGTGCCGCTGGCACGCCGGTGGGTAATGCGGTGCTGGTGCACGGCGCTGTGGGTGAGCTTCTGCCGATTTTCGCTATTTCGTTGCTGCTGTCTTCGCGTTCGCCGGGTATGGCGTTTGTGGTGCTGCTGGCGTTTATGGTGGTTGCGGTGATTGTGGCGCTGATTCCTCACCGTCTGTTTGCGCATGTGCCGGGTCTGCGTCAGATTATGGCTGCGGAGGCGAACACTACCGGTCAGACGGTTCTGCGTCTTGCGATGTTCCTGCTGGCGACCCTGATCATGTGCACCGCACTCTTCGATTTGGATGCGGTGCTGGGCGCGTTCGCGGCGGGCCTGATTCTGCGTACTCTGACCCCTCCGGCGGCTTTGCATATGATGACTCGCCGCCTTGAGGTGGTTGGTTTTACGTTCATGATTCCGTTGTTCTTTGTGGTCAGCGGTATGGGTATTGATGTCTCTGCCGTGGTGGCTAAGCCTTTGGGTCTGCTTGCCGTGGTGGTGGGTATTCTGCTGTGCCGTGGTGTTCCGGTGCTTTTGGCGGAGCATTTCTTCGATACCCGTTCGGGGTTGACTACTCGCGCACAGAAGGCGCAGTTGGCGTTGTATTCAGCTGCGGGTCTGCCGATTATTGTGGCGGTGACGGAGGTTGCGACCAGTTCGGGTCTTCTGGAGGAGTCCACGGCATCGTTGCTGGTTGCCGGTGGCGCGCTGACGGTTCTACTGTTCCCGCTGTGGGCGTTGGGTATTCGTCAGGCGTTTGGTTCTGGTCAGCCGGCTCAGCAGGAGCCGAGCCGTAAGGAGCAGATGAATGCGTTGAAGGCTCAGCGTAATGCGCAGGCGAAGCTTGCCACGGGCATGATTCCGGTGGTTCAGCTGAAGTCGCAGGCTGATTCCGAGACCCAGCCCGATTCTGAGTCCCAGCCCGATTCTGAATCCCCGGCCGATGCTCAGCCCGGCTCTGCCGAGGCTACGGACACTTCCGCTGGTTCTAGTGTTGCGTCCCGAGCAGCCTCTCGGGCTGAGGCAAAGAAGCGTAAGGGTTCTGCGGAAAATACGGGTTCTGCAGAGATCTAGTAGCGGCTACGGTACGGTTGCCTTCGGCGTTTTCAAGGTCGGGTTACAAACCGGTTTGAGCGGGTATCTCGCTTACAGTCACCGCAACCTTATGTGGGATTGAATTTATAAAACCACACAATACCAGGCAGTTAAAGCCCTGCAAACCAACATGCATCCCACATATAGGATCAAAACCCACCGCATCCCCTCTTGAGGCTGCGGTGGGTTTTTTGCACCCGAAAGACCCTATAAACCGCGGAAAGATGAGAATCTTCCTTAAATTCGGATTTTTTATGCAAATATTACAGAACATGACGTGTCTTAGCTTTCACGACTGACACTTTGTCCTATAAAATTGAAAGCGGACAGGGAATTTCCCTAAAACACACATAAACCAACATACATACACAGAGTCGCTTCCGCCCCAGCGGGAGCTGGAGCACCTCCCCTCTCACACACGGGAGGCGCCCCTTTCGGGAGTATCCGTGACGATACCCCCGGCGGCTCCCAACCACGGAGGAGGATCATATGGGTCAGAAAGGTAATTATTTCTAACCTCTTATCTCAAGGCCTCGCACTGAATCCTAAAGATTGTCTGCACACACAGTCATTTCCGAAGGAAATATCATGCACCAACTACTCCTCACCGCGAGCACTGGTGGCGTAGAGCTGGACTTCCCGGCCTGGCTCCGAATTACGCACTTCATCAATTTCATTATGATGGGCTTCCTGATTCGTTCAGGTTGGGAAGTTCTCGCCTCTCACCCCCGCCTGTACTGGAACAACCACTGCACCCCGGGTTCTGAGTGGATTAAGTTCACCAAGGACAAGGTCCCTACCACCCCCGGCGCATTTACTGCGCGCGATGACCAGCGCACCCTGTCTCCCCTGATTTCTCTGCCCGGTAAGGCTCAGATTGGTCTGGGCCGCGCATGGCACGCACTGGTCACCGTCATCTGGATCGTTAACGGTCTGGTATATGTCTCCCTGCTGTTCCTGACCGGTCAGTGGCGCCGCATCGTCCCGACCAGCTGGGACATCATCCCGCAGGCGTGGGAATCCATCCAGATTTACGCTGGCTTCCAGATTCCCTCGATTGAGCACTTCCAGCCGTACGACGCTCTGCAGCAAATCATGTACTTCACTGTGGTGTTTATCGTGGCACCGCTGATGATTGCAACCGGCCCGATTATGAGCCCGGCATTCTGCGGCCGCTTCCCCGGCTACGTGCGCCTCTTCCGTAACCGCCAGACCGCACGTTCCATCCACTTCCTGGGTATGGCCTTCTACTGCGTATTCACCGTCATTCACGTGGCTCTGGTGTTCGTGGTTCACCCCCAGTACAACATCGCCCACATGATGCTGAACAAGCCCTATAACGAGGTGGACGCAGCACAGTTCGCTCAGGCAGTCACCATGCTCATTGGCGGTATTGTCTTTGCCGTCGCTCTGTGGATCTTTGCTTCGTACTGGTCCCTGCGCGACCTGCGATTCACCCAGACCTTCATTTGGGGTCTGACCCAGCCGATTCGTAACGTCCTGCTGGACCGTATCACCTCCCGTCAGGTGCAGAAGAAGACCTTCACCGATGCCGATATTTCGCCCTTCCACTGGGTCAACACTCGCCCGCCGACCGAGCGTGAGAGCACCGAGTGGAACCGTCTGAAGGAGCACGAGTTCGTTGACTACCGCCTCGAGCTGGGCGGCCTGGTGAAGGAATCCAAGTCCCTGAGCATTGACGAGCTCAAGCAGCTGGGCAAGGAAGTCAACATCACCATGCACACCTGCATGCAGGGTTGGACCGGCATCGCCAAGTGGGAGGGCGTGCGCCTGCGCGACGTTCTCGCACTGGTCGAGAAGACCGACGAGGCTCGCTACGTTATGGTGACCTCCTTCGGCCACGTGGGCCACACCTACGACGGCCGCCCGACCGAACCTTACTACGAGTGCCTGGACATCTCCATGGCGATGGAAGATGAGACCATCCTGGCGTGGGGCATGAACGACAAGCCCCTGCCCGATGTGTACGGCGGCCCGCTCCGTCTGCGTGCGGACTCCATGCACGGCTACAAGATGGTCAAGTGGGTTCAGAAGATCGAGTGGATCAAGGACTACCACGATGTTGGCGATGGCCAAGGCGGTAGCCGTGAGGACTCCGGTCTGCAGCACTTCGACGCACGCGCCTAAGCACCCTCACAGGGCGCTACAACGCTAACCGTCGATACACCACCCTATAAAGCACAGAACGGTGGCGGGAAACATGGGCCCGCCACCGTTCGCTTATCTTCTCCGCCGCTCTCTACTGCTCTGAAAGATGCAGAAGCCGAGAGGGCATAAAGAAACCGCCCGGGAGCCTTAGCTCTCGGGCGGTTTCTTTAGAGGTTTGCCTTCTGGCGCTTTACCTTAGGCATCGTAGATGATGACGTCCAGGGTACGGGGGCCGTGCACGCCCTCCACGCGGATCAGCTCGATATCACTGGTTGCAGACGGACCGGAAATCATAGTCACGGGGCGGGTGTAGGTGATACGCTCGATCGACTCGGGAACCAGCTCCACCACGGTGGAACGGGGCACCACGCAGATGTGGTGGTCGGGCACCAGGGTGATGGCGCGGCGACCCTCATCGGGGTTGGTGTTCAAGAAGATCGTGCCGGTCTCTGCACAGGAGACGGTCGAACCGGTCACCACAGCGTCAACTGCGTCCAGTTCCTTCAGGGACAGGCAGCCGGGCTTGAGGGTGCTACCGGAGTCGGTAACGCGCTTGCGGTCAGCGGTGTCAGCCGGCAGCCACTCCATGTTCAGGCCCTCGGGAACCACGTAGGTGGACTTTTCACCCAGGCGCTCTGCGATGACCTCGGAGATGTTCTCCTTGTTCGCGTGGAACACGTTTGCCTTGTAGTCAATGAGGCGGTCGACGAGCATCTCAATGGTCTGCTCTTCGGTCAGCTCGCTGACGCGGCGGTAGTTACGTACGGGCTCGGGGGCGACGGGTGCGTCAGCCAGGGACGAGCGGATACGTGCGAGGATATCTTCCTTAGCAGAGGACATTAGTTGTTCTCCTTAGCTTCACGGGCTTCCTGAGCAGCCTTAGCGTTTGCAGCCGCTTCAGCTGCCTTACCCTTGTTAGCCTCGATGAGGGCCTGAATGTCAACGCGCTGTGCGTTATCGCGTGCCGGAGCCTGACCCTTCTCCTTCTTCCACCAGTTGCGGAAGGATTCCTTGGGGGGCTCGGGGATGTCGCGGTATGCGGTCCAGCCGCCGACGATACCGGGAACAGCGGTGATCTTGTGCTTGCGGCCGCTAATGAGGCGGGACATGGGCAGACCACGTTCTGCAATCGACATCATCTTGCCGGAGGTGAAGAGCTTCTTCGCACCGAGCATCATGCCGTCCATCTGCGAGAAGGGAGCCTTCTTGTTGCCCTCGAACTCGCGGATAGCGTGCTTGGACTCGACGTCCTTAGCGCGCAGGTGCACGAGGACCTCGGGGAAGTTAATCTTCACGGGGCAGACCTCGTAGCATGCGCCACAGAGGGAGGATGCGTACGGCAGGGAGTTGTTCTCTGCAGCCTCGATACCGGAGAGCTGCGGGGACAGAATCGCGCCGATGGGGCCCGGGTAGGTGGAGCCGTAGGCGTGACCGCCTGCGCGCTCGTATACGGGGCACACGTTCATGCAAGCGGAGCAGCGGATGCAACGCAGTGCCTGGCGGCCCAGCTCGTCGGACAGAACGGCGGTACGGCCGTTGTCGATGAGGATGACGTGCATGTTCTGCGGGCCGTCACCGGGGGTCACACCGGTCCACATGGAGGTGTAGGGGTTCATGCGCTCACCGGTGGAGGAGCGGGGCAGCAGCTGCAGGAATGCCTCGTAGTCCTGGAAGGTGGGCAGAATCTTCTCAATACCCATGAAGGTAATGAGGGTGTCGGGCAGGGTCAGGCACATACGGCCGTTACCCTCGGACTCCACGATGGTCAGGGTACCGGTCTCGGCAATACCGAAGTTGGTGCCGGAGACTGCCACGGTGGTGTTCAGGAACTTGTTACGCAGACGGTTACGCGATGCCTCTGCCAGTTCTGCCGGCTCATCGGTGATGTCCGGGTTAATACCCTCAATTTCGCGCAGGAAGATGTCGCGGATTTCGCGGCGGTTGCGGTGAATTGCGGGCACCAGAATGTGGGAGGGGCGGTCGTGGCCGAGCTGGACGATTTCTTCCGCGAGGTCGGTCTCAATAGCGTTGATGCCATTTTCCTCGAGGAATTCGTTCAGGCCGGTCTCTGCGGTTGCCATGGACTTAATCTTGATGATTTCGTCCACGCCCTGCTCGCGAATCAGGTCCAGAGCAATCTGGTTCGCCTCGGTGGCGTTGCGTGCCCAGTGCACGTGGCCGCCTGCGGCAGTGAAGTTACGCTCGAACTGTTCGAGCAGCTCGGGCAGGTTCGCCAGAACGTAGTTCTTGACGGACTCACCGGTGTTACGCAGGTCCTGCCAGTCGGGCACCTCTGCGGTGACGCGTGCGCGCTTGTTACGGATCGCGTGGGTCACGAAGCGCAGGTTGGCGCGTAGCTGCTCGTTCTTGAGCTCTTCCTTCGCGTACTTGGGGAAGGGGGTTTCTTCGAAAATGTTGCCCTCGCCGTAGTGAACGACCTTGGGCATACCAAGCTGAATAGCGGTCATGAGGTCTTATCTTTCCTTAGCCGATCGAGAGCTCGACGCGCTCGGAGTTAATCTTGAGCGGGTTTTCCTTGGTGGATGCGAGGATCTCAGCGAAGTGGATGGTCTGAACGTCCGAGCCGCGACGCATCAGCGCACCGCCGATGTTCATCAGGCAGGAGCAGTCGCCGCCGGTGCAGACGGAAGCACCGGTTGCTTCAACGTTGTCTGCCTTGTCGTTGACCATTGCGCCGGAGACGTCAGCGTTCTTGAAGGAGAAGGTACCACCGAAGCCGCAGCACTGGTCCATGCCCTCGAGCTGGGTGTACTTGATGCCTTCGACGGTGCGGACCAGGTCCTGCTGGCGGGTGCCCAGGCCGAGCATACGCATACCGTGGCAGGAGCTGTGGTAGGTGACGTGCTCGGGGAAGTAGGAGCCGAGCTGCTCGGCAGCGTTGGTGATGCCCAGGATGTCGATTAGCAGCTGGGAAAGCTCGAAGGTGCGGGAAGCAATCTGCTCTGCCTTCAGAGCCAGCGCTTCGTCGCCGCGGCTACGTGCGACCATTGCCTGCTGGTGACGCAGGGAAGCAACGCAGGAGCCGGAGGGTGCAACAGCTACGTCCCAGTCCCAGGAGTCGAAAGCTTCAACGTGGTTCTTGATGACTTCGTAACCGTCATCGAAGTAGCCCGAGTTGACGTGCATCTGAGAGCAGCAGGTCTGGTTCGGGGGGAAGACAACCTCGTGGCCCAGGCGCTCAAGAATTTCGACGGTGGCGCGTGCTACGCGGGGGTACATGCCGTCAACGATGCACGTGGAGAAGAGTGCAATGCGCATGACTTGTCCGTCCTTTCCTCTGTGTTCAGAGTTTCTCGGTCTCACCGCCTGCGTCTGGGGCAGGCGGGGCACAGTCCGAACAAGTTCGGTCTTCCAAAGAAGCGACTCAGATGTATTGAGTCGGGGAAGCTGGGCCGGATGGTTCCGGCTAATGTGCGCGCCCCAAGTGGAGGTGGGATGCGGTGGGATCAGAAACCGTGGTGATGTCTTTTATCTTTCTAGCCATTTAACACCGTTGGACGGCTTTTCTCTAGTTGGAATAGCACATACTTTCCTTGTTAAATAACCGGTTAGGTCGACCTGACCTTAAGGTATATTTCCCTACCTTCCGGTACATGTGACCTCATCTCCCATGCACCCCCCGTAAGACCCCTATATTCTTTTCGCAGATTGAACATTTATCAAACACACAGAAGTGGACCATAAACCCCCTAGAAATCCGCCGTTCTGAAGATTTTATGGTTGTTTTATGGGGCTTTTCCTTTTTAAAACAACATTCTTTTCGGGTATATGCGTCCAAATGAAGACTCTCCCCTGGGTAAACCAATGACCCATACACCCAACTCGTGATGTATCTGAAAATATTCGAGTTTCAGAACCTGGAATTAACTATCAGAACCGCAATATTTCGGCAGTTTCACTGGAAGCGAGCCCAGGTTCCGGTCGCCTTCCACAAAAATGAGTCAGGTCACTTTTGGTGAAACACCACATTATCCGGTACTCTTCTAAACATGCGATCAATGGTCTGACCACATCCCCATGCAGGGAACAATGACTCGTTCCCCACAGAATTATCTATGGTCTGACCACACACAAAACACACCCTGAACCAAAGGAGTTCCAGTGGAAACTTATACCGCTGTAACCAATGCAGTGGGAGGTAGCCTCGGCCTCAGCGCGCTCGTGGCAACCATTCCCCTCCTCACCTTCTTTGTGATGCTACTGGGCGTTAAGGCACGCGCCCACTGGTCCGCACTCGTGGCACTGGCAGCATCTATCCTCGTAGCAGCGCTGGGCTTCCACATGCCCGCTGACCTCGCCGGTCTGAGCGCCGTCCGCGGTGGCATCTACGGCCTGGTCATCTGCTGGGTTATCCTCGGTGCAATCTGGTTCTACCAGCTCACCGTTCTCTCCGGCCGCTTTGAAGACCTGCGCCGCGTCTTCGACCGCCTCGGCGGCGGCGACCTGCGCATCCAGGCTATCCTCATCGCATTCTGCTTCGGCGGTCTGCTCGAGGCACTGGCTGGCTTCGGCGCTCCCGTTGCAATTACCGCAACCATGATTCTCTCCCTGGGCGTTAAGCCCCTTAAGGCTGCTGTCACCGTTCTGATCGCTAACACCGCACCCGTGGCATTCGGCGCAGTTGCTGTCCCGATTACCACCGCAGCTGACGTTGGCGGCAAGGACGCACACGTTATCGCAACCATCGTTGGTCACCAGGCTCCGTTCCTGGCAATGCTCGTTCCGCTCATCCTGCTCGTCATCCTTGACGGTATGAAGGGTCTGAAGGACGCATGGCTGCCCGCACTGGTCATCGGTGTCTCCTTCGCAATTGCACAGTGGGTCACCGCTGCTACCCCCGCATACAACCTGACCGACGTTGTTGCTTGCATCGTCTCCATGGGTGTTGCTGTTGTCTTCCTGCAGTTCTGGAAGCCGCGCGGCGTCGCAGGCGTTCGTGAACGCTACGGTCTGCCCGCACAGGCTGAAGAGAAGGAAGCTCTGCCCGCCGTTCGCGTCTGGATGGCACTGCTGCCCTACGTCATCGTCGTTGCAATCTTCGGTGTTGCTAACCTGCACGCTGGCCTGAAGGCATGGCTGAAGAGCTTCGTCATCAAGATTGATATCCAGGCTCTGAGCTCCCGCCTCGTCACCGCTGACGGCAAGCCCGTCAAGGACGCTGTCTACAACTTCGCGTGGATGTCCAACCCCGGCACCCTGCTGATCATCTCCGGTCTGGTTGTTGCTGTCGTCTACTTCTTCTTCAACGAGAAGGGCCGCTACGCCTTCAAGTTCCCGGCAATCTTCACCGAGTTCGGTTCCGTTGTCTACCGCATGCGTTGGTCCATCCTGACCATTGCTTCGGTTCTGGCACTGGCATACGTCATGAACTTCTCCGGTCAGACCATTGCCATGGGTACCTTCCTGGCAGGCCTGGGCACCGTCTACGCGTTCCTCGCACCGGCTCTGGGCTGGATCGGTACCGCTGTGACCGGTTCGGACACCAGCGCCAACGCACTGTTCTCCAAGCTGCAGGTGTCTGCCGCTGAGAACCTGCAGCACGCAGGTATCCACGGAGCAACCCCCGAGCTCATGCTGGCTGCTAACACCACCGGTGGTGTGGTCGGTAAGATGATCTCCCCGCAGTCGCTGGCTATTGCTGCTACCTCCGTGGACATGGAAGGCAAGGAATCCGACATCCTCAAGGCTGTCCTCCCCTGGTCCTTCGCTATGCTCCTGTTCGTCTGCGTCCTGGTCTTCCTGCAGACCAACGTGCTGTCCTTCATGATTCCCTAATCTGAGGCTCACCCCTTAGAAAGTTCTTGAGGTGAAAACCTCAAGGACCATAGGACATTCGCCCCGGTATTTTCCGGAGGCCACGGCGGGGCGGCGAACCTTCTCGGTTCCGCCGCCCCGCTTTTTATGTCCTGACCACTCAACGAATAGCCCGAAATATCTCTGAATTAGCTCTGAGATATCTCAGGCGCAGAGTATTTCTTTTCGTTATCCGCCTCGTTATCAGGAGAGATTATGCCTCGTTCTTATGACGATACCCAGCCTGCTGAGGCGCCCCCTGCGGTTGACCGCCAGCCGATTCTGGCGGACCGCAGCTACAGCATCATCCTGGAGAACTTTGAGCGGCGCCTGCGCCTGGGTGAGCTGCGTGTGGGCGATAAGCTCCCCTCCGAGCGTGAGCTGGCGGCGCGGCACGGTATTTCCCGCCCTTCGGTGCGTGAGGGCCTGCGCGTTCTGAACGCGCTGGGTCTGATTCGTTCCAGTACCGGTTCGGGGCCGAAGTCGGGCGCGATTATCATTTCTGAGCCGTCGGATGCGCTCAGCTGGGCGCTGCGCATGCACATTGCGACCCGTAGCCTGCCGGTGAAGGACGTTGTCTCAACCCGCCTGCTGTTGGAGGGCCCTGCGGCACGTGCGGCAGCCGCGGCACCGGACACCCCGGAGCGTACGGCGGCACTGGAGCGGGCGCGCGTGCATCTGGCGGAGATGGATGAGCAGATCAGCGATGAGCGCTTCCATTTCTGCGATACGCGTTTTCACTATGAGCTCTCGAAGCTCGGCGGCAATATTGTGCTTGATACGGTGATTGACTCTCTGCACATGGCGACGATGAGTTATGTGCAGGAGGCGGTTCCTTTCCTAAAGGATTGGGATGCGGTCAAGCGCACGTTGCAGCAGCAGCATTACGGCATTATTGAGGCGATTGCCTCTCACGATGAGCAGGCAGCCTATGAGCGGGTGTGCGAGCACATTACGTGGTTTTATTCGCTGTCTGACCGTGCTGCGGAAGAGCGGGCGCGGCAGCATCCGGCGCGGGATATTCTGCACGAAGATTTGTGCCACGAGAACATTCACGCCGGCTAGGATGTGCCACTCAACCTCATAACCCCACATAGCTAAAGGGCGGTGCCCCGGAAGAATGACCTTCCGGGGCACCGCCCTTTAGCTATCTCAAAGACTTACTTCAGCCCGAAATATAGAGTTTAGAACTTCGTGCCGGTCAGACGCTCATACGCCTCAACGTAACGGGCACGAGTCTTCTCCACAACCTCCTCAGGCAGGTGCGGCACGTTATCCGAACCGTCCCAACCCGCCTCCGGGGAACGCAGCCAGTCACGCACATACTGCTTATCGAAGCTCGGCTGAGCGTGACCCGGCTCGTACTGCTGGGCATCCCAGAAACGCGAAGAATCCGGGGTCAGAACCTCATCACCCAGAGTGATCTCGCCGCGGTACGAATCAGTACCGAACTCCATTTTGGTATCCGCCAGAATAATGCCCTGCTCACGAGCAATCTTCTCCGCAGTGGTGTACAGGCTCAGGCTCAGCTCCTCCAGGCGCTCACCCACCGGCTGACCAACCTCAGCGTACAGCTCCTCACGGGTCACCAGCTCATCATGCTCACCCACCTCAGCCTTACCGGTCGGAGTGAAAATCGGGGTCTCCAGGCGGGAACCATCCACCAGACCCGCAGGCAACTTCACGCCAGCAATCTCACCAGTCTCGTTGTACACAGCCAAACCCGAACCGGTCAGGTAACCGCGCACAATGCATTCCACCGGGAACATGTTCAGGGAGCGGCAAATCATCGCGCGACCAGCCACAACATCCGGAACGTCAGTGGACAGCACGTGGTTCGGAACCTGCTTAAGCTGCTCAAACCACCACAGGGACATCTGAGTCAGAATCTTGCCCTTATCCGGAATCTCGGTGGGCAGAATACGGTCAAACGCGCTAATACGGTCCGAGGCAACAACCATAACCGAACCGGCACGCAGCTCAGCGTCATCATTGACGGTCAAGCCGGTAGCATCAAAACGTTCCTCATTCGGAACGTACAGGTCGCGGACCTTGCCGGAATAAATGTGAGTCCAGCCCGGGATTTCCACGGGGTTAGAATGAGAAGTCATGAGAATTTCTCCTGATGAGGTGGTGTGATGTGGATGCAAAAAGTCTGTGTAATTACAATACCGCGACAGGCGCGGCTACCGATAGTGCCATCAGCCATCAATACGGCACAATCTTGAGAGCCCAACCTACCCCGGTCGCCGCCGACAGCACCCCGAGCCGAGGAAATGAACCCGGGAAAAGCTGAGGCGGCAAGGAATAAAGAAGCGAGTGGCAAAGAAGCGACCGGCTCCCCCACCCTCAAGCGGGGAAGCCGGTCACCTTAGGTTTTAGCCGCGCGGGGCGGGAATGTGGATGCGGTTCTCCACAGCCTTCAGCGCGATGTCGGTGCGGTACTGCGCGCCAGCCCAGGAGATAGCGCGAACGCCCTCGTAGGCGGCGTCGCGGGCGGCGCCCAGGTTCTCACCGAGCGCCACGACGGCCAGCACGCGGCCGCCGGCGGTGTGGATTTCCTCGCCGGAAACCACGGTGCCCGCGTGAATCACGTGCACGCCCTCCAGAGCATTCGCCTCATCCAGACCGGAGATAACATCACCCTTGCGGGGAGTGTCAGGGTAGTTCTCAGCAGCCATAACCACGTCCACTGCGGTGCGGGGATCCCAATCCAGCTCGGTACCCTCAGAAATTTCACCGCGAGCAGCCGCACGCAGCAGCTGACCCAGCGGGGTGCGCAGACGCGCCAGAACCGCCTGGGTTTCCGGGTCGCCAAAGCGGGCGTTGAACTCGATAACGCGCACGCCGCGGCTGGTCACAGCCAGGCCGCAGAAGAGCACACCCACGAACGGGGTGCCGCGCTCAGCCATACGAGCCACGGTCGGGCGGGCAACCTTCTCCACGACCTCCTGCACGAAGCCCTCGGGCAGCCAGGGAAGCGGGGTGTAGGCGCCCATACCGCCGGTATTCGGGCCCTCATCGTTGTCAAAAATGCGCTTGAAGTCCTGAGCCGGGGACAGCGGCAGAACGTTCTTACCGTCAGAAATGACGAAGAGGGACACCTCGGGGCCGTCCAGGAACTCTTCGATGACCACGGTACCGCCAGCGTTGAAGCAAGCCTGAGCGTGCTCCAGTGCTGCGGTGCGGTCCTCGGTCACCACAACGCCCTTACCTGCTGCCAGGCCGTCGTCCTTCACCACATAGGGTGCACCGAACTCGTCCAGTGCCGCCTGCGCCTCAGCGGCGTTCGTTGCCACGTAAGCGCGGGCAGTCGGCACGGAAGCCTCTTCCATGACCTGCTTAGCGAAAGCCTTAGAACCCTCCAGCTGTGCAGCAGCTGCGGAGGGGCCGAAAACATCAAAACCCGCCTCACGCAGCGCGTCAGAAACACCGGCGACCAGGGGCGCCTCCGGGCCAATAACGACCAGGTCGGCGTTCAGTTCGCGTGCCAGGGCGGTTGCCTGAGCGGGATCATTTGCGTCAATTGCGTGGACGGGAACATCCTGGGCAATGCCGGCGTTGCCGGGGGCGCTGTGCACCTCGGTCACCTCAGGGTCGCGCAGAAGCGCACGGATAATAGCGTGTTCACGGCCACCGGGGCCCAGTACCAAAACCTTCATAGTATTTAGGGTACCCGGTACCCTCTCAAAAATGTGAGCTGAGCACACTAAAAATGCGGCTCTTCTCATGTAGCGGCACATTCGTAAGAATGCGCGCTGGGAGAAGAGCCGCACAGCTCGGCAGTTGAAGCTACCGAATCAAGCTAAAGCCTTAGATGAGGGCGGTAATAGCAGCCAGGCCACCGAAGACAATACCGGGAGCGTTCGCGATGATGATCGGGACGTCCTTCTTGGGGCGCCACAGACCGTACAGAACCCACAGGGTGCAGTTGATAGCCGCGACCAGAGGCTGAATCCAGTCGCCCTTGTGACCGCTCAGGTTACCGATAATCTGCGGGAAGTAGAACACGTACATGAGCACTGCCGTCACAGAAGCAACACGGGCCAGGATGGGGAAGAACTTTGCGTGGAATTCAGATTCTGCGCTCAAACCGCCCTTGGGGGAAGAGTTCTGTGCGGAGGTAGAGGTGTTGTGCTGCTCTGCCATGGATGTACTCCTTTACGTAATTGTGTGCGCCGTATGAGCCACCTAGAAAAGTGGCTGAAAGTGACGGTGCAAAAATCCCTGTAAACCCCGAGTTCTAAACCCAATGGCTTCGTACCGTCATATTTACCTTAAAGGTGATGTTTAGAGTGAGGGGAGGTAAACGGGCGCGCTAAAGCTCAGCGTACCGTTTAGGGGTGGGTAAGTGGAGAAAAAGCTCATATGCCGCTGCCTTGGTCTTCGCCATATATGTTGGGCGGTGACGTCTATACGTCGGTCGGTCCTATGCGGTGTGCAGGGTTGATGCGGAGGCTACCTGTAGTGAGGGAATCGTGCGGGCTGTACCTCGCTCACGATGCTTGCCTCAACGCCACCTTGAAGGTGTTCTGCGCGATGAGCACCCTACCATTATAAAAATGAGTTACTCATAGAATCAACCTTTTGAGGGATATACGCTTCCTCACATTCCTTATCAGGCGCATATAAAGTCCCGTTTTCAGCTACCTTTCACCGCACAAATAGGGCGATGCAATACGCCCCGTTTAAACTAGAAGAATGACCAACAGCACCACCCCACAGGCAACCACTCACACCACCAACCCCAGTAGCGCCTTCGACGTAGAACTCGCGCAACTCACCCGCAACAACCTCATTGAGGCACGACACCGCGGCCGCCTCATCCTGCTCAACCCCGACGGCGATGTACAGCTTGCCCTCGGTGATATTCACGAGCCCTTCTACCTGCGCTCCGCCGCTAAGCCGTTGCAAGCCATCGGATCTATGAAGGCGGGCGCACCCCTGCGCGGTTCCCAGGTCGCCATCGCCTGCGGTTCGCACCGCGGCACCTTCGAGCAGATGCGCGCCGTACAGGACGTGCTCACCCAGGGCAGCACCGAAACCAACCCGCTCACCCCGGCAAACCTGGCGCTCAAGCCCACGCTCCCTGCCGATAAGCAGGCACGCCAGGCAATGACTCAGGCGAACCTCGCCGCTACTGCCCTGGCGCACCCCTGCTCCGGCAAGCACGCCGCATTCCTGTGGGCGTGCACCGCCAAGCTTGAGCGCGGCGACCTTGAAGAGGGCTCGCAGAACTGGACCCTGCACAACTACCTCGACCCCGCACACCCGCTGCAGCAGGTCATCACCGAAGAAATTGAGGCGTTCACCGGCGAGCCGGTAGTCGCCATCGGCGTTGACGGTTGCGGCGCACCCGTGCACGCCGTCTCCCTGGCCGGTGCCGCACGCGCCTACTCGACCCTCGGCTCGGCAATCCGCAACCTCGGGGCGGATGCGCGCGCCTCCACGGTCGCGACCGCCATGGTGGATTACCCCGAACTGATTCAGGCGCCCGGCTCCCCCGACACCGTGCTCAGCGAAGAACTGGACGCAATCGTCAAGGGCGGCGCGGAGGGTGTGCTCTGCATTGGTCTGCGTTCGGGCGCGTCCGTGGTGGTGAAGATGAGCGACGGTTCGCACCGCGCCATGTACGTCGTGGCTCTGCGTGCTCTTGTTGCTGGCGGCTACCTGAGCGCCGAGGAATGCGAGCGCCTACTCGCGCTGGTGGTTCGCCCGGTGACCGGCGGTTACGTGGACGGCAAGCCTGTTGTGGTGGGTGAGCTGCGCGTACATGAGGAGCTCTTCACTCGCGAGAATCTGACTCTCGGTACCCAGGAAGGGAACTAGTTGTGGCGATTCGACGTAAGACTAGCGAAGAAGCGGGCATGGCGGCGGTACGCGAAGTGCGTGCCTTCTTTGAGGCGCAGCGTGCGGCAGCCGGTGAACTTGCAGATTCGCATGCCCGAGGCGAGTACCTGCTGAACAGCCCCGAGGTGGAGCAGGCGTTTGCCGCGCTCCCCCGCCCGGTGCGCGCTACCTTTGTGCGCTTCACCCTGGAGGAGCTGGCAACCCTCGCCCCCGGCAATAGTGTGGAGGTGCGCGTACCCCCGCTGGGCGTGACCCAGTGCGTGGCGGGTCCTCGCCATACGCGCGGTACCCCGCCGTCCGTGGTGGAGGCGCGTCCACTCGTGTGGGCGGCGCTGGTTCTGGGTGCCTGTTCGTGGGCGCAGGCGGTGAGTGCCGGTGCGCTGGATGCGTCGGGTGAGCGTAGTGACCTTTCGGGTTTGTTGCCGCTCTTCTAGAATTCGCTACGAGCTCACAGGTCCACGCAGTTTTCGTGATTTGGCGTGTTTGGTGCCTGTTCTAGTGGTCCATCCTGAGGTATTTAGCGCATCTTTCACCGCATCGGCTCCGAAACCCGGTACACTTTTAAAGGTCTGGTGTATGCTACGGCACACACAGGCAGGTGTGAGTGCGGCAACACGCCCTAATCTTGCGCTTGCACAGACGCATCCGCAGTCCCATCGTCGAAAAGAAGTGAATTGATTCGCCCCGACGGAAAACTCACTCACGACCTCGATCCAATTGACCACGGCCCCAAGGACGCCTGCGGCGTCTTCGGTGTCTGGGCTCCCGGCGAGGACGTGGCAAAGCTAACCTACTACGGCCTGTACGCGCTCCAGCACCGCGGCCAGGAATCAGCAGGTATCGCAACCAGTAACGGCAAACGCATCCACGTGTACAAAGATATGGGACTGGTCTCCCAGGTCTTTGACGAAGCCACCCTCAGTTCCATGCCCGGCGACCACGCTATCGGCCACGCCCGATACTCCACCACCGGCGCATCCCACTGGGCTAACGCACAGCCGACTCTCGGTACCACCCCGCACGGTACGCTCTGCCTGGCGCACAACGGTAACCTCACCAACTCGGCAGACCTCTACGAGCGTCTGATTGAAAAGAACGGCGGCAAGCCCCCCAAGCACGGCGAACTCGCCCAGGGCAACACCACCGACACCGCACTCGTCACCGCCCTGCTGGCGGAGCACGACTTCGACTCCCTCGAAGAAGCAGCACTCGACCTATTGCCGACCCTTCGCGGTGCTTTCTGCCTCACCTTCATGGATGAGCACACCCTCTACGCTGCACGCGACCCGCAGGGTGTACGCCCCCTCGTGCTCGGTCGTCTGGAGCGTGGCTGGGTTGTCGCATCCGAAACCGCGGCACTTGATATTGTCGGTGCGTCCTTCGTGCGTGAAGTGGAGCCCGGCGAGCTCATCACCATTGATGAGAACGGTCTGCGTTCCCAGCGTTTCGCAAAAGCTAAGCCCGCCGGTTGCGTCTTCGAGTACGTTTACCTCGCTCGCCCGGACACCACCATCTCCGGCCGTAGCGTCTACGAATCCCGCGTAGAAATGGGCCGTCAGCTTGCCCGCGAACACGCTGTTGAAGCTGACCTGGTCATGCCCACTCCCGAATCCGGTGTTCCGGCTGCTATTGGTTACGCCGAAGAGTCCGGCATTCCCTACGGTAACGGCCTGGTCAAGAACGCCTACGTGGGCCGAACCTTCATTCAGCCCTCGCAGACTATCCGCCAGCTCGGTATCCGTCTGAAGCTGAACCCGCTCAAGTCCGTGGTTGCTGGCAAGCGCCTCGTCGTTATTGACGACTCCATCGTTCGCGGTAACACCCAGCGCGCGCTCGTGCGTATGCTCCGCGAAGCTGGCGCGAAGGAAGTGCACGTGCGCATCTCCTCCCCGCCCGTGAAGTGGCCTTGCTTCTACGGTATTGACTTCGCCTCCCGTGCGGAGCTGATTGCGAACGGTCTGTCCGTGGACGAAATCGCGTCCTCCCTGGGTGCCGATTCGCTCGGCTTCATCTCTCAGGACGGCATGATGGCAGCCACCGAGCAGCCCGCCGAAAACATGTGCACCGCATGCTTCACCGGCAAATACCCGATTGAGTTGCCGAGCGAGGAACGACGCGGCAAGTCCCTCTTCGACTCCTCGGAGAAGGGCAAGGGCGGACCCCTCGCCGGTAAGGCAGCTGAGGTGACCGTGGAGCGCCCCGTCCCCTCCAAGCCTGAGCATGCTGAGGCCGTCTCCATTGAGACCCGCGAAGGCACCGAAACTCTCGAAACGAAGTTCGATCTCTCCGCAGTACAGGTTGCCGCAGACGACGCCGGTATGGGCATGTGCAACCCCGGCCCCGACGCCGACCTCGAGGCATTGCTCACCGAGCAGGACCGCATCCCCGCAAACTCCTCCGCTACCGCTACCCCGAAGGAATCCTAATGAGCGAGAACACCACCACCGTAACCTACGCGAGCGCAGGTGTTGACGTAGAGGCTGGCGATCGCGCCGTTGAGCTGATGAAGGGCGCTATCAAGGCGACCCACAACTCCTCCGTCGTTGGTGGCGTGGGCGGCTTCGCGGGCCTGTACGACGTCTCCGAGCTCGTCAAGTACCGCAAGCCCTACCTGGCTACCTCCACCGACGGTGTGGGTACCAAGGTCGCTATCGCGCAGGCACTCGATATTCACGACACCATCGGTTACGACCTGGTCGGCATGGTCGTGGACGACATCGTGGTCTGCGGTGCGAAGCCGCTGTTCATGACCGACTACATTGCCACTGGCAAGGTCGTTCCCGAACGTATCGCTGACATTGTGCGCGGTATCGCTGGCGCATGTGCACAGGCTGGTACCGCCCTGGTTGGCGGCGAAACCGCTGAGCACCCCGGCCTGCTCGCAGAAGACGAGTACGACGTTGCGGGCGCAGCAACCGGTCTGGTCGAGGCTGACGAGCTGCTCGGTCCCGAGCGCGTACGTGAGGGCGACGTGCTGATTGCTATGGCATCCTCCGGTATTCACTCCAACGGCTACTCCCTGGTCCGCAAGGTCCTGAACGTTGCCGGCTGGGGTCTGGAGCGTCAGGTGGACGAGCTGGGCCGCACCATCGGTGAAGAGCTGCTCGAACCCACCCGCGTGTACGCTGCAGACTGCCTGGACCTGGCGGCAGCATTCCCCGTCAACGGCGAAGACGGAACCACCGGCAGCGGTGTACGCGGCTTCTCCCACGTGACCGGCGGCGGCCTGGCTGCTAACCTGGCTCGCGTTCTGCCCCAGGGCCTGGAGGGTCGCGTGGACCGCTCCACCTGGCAGATTCCTGCAATCTTCTCCCTGATCGGTTCGCTGGGCAACGTGCCCCTGGCCGATCTGGAGCGCACCCTGAACCTGGGCGTGGGCATGATTGCTATCGTTGATCCCTCCGTGGCTGAGGCCGCTACCAAGCGCCTGAACGACCGCGGCATCCCCTCCTGGATTATGGGTGACGTTGTTGCCGCCGGCGAGCCCGAGGCTAACAACCCCGATTACGTTCAGGGAGCTAAGGGCGTGGACGGCGGAGCGGTTCGCCTGCTGGGCTCCTACGCTTCCTAAGGACGCTTTCTCCAGTAGGTAGCGAGCGCCAGCTTGCTGGTGCTGATGATTCTATAGACCGGGGCGGTCACCCATGCGGTGGCCGCCCCGGTCTGTGTGTGTCTACCGGCGGTGCGCGTTGTCCCGTGTGTTTGATGCCAGCTTTTTATTTATTTTCACGCGTATTTTGGGCTATTTTTATTTTTTGCTATCAATTGCATTTTTAATGCATTCTAGTGCTTACACCATAGTGTTAAAACATTTATTTTTCTCCCCTATCAGCAAGAGGTACCGCATATCCTGCCTCGCATATTCCAACCCTCAAGCTTTACTTATATAAACTCTCATTCATTGGGTGCTATTCAGCCTCCAGAGGTTGATTTTCTGTACATTAACCCGTGAAAAGCACCTCAAAAATCCCTCAAGTTCACCTTGAAGTGATACCTTAGAAATGTACGTTGCACACCGTCCAAAAAGAGTTCTTCCGGTACGCAAAAAGGGTCAAAGAAACGCTATTCCCTCACCCCATTCATTACTTCAGCGCGCCCAAAAAGGCCTCTTTTACTGCCCCGTAAAAACCCTATACGCACCTCGCGCACCTACAGACGGAAACACCAGTACACATCACACAGTCCGCATACCACCTACATCAGGAGAACCAGATGAGGCTTCCATACTTCGGCGCGCAGCGCACCGAAACACCTCCTCGCCGCTACCCCGATAACTGCCGCACCGATAACCGCCGCCGCAAGCACCCCGCACACGCAGCCCTGAGCCTGCTCGCCGCAGGTGCGCTCCTCTTCGGAGGCGACCTACCCGCCGTCCTCGCGCAGGCACCCAGCGACGAAGCCATCCTGGCAGCAGCTCAGGCAGCGCCCCAGATTGAAGGGCCCGTCAGCCCCCTCACCCTCACACGCAACGGCGTAGCACGCCCCACCACCCCCACCGCGGCAGCCCCCGGCACGCTTCCCCAGCAGAACTTCGACCGATTCATCGTCACCTACACCGACGAAGCCAAGCAGCGCAAAATGCTGCGCGACGGCGAGTGGGACGCAGTCCGCGGCATCGTTGACGACATCATGGACACCGTCGACGTCGTCAGCGAAGCACTGAACGTCGACACCAAGTTCCTGCACAACACCTCCACCGATGACGCCGTCATCCAGACCTCCAAAACCCTCAACAAAAACGAGGCGAAGGAGTTCATGGCGAAGGTCGCCTCCGACCCGGACGTAGCCTCCGTCGAGCCCGACTACATCAACTACCCCGCCGCAGAGGGCGACATCACCTTCCAGTTCAACGACCCGCAGTACAGCAAGCAGTGGAACCTCACCAACCCCACCACCGGCGTTCAGAACACCGGTAACGCACGCCTGCGCCGCGGCGCATACGTGAAGGTCGCCGTACTCGACACCGGCTATGTGCCGCACCCCGACCTGGTCACCGGCATGGCGAACGGCTACGATTTCGTCAGCGACCCGCTCAGCGCCCGCGACGGCGACGGCCGCGACCCCAACCCCAGGGATGAAGGCGACTACGCGCCCTACAACCTCTGCAAGGACCAGGCGAACGCCCACACCTCCACCTGGCACGGCACCAGCGTTGCCGGCATTATCGGTGCCCGAGGCAATAACCGCATGGGCATCGTCGGCGTTGCCGACCTCGCCCGCGTGCAGCCTGTGCGCGTACTGGGCCGATGCGGTGGCCGCACCTCAGACATTGCCGACGCCATCATCTGGGCTGCCGGCGGACACGTTGACGGAGTACCGGACAACGCCTACCCCGCCAAGATCATCAATATGTCCATCGGCACCGTAACCACGTGCCCCGCCGCTTACCAGCGCGCCATCAACATTGCACGCTCCAAGGGCGCAATCGTGGTCGCTGCGGCAGGTAACGGCAACACGGAGGCGTCCAAGTACGCGCCCGCCAACTGCATGGGCGTCATCACGGTTGGTGCAACCACCAAGGCTGGCACGCGAGCATCATTCTCGAACTACGGCACGAGGGTTAACATCTCGGCACCGGGTGAAAACATCCTCACCCTGTCCATGAACAGCCTCGACCGCCCTGATAACACTAAGTTCAGCTACGACTATGAGAGCGGCACCTCCATGTCGGCACCGCACGTCTCCGCTCTGCTGGCGCAGCAGCTGGTCAACGGCACCTCCATGACCACTAAGCAGGTCGAGGAGGCGTTCACCCTCGCGGGGGGAAACCGCATCAAGTGCGATAAGTATTTCTGCAGCCGAGGTATTATCAACAGCTTCAACCTGGCTAAAAAGGCTGGAAACCTGGACGCGAACGGTAGGGTGACCTACCTGCGACCGCGCAAGATTATTTCTAAGGGCCTGAGCGCCGGAGCGTCCAACACCAAGATTGCAGACAGGGCCGCCACCGACGAGGCAGCCGAAGCAACCGCAGAAGCTCTCACGGCAGGAGCCAACGGCGGGAGCCTCACCGGTGACTACGACCAGATTCCCGGCGCGCCCGCCATGGAAATCCCCGAAGATGCCCAGGTCTACGACCTGAACGGTGACGCCGAACCCATCACCCAGGACGAACCGCTGGTCACCAACCCCGCGCAGAAGCCCCGCGAGGTCAATGAACAATAAGCTATCCGCTACCGGCTTCGCACCAGGCCCAGTCGACAGCGCATAGTAAAAGCCCCCGATGAGAGAACTCATCGGGGGCTTTTCGTATCTAAAATCAGTTTTGACTAGCGGTGATTACCGGTCGCGAAGCCCAAGTAACCATTGTTCAGGTAGCCATTGTTCGGGTAAGTACTGCTCGGGTAGGTGTTCGCAGATGCACCACCGTACCAGGAGCGGTAACGCGGGGTGTGGCCGTGACGCGGACGCGACGGGTAGGAGGGGCGAGTCACCGGGCGGGACGGGCGGGTCCTGGCCTTCGGAGCCGGGGTCACCTTCGGTGCAGGGGCCTGCTGACGCTTAGCGTCCTCTTCAGCCTTCTTGCGTGCCGCCTCTTCAGCCGCCTTCTTACGTGCGGCCTCCTCCTCAGCCTTCTTGCGTGCCGCCTCAGCCGCGGCGGCATCAGCAGCCTCACGGTCGGAGCGGATCTGCTGAACCGCACGCGCCGCATTCACAATGCCGGAACCGCACGCGGACTGGTCGCACTCAACGCTCTGAGAGGTGGACTGCAGAACCTTCTTCGCCTGCGCGTAGGTCAGCTTCGGGTCGACCGCCTTCATGAGCGCCACAATACCGGCAACATGCGGTGCCGCCATCGAAGTGCCCTGGTACTCGGCGTAGTCAGCCTTACCGGGAGCGGTCTTGCCGGCGTTCAGAGTGGAGAGGATACCGCCACCCCAGTAGCGGCGGTCGCCGCCGGGCGCGCTCACGTCCACGCGGGAGCCGTAATTGGAGAAGTAGGAGCGCTTGCCGTTCTTATCGGTTGCGCCCACGTTGATGACGTCCTCGCAGTTGCCGGGGCTGGACTTCGAGGCATCAAAGTTGTTGTTACCCGCTGCGACGACCACGATGGAGCCGCGCTTATTCGCCTGAGCAATCGCCTGGCGGTACGGGGTGGTGCAGGTGCCCTCGCTGCCGATGGACATGTTAATGACCTGGGCAGGATGGTGGTTCGCAGGAACGCCGCGCACGCTACCACCGGCAGCCCAAATAATGCCGTCGGTGATGTCTGAGTCGAAGCCACCGCAGGCGCCCAGAACGCGCACGGGCACGATCTTCGCCTCGGGTGCCACACCGGCAATGCCCTCGTTATTGTTCGCAATAGCGGCAATGGTGCCCGCCACGTGGGTGCCGTGCCAGTCGGAGGCGGTCGCCTTCGAACCGGTGAAGCACTGGTTGTCTACGGTCCAGTTGCCGGCGTCGGTCGGGTCGGAGTCGCGGCCGTTGCCGTCATTGGAGAACGCGGACTCGGCAATGAAGTCGTAGCCGGGCAGCACGTTAGCGTCCAGGTCCGGGTGGGCGGTAATGCCGGAGTCAAGCACCGCCACGGTCACGCCCTTGCCGCGGGTGGTGCCCCACGCCTCCAGGGCGGAGATGCCCTTCTCACCGGTGAGGGACCACATGCGGTTCATCTTCGGGTCGTTGATCTTGACGGTCTCCGAGGTGTTATCCACGGTGGCGTAGCGGCGCATATCTGGCGACACGGAGGCGACCTTGGAGTTCGCGCTCAGGGCGTCCATGTACTGCTGGGCCTGAGCGGGGGTGAGCTCCGCGGAGGTGGTGACCACGCTGGCATCCAGCGCGGTGGAGCGGACGTAGCTGGTCTTAATGTTCAGCAGCTCGTCAATGCTCTGCACCTCGGAGGTGATGCCCGCGTAGAGTGCGTCGTTCCAGGTTGCCTGCTGGGTGCCGGCGGCCGCGGACCAGTCAATCTGATCTGCGGTGGCATCGGTGGAGGCGGCGTTCTTCGCCTCATCGGTGTAGGTGATGATGAAGCGGTTGTATGCCACGGGCGCGGACTGGGTGACCTGCGCATTATTGGAAATCTGGGCGGCGGTAGAAGCCTGTGCCGCCGCAGATGCCTTGGCCTGGTTAGCCTGCGCGGTGGGTACTGCCACGGCGGGGATAACACTTGCCGAAAGCAGGCAGGTTGCGGTGACGAAGCTCAGCAGGGAACGCTGGGGGCTGCGCGCCTGTGAGGGGCGAGCAATGCGAAGCATGGACATCCTTGAGGTGAGTGGTACCGAGTGCGCACGATGCGGCGTAACGTTGCCGACTCGCGTTGAGGGCGCAGAGTGAGGTGTGTGTACTCGGTACGAGTGAATACGGAAGAGTGAGATGTTAGCGCTGTGCGGTGTTTTCATCGCACGTATCTGCCGGGCAGATGTCTCTGTGGGCAGATGTCGTTGTGCGGGGTGGTTGATGCATGGCGCTGTGGTGCGTGGTGTCTGCGTTGTTGCTTGTGGGGCTGTTGAGGGTAGCTCCACAATGTGCGTGCACGGGTACGCACCGTGAGATACTCTAGCACCCTTTTTCAGTTACTTTATGAATAAAATAACCTTTGTGATGCAGGTCATTTTATGCATAGATGAGTAAAACTTAAATCACTACTTTAAGTCGCGAGAATATTCCGACTAGGCATTTCTTTATCTGCATTTACATGAAAGAAAAATCTCATTATTTACGCCACACTATCGAGTTTTAGCCCCGCCAAACATAGAAAAAGGTGCTAGGATAGCGATATCTCACCACATAAACTACTTCCGATGAACTCCCGCACGGGGGTTTAGAGAAAAATACACATCAATGCAGTGATGTGCATTTTCTTTTTCTATTCGCTCCTCACAAGCAAATATGCAAAAGAATGCAAATATTTTCTCAAAGGTGCATTTATGTGAGTGGATGACCAACCCACTTGCCGCTTCCGGCACTCACATACGCAAAGGACCCCGATGTCTTTTACCACTCACCCCTCAGCGCGCGGTGTCGCACGCACCGCTCTGAGCCTGGGTACCGCCGCAGCACTCGTCACGACCCTGGGCGCCCCCGCATCCTTCGCGGCACCCGCACAGGCCAACAGCGCCGAGCGCGCCAAGGCGCACACCACCATTTCCTCCCTCAGCTCCGCACAGCAGAAGGCAGGCTTCAACCGCTTCGTCATCACCTACACCGACAGCGCGCTGAACGCCGGCGGCATCAACTGGGCAAGCCCCGCAGGCACCCAGGTCGCCACCTGGAACGACGGCCTCTACCAGGGCCTCACCTCCGAGGTGAAGAGCGTCGATGACCTCTTCAAAATCAAGACCAACTACGTACGCACCACCGCCCAGAAGGCAACCGTGGTGACTCTCTCCTCCAAGCTCACCGCAGAGCAGGCAGAGAAGTACATGGCAGCGCTGAGCTCTAACCCCTCCGTTGCGTCGGTTGAGCCCGACCTGCTGCGCCGCTCCAACGCACGCACCCGTACCGCCGCAAACTCCAAGGTCGCTCAGGTAGCCCAGGCTGCCCAGGCGTCGAACCAGGTTGTGGCGCCGAACGACACCCTCTACCCGCAGCAGTGGAACCTGCACGGCACCAAGGGTCTGGCTACCCCCGAAGCGTGGAAGACCACCCAGGGTGCCGGCGTGACCGTTGCTGTGATTGACTCCGGCATCGTCAAGCACCCCGACCTGGACGCTAACGTCCTGCCCGGCTACGACTTCATCACCGAGCCCTCCATTGCTCGTGACGGCAACGGCCGCGACTCCGACCCGACCGACCAGGGCAACTGGGAAGAAGCGGGCGTCTGCGGTGCTGATGCAGAGGCAAGCGAGTCGAACTGGCACGGCACCCACGTTGCCGGCTCCATCGCGGCGATTATGAACAATAAGCGCGGTATCGTCGGCGTGGCACCCTCCACCAAGATCCTGCCCGTGCGTGCCCTGGGCATGTGCGGCGGCTACGACTCCGACATTGCGGATGCAATGGTTTGGGCAGCCGGCGGCACCGTTGAAGGCGTTCCTGCGAACTCCAACCCCGCCAAGATCATTAACCTCTCCCTCGGCGGCGAAGGCACCTGCCCCGCAACCTACTCCAAGGCTATTGCTGAAGTGAACAAGCGCGGCGCGATTCTCGTTGTCGCTGCTGGTAACGATGGTCAGGACACTTCCAAGGTCGCTCCGGCTAACTGCGGCGGTTCGATCGTGGTGGGCGCTACCGACCAGAACGGTAAGCGTAGCGACTTCTCCAACTACGGCAAGATTGTTGATGTGAGCGCTCCCGGCAGCAACATCATGTCCACCGTGGATCTGGGTACCACCGTGTCCACCGGCGCAGGCTACACCGAGTACGACGGCACCTCCATGGCAGCACCCCAGGTTGCTGGCGTGATTGCTCTGATGAAGTCCGTGGATCCCTCGCTGAACGCTGAGCGTGCAAAGCAGATTCTGAAGCAGAGCTCCAAGCCGCTCACCTGCGATGTGAACGGTTGCGGTTCCGGCATTGTGAACGCCGCGAGCGCACTGGCTATGGTGCAGGGCAAGAAGGACCCGAACCCGCAGGCAAAGCCCTGGCCGAAGCGTGCACCCAAGCACCCGACCCGTGCGGCTCGTGTTGGTTACGTGACTAACCCGGCTGTTAACCACAACCCGCCGTTCCTGATTACTCCCCACGGCCTGATTCCCGGTCAGTAATCGGCATGTTGCCAGCTCGGAAGCCGGTGAGCCAATAGGCTTCTGAAGGATGCCACATACAAAAAGCCCCCGTTGAGTTTTTGAACTGCCTCCCGTTTCTTGGACAACAAA
>NZ_KV801793.1:0-86556 GCF_001810515.1 Rothia sp. HMSC075F09
AGAAGAAGATTTTCACGCACAGTCAGTTCATAACGGCCGTAGTCTTGACTCACCAAACCCACATTTGCCAACATGTTGTATTTACTCTCAGAAGAAGCACCCTTATACGTTATGCTCCCCTGGGCAATTGGTGTAATTCCAAGAATTGCATTTATTAGCGTTGTTTTTCCCGCGCCCGAGGCACCAACTACTGCAATCATTTGATTATTCATCAGCTCAAGATTAATATCTTTAAGCGCAAAAGACGACGCGCCCTCATACTGAACGGATACATCTTTGCATATAATTTTTGAAATATTTTCACGGTTATGGTTAGAAGTTTTTATCTCAGAAGCATGGTCGTAAGTATCAGAGTCGCATACCCTTCGGAATTGCTGAACAGATAATGCTCCATTAATAATCTGGCCGAATGAATATCCCACCTCTTGGGTCGCGTTAACACAGGCAATGATTCCAATCAGCGATCCGGCCACATACGATATATCGGCTCCTGAATCCACAAGGAAGTACAGGGACGCAAAAAGTAAGACAGAGCAGAGTAGCCCTGCAACTATGGAGATGATTCCTCTAACACTTTCAAGGCTCAATTCCCTACCGGCCGCCCGGCGTCGCCAGGACGCTACGCGTTGCGAGAAAAATCGGGAGGCTCTCATGAGGTGAAGTTCTTGGGCGCGACTTTGAGCCATCAGATTGTCTAGATAGTAGTTCTCTACCCGATAGTCCTCGTACATTAGGGTGTATATAGCGTAATCACGTTTAGCGAGGATTACCATTGCAATAGATAGGGGTAGTGAACACAGTGCCGCAAAAATTGCTGCCACAATGCTGACGTTCGCGATATTAAGACAGAGAAGTAACACCATTGCGAAGGCACTCACCAGTGTCATAACTGACATGGTGTGAACCTGCAATTCCTGTTTCGATATTGCCTCTCTAGCAGCACGTATATCTTCCTGTGATTTTGTGCTACTTATATCAGATAACGGAAATGTAGATAACCTGTTATTTAACATGCAGTGAACCCGATAATTCACCTTTGATTTGAGGATGAGCATGTTACTTATGACCCAGCGTTTAGCAATGATATTAATTCCAACGACAAGGGCAAGAGCAACAATATAAATCCAGGCCGCGCCACCATTTGAACCGCTCAAGGCTGATACTGTATTACCGATCAGCAGGGACTGGCTCAGGGGAATGCAGGCTATGACGGCTAGCGATAGGGCGACGCTCACCAGGGTTGTGGGACAGGTTTTCCAGGCTAGGCGGAAGGACCAGAGTATAGAAGAAAATAGATTTTTCATTCTCACCACGCTCACAAAGTCATATTGAACTCATCTTTGAGCCCTGAAACTCCTCGATGAGCGGACATTGAAACACTACCCGTGCCTCACTAACTAACTCTACTCTTCAATGAAATATAAAACACACATATTCGTGCGTGTCCAAGAATATTAAGCAGATATATCTGTGATATTTTCGGGCATTCAGGGGTCAACCGACAGCCCTACCCGCAACGCCCCCAGCTGCCCTTCGTCATAGTCGGTCATATTAAGTTCATATTTCGCCCCCGATGTCATGTCCAGAAATATTAGGACATCAACCGCCGCATCCCTTGCACACCCTCGGAGGCAGTGGGTAGAGTGAAAGCGTTATCTATCAAGAGCGACCGAGAGATCTGGCTCGTCGACGTCGCAGCAACCTCGCCAGTATCCCCCACCGTCACGGTGCAGGGTACGGACAAGGTGCTCCCGCCAGAACCGATAGAGAAGAATACCCTTCGGCACCCCTTGATGATGTGCACCCGCAAACCGGTACAGCGCATCCTGCAGAAGAATTCGCGCACCCTCCCGGTGCGTATCTATCGGGTGAACACGAAGGAAGGTTATGACGACAGTTCACCCGGCTCTTTCTTTTGAGCTGTTCCCACCCCGCTCACACGCAAGTTGCGAGTCGCTACTCCACACCATTGCCGAGCTTGAGGGCACCAACCCCGACTACGTGTCGGTCACCTACGCCGGTGACGCTAAGCGCCGCCAGAAGACCCTCGCGCTACTCGACCACCTGGTGCATGAAACGTCCCTCACCCCGCTGGCTCACCTGATTTGTGCAGGCCATTCGGTGCATGAGCTGGAGCGTGCGGTCCGCCTGATTCTGGGTCTGGGTGTGCGCGGTTTCCTGGCTCTTCGCGGTGATATTCAGGAAGGTCAGGTTTCTGAACTTCCTTTCGCCCGCTACCTGGTGGAGCTGATTCGCCGCGTGGAGCGTGAAGATTTCGCCCACCTGGCAGCTGGCAAGGTGTCGATTGGTGTGGCGGCATACCCGCAGAAGCACCCCGAGTCCGCATCTCTGTTGCAGGATATTGAGATTCTGTTGTCGAAGCAGCGTGCCGGCGCGGACTTCGCGATCACTCAGGTGTTCTTTGAGGATGAACGCTACAGCGCCCTGGTCGATTCGGCGCACCTGGCAGGCGTGGATATTCCGATTATTCCGGGCATCATGCCGGTAACCTCGCTGAAGCGCCTACAGAACCTCTGCCAGATGGCGGGCATGGAAGTCCCGACGGACCTCGCCTACGCCCTAGAGACGGCGACCAGCAACGCTGAGCTGCACCGCATCGGCGTGGATTACGCGCTGAACCAGTGCCGCGCCGTGATGGATGCGGGCGCACCGGGCCTGCACTTCTTCACCTTCAACGAGCATGCGGCGGTGCTGGACGTTCTGGATCAGCTGGACCTACCCCGATACAGCAACCGTTTCTCCCAGCCCCTGAGCGAGCTGGAATTCGCCTAAACGCGACCCGCTCCGCCCGGCGCGGATGCGCCACCCAAGTTTCCCCCAAAGTACCCCGGGAGCGTCCCGCGGATCTCGGCCCCATCGACGGGGCCGGCAGAGCCCGCTGATTCTCCCATTTCTATCCCCAGTAAAGGAATATGCACTATGTCTAACGTTGCTTTCCCCGCCGCAACTATTGTTGGTTACCCCCGCGTGGGCCGCTTCCGTGAACTGAAGAAGGCTCAGGAGGCTTTCTGGAAGGGCAAGGCCACCCTGCAGGAGCTACAGGACACCGCCGCTGACGTGCAGCGCACCTACTTCGAGCGCGTGACCGTCGCCGGTCTGAAGGCTGACAACTACTCGATTCCGGCAACCTTCTCCTACTACGACCAGGTGCTCGACGTTGTTCGCCTGTTCACCCTGGTTCCCGAGCGTCTGGCTGAGGCTAAGGATGCACGCGGCCTGCTGGATCTGCCCGGCTACTTCGCCCTGGCGCGCGGTACCGAGACCCTGCCTCCGCTGGAGATGACTAAGTGGTTCGACACCAACTACCACTACCTGGTGCCTGAGATTGGTGCCGGTACCGAGATTAAGCTGAACCTTGAGGCTATTGACGAGCAGCTTGAGGTCGCAAAGCAGGCTGGCGTGAAGGTTCGCCCGCAGATTGTTGGCCCGCTGACCCTGCTGCTGGGCGCTAAGGCCGAGCAGGGTTCCGCCGAGGACTTCGCACCCATCGACCGCCTGGACGAGTTCGTTGCCGCTTACGCTCAGGTGCTGGAGCAGCTGGCTGAGCGCGGTGTTGAGTGGGTTCAGCTGGATGAGCCGGGCCTGACCGTGGACCGTGCCGACAACGCGAAGGTTGCTGAGCTTGCCGAGCGCACCTACCGCACCCTGGCTGCCGGCGAGAAGCGCCCGCAGATTCTGGTGACCAGCCCCTACGGTTCCCTGCGTGAGAACCTGCCGGCTCTGCTGGGTACCGGTATTGAGGCTCTGCACCTTGACCTGGTGCACGGCGTGTACTCGAAGGCTGAGCTGGAGTCCGTTTCTGCCGCTGGTGTGCACCTGGTTGCCGGTGTTGTGAACGGCCGTAACGTGTGGCGTGCCGATGTTCGCGCGGCTCTGAAGACTCTGGAGGCGCTGCCCGGCGCATCCGAGGGTGCCGTGTCGGTGTCCTCCTCGACCTCCCTGCAGCACGTGCCGCACGACCTGGCTCTGGAAGACCCCGCCGAGGTTCCCGTGGACGGCCTGGCATTCGCCGACCAGAAGGTTGCCGAGATCGCCCTGCTGGCTCGTGGCCTGGCCGAGGGTGAGGCTGCTGTTGAGCCGGAGCTGAAGGCTGCTGACGAGGCGCTGGCTCGCTTCGCCGCCGACCCGCGCAAGCACAACGACGAGATTCGTGCCCGCGCCGCAGCTGTAACCGCCGAGGACTTCGACCGTCCGACCATTGACGTTCGCCGCGCGGCTCAGGCTGACCTGAACCTGCCGAAGCTGCCGACCACCACCATCGGTTCCTTCCCCCAGACCGCTGAGATTCGCCGCCGCCGTGCGGAGGCTCGTGCGGGCAAGATTTCCGCTGAGGAGCTGAACGGCTTCCTGCGTGACGAGATTGCCTCGGTCATCAAGCTGCAGGAGGAGCTGGGTCTGGACGTGCTGGTTCACGGTGAGGCTGAGCGTAACGACATGGTTCAGTACTTCGCCGAGAACTTCGACGGCTTTGCAACCACCCGCCACGGCTGGGTTCAGTCCTACGGTTCGCGTTGCACCCGCCCCTCGATCCTGTTCGGTGACGTGAAGCGTCACGGCGAGGGCCTGCGCGGTGAGGCGTTCACCGTGCCGTGGAGCTCCCACGCACAGTCGCTGAGCGAGAAGCCCGTCAAGGGCATGCTCACCGGCCCCGTGACGATTCTGGCGTGGTCCTTCGTGCGTGACGACCAGCCGCGCCGCGAGACCGCTAACCAGGTGGCTCTGGCTCTTGCCGACGAGATTGCCGACCTGGAGCAGGCGGGCATCCGCATCATTCAGGTGGACGAGCCGGCTCTGCGTGAGCTGTTGCCCCTGCGCCGCGATGAGCAGCCGCAGTACCTGGACTGGTCGGTGAATTCCTTCCGCCTGGCAACCAGCGCGGTGAAGGATTCCACTCAGATTCACACCCACCTGTGCTACTCGGAGTTCAACGAGATTATCGACTCGATTAACGCTCTGAACGCTGATGTGACCAGCATTGAGGCGGCTCGTTCGCACATGGAGCTACTGGCTGATATTCCGGAGAGCTTCGTTTCCGGTCTGGGCCCGGGCGTGTGGGACATCCACTCCCCGCGTGTTCCTTCGCAGGATGAGATTGAGTCCCTGCTGAAGGCTGCGATTGGTTACGGCACCATTGCTGACCTGTGGGTGAACCCTGACTGTGGTCTGAAGACTCGTGATTACGAGGAGACCAAGCAGTCTCTGCGTCACCTGGTGGATGCCACCAAGGCGATTCGCGCATCCCTCTAGGAGGCGCCTATTGGTTCCGCTGCCTGCCGTGGGTTGACCGGATGATGGTTTGCTCGCGGTAACCTGCGGCAGGTGGCGGCTGTTCGGCTTCGTGCCGGTATGCGTACCGACTGTATGCCGAGCTTTTGGGGATAGATAACAGGCCCGCCCGTACGGTTTTTCTTCTGCACCGTGCGGGCGGGTTTTTCTGTGCTGTTTTGGGTGCTGATTTAGCGGTGTTGAGGTGGTTTTTATTTGAACTTAGGGTATAAATTACTCTAAATTTAAGTGTGGTCTGACCAAAACACATACTTACTCAATGGGGAAAGTATTTATATTCATTGACTAACCTGCGGCAATGTTGCCCAGTAGCTAGATATGCATCACACATTCTTTGAACTTCCCCGAATTTACGGGGTAAAAACACATTTTAAAGAATACTCGTTCTGAATATCCGTTCATAACCGAAAGCATTACTATGCACATATGCCCATCAGATTAGCATTTTTATAAGAATTCGTTTTTAGAATTCCAGCATGACTACTACCACTTCATCAAAGAAGAAGAAGGGTTCTGTACCCCGCTGGCTCGCCATTCCGGCACCCAAGCCTCAGCTGAGTGAGGCAGAAGTTAATGCAAAGTACCCGCGCATGCGTCTGCAGGTTTTCATGGGTATTTTCATCGGTTACGCGACCTTCTACCTGATTCGTAACAACGTCCCGCTGGTCACCCCGATTCTGACCAAGGAACTTGGCTTTAGCAACGCGGCTATTGGCGCGCTGTCTACGGCGCTGCTGCTGGCATACGGCTTCAGCAAGTTCTTTACCGCAATGATTTCTGACCGCTCGAACGCGCGTCTGTTCCTGCCCATCGGTCTGGTGCTCTCGGGTGTTGCCAACATCCTGCTGGCTATGACCGGTTACATGGGTGAAGGTGCGGGCGCGGCGGGCTACGGTGCCGCTATCGCCTCCATCATGGCGACCATTATGGTCTTCAACGGCATCTTCCAGGGCATGGGCTGGCCGCCCTCGGGCCGCGTGCTCGTGAACTGGTTCTCCACCAGCGAGCGCGGCGCGAAGGTTTCGTGGTGGAACACCGCCCACAACGTCGGTGGTGCGCTGTCCGGCCTGCTGGTTGCGTGGGGCTTCTCCATGTTCGGCAAGACCTGGGAAGTTGCCTTCTGGTTCCCGGCAGTTATCAGCTTCGTTCTGGCGTTCGTGGCGTGGTTGCTGATTCGTGACAACCCCGAGGCTGAGGGTCTGCCCACCGTTGACGTGTACCGCAACGACCCGCACAAGGTTGAGTCCACCGCTGAGGATCGTGCAGAGTCCACTTGGACCACCATCCGTAAGCACGTGCTGACCAACTCGACCATGGTGTACCTGGCTCTGGCAAACGTGTTCGTGTACACCCTGCGTTACGGCGTGCTGGTGTGGGCGCCGAAGTACCTACACGATGTGCGCCACGCTTCCCTTGAGGGTGGTATTGCGGGCTTCTCGATTCTGGAGCTTGCCGGTATTGGTGGTACCGTCCTGTGCGGTTACGTTTCTGACCGCATGTTCAAGGGTCGCCGCTCCCCCGCGGGTATCCTGTTCCTGATTGCGACCGTTGGCGCGATTCTGCTGTACTGGCTGCCTTCTTCGGATGCGCCGCTGTGGATTGCGTACGTTGCGTTGGCTCTGATTGGTGGCCTGATTTACGGCCCGGTCATGCTGATTGGTCTGCAGGCTATTGACCTATCCCCCTCGCATGTTGCGGGTACCGCTGCGGGCTTCACCGGCCTGTTCGGTTACGCGTTGGGTGCGACCCTGGCTTCTGCCGGTATCGGCATTATTGTTGACCACTGGGGTTGGGGCACCGCGTTCGTCTTCATGATTGTGTGCTCGGGTCTGGCGGTTCTGTTCCTCTGGCTGGTTAACGGTGCTGAGAAGCGTCTGATGGCTGAGCGTGCAGAGAAGCTGGCGGCTCAGGCATAATTGCCCAGTCTTTCGTGTAGGGAAGCCACACGTTTGCTGGTGAGTCACCATATGGTGGCTTGTCGGTAATCGTGTGGCTTCTTACGTTAAGAACCTAGAATGGAACCATGACTACTAACTCTGGAATCACTAAAGAATGGGTGGATGAAACCGTCAAGCCGGGCGACGATTTCTTCCGCCACGTCAACGGTAAGTGGCTTGCTACCCACGAAATCCCGGCGGACCGCCCCAAGGACGGCGGCCTGTACACCCTCCGCGATAACGCAGAGAAGCACGTGCGTGAGCTGGTGGAGAAGATTGCGAAGGAGCAGCCGGAGTCCCGTATTGGCGCACTCTACAACTCCTTCATGGATGTTGAGAAGATTGAGGCGGACGGCCTGGAGCCGCTGCTGAAGGAAATCGCCCCGATTCTGAACTCGGCAACCCCCTCCCACCTGGCTGTGACCCTGGCGCTGCTGTCTCGTGCGGGTCTGCCGCAGCTGTTCGCCTGGTACACCAGCAACGACCCGAAGGACCCGAAGAATTACACGTTCTTCCTGTACCAGTCGGGTCTGGGTCTGCCGGATGAATCCTACTACCGTGAAGAGAAGCACGAGGCTGCATGCGCGGCGTACGTTGAGCATATTGCCCGCATGTTTGAGCTGACCGGTCTGGCTGAGGGCTTCGGCCTGACCCCGGAGCAGGCGGCTCAGCTGGTGTTCACTCACGAGTCTGAGCTGGCTCGCCTGCACTGGAACGTCGTGGAGAATCGCGACGCTGAGGCGACCTACAACCCGTACCAGGCGACCGAGCTGGACGAGAAGTTCCCCGGCTTCCCGTTCTCGCAGTGGCTGCTGGCTCTTGGCGCCGACCCGGAGACCCTGGGTCAGGTTATTGTGGCTCAGCCGTCCTTCTTTGAGGGTGCGGCTAAGCTGTTCACCTCCATCCCGCTGATGAGCTGGAAGCTGTGGGCTGTGTGGACTGTTCTGCGTTCGCGTGCGCCGTTCATGTACGACGAGCTGGTTCAGGAAAGCTTCAACTTCTACGGCAAGACCCTTTCCGGTACCCAGCAGATTCGTGAGCGCTGGAAGCGCGGCGTGGGTGCTGTCGAGAAGGCTCTGGGTGAGGAGATTGGCCAGGAGTACGTGGCTGTGCACTTCCCGCCTTCGCACAAGGAGAAGATGCTGGTTCTGGTCGGCAACCTCCTTGAGGCGTACCGCGAGTCTATTGAGTCGCTGGACTGGATGACTGAGGCAACCCGCCAGAAGGCGCTGGAGAAGCTGTCGAAGTTCGTCACCAAGATCGGTTACCCCGATAAGTGGCGTGACTTCTCCGCACTGGAGCTCGTTCCCGGTGACCTGTTTGAGAACCTGCGCCGTACCGGTGCGTTTGATGCTGACTGGCTGATTGCCCGTAAGGGTCAGCCGGTGGATAAGTCGGAGTGGCTGATGACTCCGCAGACCGTGAACGCGTACTACATGCCGCCGGCGAATGAGATTGTGTTCCCGGCAGCGATTCTGCAGCCGCCGTACTTCAACCCGGATGCTGATGATGCGGCGAACTACGGCAATATCGGCATGATTATTGGCCACGAGATTGGTCACGGTTTTGACGATCAGGGTTCCCGCTATGACGGTGACGGCAAGCTGGAGAGCTGGTGGACTGAGGAGGATTACGCGAAGTTCAAGGAGCGCACCTCCGCGCTGGTGGAGCAGTACAACGCGTACGTTCCGGTGGGTCTGGACCCGAAGTTCCACGTGAACGGTGAGCTGACTCTGGGCGAGAACATTGGCGACCTGGCTGGCATGTCGATTGCGTTGAAGGCGTACCGTCTGGCTTTGAAGAAGCAGGGCATTGAGTCGCTGGCTGACGCGCCGGTGATTGACGGTATGACCGGTATTCAGCGTTTCTTCTTCTCGAATGCTCGCGGCTGGTGCACGAAGTCCCGCCCGCAGCACGCCGAGGTGATGATTTCGGTGGATCCGCACTCGCCGGATGAATTCCGTGTGAACGGTGTGGTGCGCAATATTGATGAGTTCTATGAGGCGTTTGGTGTCTCTGAGGGCGATGCACTGTACCTGGCTCCGGAGGAGCGCGTGCGCATCTGGTAGCATCCCGATAAGGGTATATGCTTTATTGCACATATAAGAAAAGCGCCCGCCTCGTGGTTTTCAGCCACGGGGCGGGCGCCTTTGAGGTATAGAAGCTATGCGCTTCTAGGCTGAAGCTTTTAGGAAGCAGAAGCCGATGCAGTGGCACTAGAAGTAGCAACCGGATTCACTGTAAGCTTCCAGTCGCCATTCTCATAAACTCCACGAATGATGGCATCTCCAGTAATTTTGCGGTATTCCTTGGGAGACTCCATCACTTTCCCCTTGTATACAGCAAACTCACCGTTCTCCAAAACCATCTTTACATTCCAGATATAGCTATCACCATCGCGGGTCGGTTGAGGCGTATTCATAGCGACAGTAACAGTTTGTTCTTGGCGCCAGACCTCCCCCTTTTGCAAAGCATCATCGAAGCTACCAGGCGTGGGTTCAAGGGTGGTCTTCAATTCTGAAATATCAATACCGCTTTCACGCAAAGGTTCAGTCTTTCCGGTACGCCCATAATATTCAGAAGCGGCGCCAAAGAATGCAATGGACTGGTAGAAGCCTTCCACGCTGTTCTCGTTAGCAACAGCGGGCTTCACAGGTACAGGAACATTCTTGGGCGGCTCGGTACGGGTACCTTCCTTATAACCTGCAGGCTTGGAAGTGTAGCCGTCCAGGACCGCAACGCCGGAGTAGTCGCTACGAACGCTCTTAGATGCGGAAGCAGATGCGCTACCGGATGCATTGCTGGATGCCCTCTCGGATGCGTTGCCGCTGGTTGCTTGCGGCTGAGCGCCGCACGCTGCCAGGAGGGTTGCGCCACCGGCGGCTACAACCATGCCGAGGGCAGATCGGCGGGTTACGTTCTTCATTGGTTCTCTCTATCTACGGTGGTGGCGCCCGCCTCGTGGTTTTTCAGCCACGGGGCGGGCGCCTCTCTGTTTTTAGAAGCTATACGCTTCTAGACTGATGCTTTTAGGAAGCAGAAGCCGATGCAGAAGCCTCAGATTCAGACTTCATGCCAGTCAGCTTCCACGCACCGTTCTCGTAAACACCGCGCAGGGTACGCTCGTTGACGTTCTCACGACCGCTTTCGGGGACCTCCAGAACCTTATCCTTAGATGCCATGAATTCGCCGCGGGTAAGGGTGAAGCGAGCATTCCAGGTGTATGCCTTACCATCGCGGGTGGGCTGTGCGGAGAGCAGGGTGATGGTGACGGTCGGGTCGTGCATCCAGACTTCGCCCTTGACCAGCTTTTCGCCGAGGGTGCCGTCTTCCGGCTCGAGCATTGACTTGAGTTCGCTCTTGTCCATAGCGCTTTCACGCAGGGGCTCGGTCTTACCGGTACGCATGTAGTATTCCATGGCTGCGCCGAAGAACGCGATGGACTGGTACAGGCCCTCCACGCTGTTCTCGTTAGCGACGGCGGGCTTGGTCGGCACGGGCACGTTCTTGGCCGGCTCGGTGCGGGTTGCCAGCTGGTAGTCAGCAGGCTTGGAGGTGTAACCGTCCAGGACAGCAGGACCGGAGTAGTCGGCACGTGCGTTGTTAACTTCGGCGTCCGAGGTAGAAGCGCTACCGGATGCAGATGCAGAGCCGCTGGATGCCTGAGACTGCGAACCGCATGCAGCCAGGAGGGTTGCGCCACCGGCAGCGACAAACAGGCCGAGGGCGGATCGGCGGGTTACGTTCTTCATTTTTCTCTCTATCTGTGGTGTGTTTTCCGCACCGTGGTGCGGGTGATGCCTGCGGCATCTAACGGGAAGACGGCACTACGTGAGTGTAGTGCCGTCTTCCAGTATATGTTTATTGGGCTTGGTATTTTTAGCCGCCGTAATAGTAGTAGTTGCTGTAGGAGCTACCGTAGTAGTCACTGATGACGATGCGGCCGCGGCGGCCGTAACGGTGCGAGTAGTAGCCGTTGTAGGGGGTGCGGCGCACGGTGGGGCGATAGGTGGTTGCCTGTGCGGGGGTGAACAGTGCGCCGAGGGCGGTTGCTGCGCCTGCGCCTGCTGCGGCGAGTGCTGCGCGGCGGGTGAGGCGTGAGGGCTTCTTGGTGGCCATGATGTGCCTTTCGGGGTCGGTGTTTCTGTGAAGTGACGTGGCGTGTGCACGGCGTGCGGCTGTGCATTAACCATTTCTTATTGTATGCCTCAACGTTAATGTTTTTACGTGCAGAGTGCACCTTCTAGTTGAGGGTTAGATCATGCGAGCTAGTCCACGTTTTTCCGGCAGAAAAATTGCGGAAATATTGGTTGAGAAACACGCCGGGCACGCACTCAATACGGGCTGAAAACAGCCTAAATTGCAGGCTACATGTCTACTTCGGCGAGGCCCGAAATTTCCTTGTCCTTGATGTGCGGGATGGTCGAGTTCCAGTTCATCCACGCCTTGACCTGGGCGACTTCTTCGGGGTTGTTCATGTCTGGCCATCGGTCGTTTTCCATCTTGAATCGGGTCATTGCGAGAAGGGGGTAGCCATCATAGATGGGCCCGAAACGCGCAATATGCTTACCCGATTTTGTTTCGAAGGAGACAGAGTCTGGGCTTTCACTGTCGTAACTCTCCCTATACGTGACCTTATCAATCGCGTTAAGCGGGTAGAAGGTTTTATTGTCGTGCCCGTCGTCCTCTTCGACTCCTTCGGGCGAAATTTTGGTGTAAGACCCAGTAGCTTCATTGAAGAAGTACAGAAGAGTACAGATGAGAAGGAAAACTCCGATATCTAGAAAATGGAATCCTACATCGTTCAGCAAATGCAACATAAACATCACAGCAGGGATTATAAGAAGCGCGACGGTAAGCGCAATTATTCCAAGGCGGTCGCCTCGAGTAATGTAAATATTTTTGGCGTACAGCTTCTTGTCTCGGCGGCGGTTGATTTCGTAGACAATGATGGACCGGAACATCTTATACGCCTGTAGAACATTTACTAGGCCCCAGAGGGCAATCGTGGTGTAGTTCATCATCATGGTGGTCAACTACCCTTTCTGTTTATCGGTGACCCGTAGCTTTCCGGCAACGGTGCGAAGGGTGCGGGTTCGTTCTCAGAGTAGCCGAGGAAATCTGGTGGTTAGGCACGGATTTGGGCTATCTGCGCAGTGGTTGCCGAGTCTTCACCGGAGCATTGCGTCGAGTTAACCTCCCGTCTAGATTGGGTGCGATAGGCTAAGGATGTGCCCGCCACCTCACCGGGGCGGGTGTGATTCACCAACCACTACCGCACAAGGACGTACACACCATGAGCGCAGCAGAAGACGGAGCCCTCGCAGGACTTATCGTCGCCCTGATACCGGGTATCCGTATTAAGCTCGGCAAACCCACCCTAAACAAAAGGCAGAAAAGACCCATTGCGGCGTTTATTTTCTTCTGGCTTGTATCTATCCTTGGGTTTGTTGGTGCGCCGATATTTCTCTTTTCGACAGGGACACACGAAGGCCTCGCGGATGAGTCACAAGCGGGGGTGGTCATTGCCGCTTTCCTGATTGGTGTCTTAGGCATAGGCCTGCTGGGTGCTATTCCTCTGAACCACTGCTACGCCTTCTACCTCGAGTTGCGTGAGGACCACGTGCGGTGGCGTAATTGGCGGTGGAAGGAACGCACTTTCACCTACCCCTCCATCACGTTTGCCCATGTGGAGAACAACGGCAAGAACGGGTTCTTGCGTATTGGTAGCACTGAGATGGGTAAGCGTACTTGCAGCTTTGACCCGTATCAGTTTGATGCGACGATTCTTATGGCACAGGTGCTGTACCGTGATGATCATGGGCGTTGGGCTGAGGAGGACGGTCTGGATGTGATGAGTGTGGTGGGGATGTATGGTTCTTCGCGCGATATTTATGCCCAGTTTTATGACTTGTGCGAAACGAAGTATGTGGTGGGTGTGACGAAGAGTGAGCGTCAGAAGCGCCGCCGTAGGGCTGCTCGTAATGAGGCGCGTAGGCTGGAGCGTCAGCAGGCGCGTGAGGAGGCACGCCGCGAAAAGGAATGAGTTAGTGAAGCTGTAAATTTCTACGCTGGGAAGAGGTGATTCACGGTGAAAAATAATGTTTTGAAGAAAAGGAATAGTTCAAAGAAAAAGAAGAATAAAGTTACCTTCAAAGAGTATCTTCGTAGAAAAGGAAGAGATATTTGGTATGACCGTGAAGCCATCATATTTTGTGTAGGGATTATCGCCGTATTTGGTTTTTTATATTTCATGACTCATTACAACCCGAATAATGACTCTGAAATATGCACTATCGAGTCGGTTGAAATTATTGAGCATGAGGACCCTTACGCAATCTCCGGTGTCTTTGAGACGGAAGAGTGCGGAACTATCACGATGTGGCACGCTCCCGATGGGGAACGTATCTACCCCTACCTCAACAGTATTGAGGCGGGTAAGAAATATAGGGCCTATAAGTCCTTCGATACCCGTAACGATGACACAGGCTTCACTGCCATCCGCTTTGAAGAGATCAAAGAATAACCCTGCCCCCGTAGAAAGGATTCCACCATGGACGATATCGGCGACTTTATCATCGGCTTTTTTGAGGTGGCCCTCGCATCCTCAACAACCCTGCAGCAAGTATTTCTGTGGATTCTTTTCTCCGCGTCCGCACTTCTCCTGTTTGTCCCCGTCATGACGGGCGAGTACGCGTGGAGCATCCTATCCATCTCCACGATGCTGTTTTCCGTCGTGATGATTGACGGCACGCGTGAGCACGGTGTGCACGATGCAAAGAACGGTGGCGCGTACCATTACTTTCTGCTGACGGTGGGCACGTTCTGCGTCGCCGCGATTGTTCTGCTCGCTACTCTCTCCCTGGTGGGTGTCCCGCAGGTTGCCTCCACCCCGCAGGTGGACGGCATCAATTTCGAGCCCTGGTATGTGGCGGCGTCCGCGCTGGTTCTGCTGCTGTTCTTCTACAATGCCGCGCAGCCGAGCGAGGAGATCCCTAACCTGCACCGTATGGAGCGCATCAACCGGTATGTGCGCACCGTGGTGCTGGGTGTGAGCGCCCTGATGGTGCTCTTCTGCCTGGTTATTCCGGTGGTTTCGTTCGCTGCTGCCGGTTATGAGCCTGTGGGTGTTTCAGTGGTGCTGTGCCTGGTGCCGGTTTTCCTGATTTTTGTGCGCCGCGCCCTGTTCAAGCTGTGGGCGGCGACTTTTGAGGAGGGCACTGCCGGGTATGGTGTGTTGCGTGGCTTCTGCGTCACCCTGGTGGGTTTGGGTGGATGCTTGGCGGCGGCCCGTCTTGCCGTGGATGTTGTGCAGTCTGGTAGCGGCTTGTCGCTGGTGTATGTGGTGCCGGTGATCGCCTCGTACCTGCTGGCGAAGAGGTACCTGACCGTGGGTGTTGCTATCCCCGAGAAGGAAGACGAGGAGGACCCGGAGGCGGAACCTGCAGCCAGCTAAACCGTGGAACCCCGTGGGCTGAGAGATGACCTCAGCCGCGGGGTTTTTCTATGTCAAACAGAGTTCGGTAAGTGCACTAGTTTGAAACGAAATGAAAAATACCTTTAACTATCACCTCAAGGTTGAATTGAATATCCTGATGAGGCACCGACTAGGAGGAAAAAATATCAACCTTCCCATATTGGACTGATAAAGTGGTACGGGGCTTTTTCTCTTTCCGGCTTTGCCCCTGACCCTTTCCACTCAGGTGGGCACTATACAGTGGCGTTTCAGACTTGCCGCTGTTATGTGTCTGCACGGTATATAACTCAACGAAAAGATCATCATGACCAACCACACCACAGCGCGTCAGCGTCTACTCCGCTTCCCTTTGATTTTGGGTGTCACGACGGCACTTATTTTCTCTTCCTGCTCCACGGGCACGAACAATAACAGTGCCCCTTCCGATAAGGGTACTGTTACTTCTCAGAGTCCCCGCCAGGTGGAGAACGCTACTAATGTTCTGCAGAACGTGAATATTCAGATGGGTCGTGACGGCGAGGTTTCGTCGATTGAGTCGACCAACATTTACGTCAATGACAAGGATCGTACGAGCTCCTCGAGCAATGTGCAGTTCAAGCCGAAGGACGTCGTTAATGACCTTCCTGTGCGTGTGAGCCTGCAGTATTCTACTGAGCGCGGTAGCGGCACTAACCTGAATGATTTGAATGGTTACAGTGGCGAAATCACGATTAAGGTTACGGTTGAGAACCTGACGGTGAAGACCGAGGACGTCACCTATGATGCATCCGGTACTAGCCGTACTAGCCCTGCACCGGTTGGCACTCCGTTCTCTATTGCTGCTTCTACTGTTCTTTCGGGTTCTCCTACTCAGGTTATTACGACCCCTGACGCTGCTGATTCGTCGACGAATGGTGTGGTGAGCACCAACGATGAAGGTAAGGCTGTTGTTCAGTGGGGTGCTATTTCGGCACCTCCGGTCACTGCTAGTTCTTCTTCTTTTGTGTTGAAGGTTAAGGCGAAGGATTTTAGTGCGCCTACCTTCAATATTTCGGTGCAGCCTGGTTTTGCTTCTGATTTGTCTGGTGCGGGAATCATTACTAATGGTTTCACTTCTCAGGATGCGTCTCAGGTGGCGCTTCTGCAGCGCACTATTGATACCGTCAACGAGGTTAATACGACGCTGACTAGCGCTAGTTCGCAGGTTGCTCAGGTGCGTCAGAGCCTGGATGATACGTCTGCGACTTTGGGTAAGGACACTGCCGAGCATCTGAAGACTCAGAATGAATCGTTGACGAAGACTATGCAGGGTCTGCAGGCGAATATTGAGAGCCTGCAGAAGGACCTTTCTGAGGCTTCGCGGACTAATAATTCTCAGCTGATTTCTCAGTTGGAGCGTACTGTTGCTGCTCTTCACTCGATGCTGGGTGATAC
This sequence comes from Rothia sp. HMSC075F09, assembly GCF_001810515.1. Classification (NCBI taxonomy): domain Bacteria; kingdom Bacillati; phylum Actinomycetota; class Actinomycetes; order Micrococcales; family Micrococcaceae; genus Rothia; species Rothia sp. HMSC075F09. The sequence continues at coordinate 16,135 of NZ_KV801793.1, forward strand.
GACGGCTCGCCCCAATGTGTCTGTTTCGCATAGCGGCGGTCGTTGTGTTGTGCATCGTGAGGAGGGTGCGAGTAGCCGTAGCGTGTACGGTAATTTGGTTCAGCTGTCTGCTGTTCTGAATGCGTATGCGGAGGCAAGTTCGGACTGCCAGCAGGATCTTACGGCTTCGATTCGTGAGATTGTTGGCCCGGAGCACCCGACCGCTGAGACTTGTTCTTCTAACGGTTCGGTGACCTGCGCCCTGTTCGGTGCGTCGGTGACGGTGCAGAGCTCTCTGATTGCACTGGTTGCTACTGGTGAGAAGATTGTGGATCACCTGCAGCCGGAGTATTTGAAGGGTGCGAACAACAACTATTCGGCATTGAAGCGTCAGATGGATGAGCTTGTTGAGCAGGTGGAGAAGGACCCGTCTTCTCTTGATGCTGATGCTGTGCGTTCTTTGAGTGAGAAGGTTAGTGCGGCTCGTCAGAGCGTGAATCAGATGAAGGAAACGTCGAGCCGTCTGATTGAGAGCATCAAGAACGTTCATTCTCGTGCGGCTTCTGCTCGTGCGGAGCTGGTGGACGGTTCTGGTTCTATGAGCGCTCAGAATAAGGAACTGGCGGAGCAGCTTTGTGCTCTGTCTACTGAGCGTGGCGGTTCTCTGTCTGCTGAGCAGGTGGAGCATCTGCGTGGATACCTGACGGCTTCTTCTTGTGGTGGCGCGGCTTCACCGTCTGCTGCACCGTCTTCTGAGGCGCCGTCTGAGGCTCCTAGCCCTGCACCGTCTGAGTCTGCTTCTGTGGCTCCTTCTGAGGAGCCGTCGAAGAAGGTTGAGGCTCCTTCCGCCGCTCCCTCTTCTGAGGCGCCTTCCGCCGAGCCTACTGCCACGGAAGGTAATACTCGCGTCATTACGGTGGAGAACGCGAACGAGCGTACCTACACTTCGAACACCCCGGCAGCACGTACTCCGATGGAGCAGCGTATTGCTGCCGCGGTAGCTGCGTGGGATGAGGTTCTTGCCGCTACTTCGATGGATGACCCCAAGGAGGGTCTGGCTCGCGACGCCAAGGACCTTAACGATGCTGTGAACGCGGTAGATGGTGCCCTGGGCGAGATTGAGAAGACCCTGAACGATGCCGCAAACGCGCAGAACCAGGACGCGGAGAAGAAGGAAGAGCCTACTGAGGAGGCTAAGGTTTCTCTGCGTGATCGTATCCATTCAGCTTCGGATGCTGTCAATGCTTTGGGTAAGAACCTGGAGGATATGACGAACATGCAGGCTGACCTCTCCACCGCTATTAAGGAAGCGTTCAAGGAGTCTGCCAATGAGACTCGCGAGAGCCTGACGAGCATGATTAGCGAGGAGATTCGTAAGGTTTCGAGCGATGGTTCTTCTAGCGCTTCGGCTGCTAAGGAGGCGTTCTCCGCTTCGATTGCTGGCATTACTGATACCGCGAATACTGTGGTTCAGGTGGCTGGTGAGTCTATCGAGGTTCAGCACAAGGATATGAATGATCGTATTGAGGGCCTGCGTCAGTCTCTGGATTCGGTGACTGAGCGTTCTCTGGTTGCTCTGAGCACCCGCGCTGAGAACGCTACCCGAGATTTGGCTGGTGCATCCGTTCAGCTGAATAACGACCTGTCGAAGCTCATGCTCGATTTGGGCGATAGCAACGCTGAGGGCGCTGGCCTCTTGGGCGCGCTCAAGAGCAATAGCGCGAAGGCTGGTGCGGCTGATTACCAGCTTGCTTTGGCGATGCAGAATGCTCAGGGTTACACGAACCTCCGTTCTGAGGATATTGCCGCTCTGCAGAAACGTCAGGCTCAGTTCAAGGCGTCCCTGCAGCGTCTGCGTTCGCTGCCGACCTTCCACCTGTCGAATGCTGGCAGTGCAGAGGTGAAGACGGTGTACACCTTCCAGATTGGTGATTAGCCGTGGGGTTTTCCCCTCATTTGGGCTCTGATTCAGGTCCTCACCGCCGCGAGGGCAGGCGGCTCACTCAGCGCACCGTGGTGTGGTGTGTCAGTCTGTGTGTGCTGTTTAGCCTTGCGGTGGTGGGGATCTGGTATGGCGTGCGCGCTGTGACTCCTCAGCCTTTGCCGCTTGGCACGGGTACGAACCCTGCGTCTGCGGTGACGGTTCAGCAGGCTATTTCTCTTCCTGCGTCTGGTCGTGAGCCTGTTATTGGTGTTGTTACTACTTTTGGTGATGATGCTGAGGGGTCTGCGTGGCGTCTGAATGCTCAGGGTGCTCGTGTTGCGCAGTACCGTCTGGCTTTGGGTAGTTCTTCTGTGAAGGTTCTTTATGCGAACGATAAGGGAACGGAGCAGGGTGCCCGTGAGGCGGTAGAGAAGCTCTCTTCTGAGGGTGCTTTGGGTATTGTGCTTGCTTCTCGGGGTGAGCATCTTCGGGGTGCTACGGCTGCTGCTAAGGAACGCAATGTTGCGGTGATTGAGGCGTATGACCGGGTAGATGCTGGCGATGGGGTATGGAGTTTTGCTCTGGACCCTGAGCGGGAGAAGCAGGTCTATACGACTGCTATTCGTTCGCTCGCCGGTGCATCTAGCACGGGTTCTTCGCAACAGCTTAATGGTGTGCGCACCATCCTGCTGGATGCGGGTGAGGGCTCTGCACCGGACCTTCCCTATACGAATCGCGTTCAGGTTTCTGCTGATGAAGACAGCATGAAAGACATTCTCAAGGAGCTGACGCGCCTTCTGGGGGACAAGTCTTCGGGCTCTTCTCCTGTTCTGGTTTTGACGGGTTCGGCGTCGACTCAGGCAAAGGTTCTTCGTTCTCTTCAGAGGGCGGGTATTACTTCTCCGGTGATTGCGGGTGAGGAAGCTTTGACGGAGCCTTTTATACGTCTTCTTCTGGAGAACGGTGGTTCCTTGACTGACAATATTCGCATTGTGGGGCGTGTGCAGGCACGTGCTGCGGCGTTGAGTGCTGATGATGCCGGTCGCGCTTCTTCGGCATTTGTGTCAACGGTTGAGCGTATGAAGAATGATTCTTCGCTCAAGGATTTGTCAGGCGAACAGTCGTTCTCGAAATCGGCAGTGTGGGCGGATGCTCCCTCCCATAACGCGCTTTTGGCTTTTGCGTATGCCACGAGCCAGGTTCGTGAATACACTCCTGAGGCGGTTCGACGGGTTCTAGGAACCCTTCGTTTGGACGCTAAAGATTCTACGGTCGCGTATCCGTTGGATTTTTCGTCTTCCTACGCTGCGGGCGGGCAAGTGGGTCTTCTTTACCCGACCGCGGAAACTTCGATGATTCAGGGCGGGTCTTCCTCAACGGATGCGGTAAATCCGCCCGTGTGGATGCTTCGCACGTTCACCTCAGAATCTCGCGACTAGCCTTTCCGCATGGAGCCTACTGTACAGAGCCAGCCCATCACCCCCCCCCACTTTCGGGTATTACTTCTAGTCCGTCCACCAGCGGGGCTCACGATTTATCTATTTTGGAGAACACCTTATGCGCTTTTTCCTTGAACTTGAAGAGCATAACGGGAGCTATGAACTAGACTCCTGGCAGCCTGAGACGACCATCGCTGATCTCATCCAGGCGACCGGTGGCCCCTCCCTGCCCGCCGACGAGCCGCTGTACTGCGATAACCGCCCGGTGACGGCATCCTCCACCCTGGCGGAGGTCAAGCCGATGGAGGGTATGCGCATCTCTAGGGCACCGCTTTCTTACCCTTCCCTGGTGCAGGGCTGGAGTGTCTGCTTGAGCGGCGGTTCGACGGTTACCCTGCCGCGCCCTATCCCTTCTTCGCGTCCTCTGGTGGCGGGTCGTTCCCCGTACGCCGACATTGTGCTGCCCACGGCGAGCGCCTCGTGGGAGCATCTGCACCTGCAGGTGGTTCATGATGAGTCGACAAACACTCAGAAGGTGCGCATCACTGACCCGGGTTCTACGAACGGTAGTTTTGTGGACGGTCAGAAAATCCCTGAGGAGGGTCTGACTGTTTCTGAGAGCACCACTATCCATGTTGGGGATTGTGTTCTGACTCTGCAGCCTGCTCCTCAGGAGAAGGCTGCGCCTCGCCCCGGTAGCGCCCCGAATGTGAGCGCGTCGGGTACTGCACCGTTTAACCGTCCGCCGCGTCAGGGTGCGTTGAGCGCCCCGGAGAAGGTGGAGGCACCTACCCGCAAGAACGTTTCTGACCCGCCGAAGTTCAATATTGCGATGGCGGTGGGTCCGATTATTATGGCGGCGGCAATGGTCGCCATTATGCAGGAGATTCGTTACGCCCTTTTCGCGATGCTCAGCCCCATTCTGAGTATTGGCATGTGGGTGGAGCAGAAACGTCGTCACGCTAAGGATAAGGTGAAGGAGCGTGTGCGTTTTGAGCAGGAAATGGAGAAGTTCAAGGAACGTATCGCTCTGAGTAACCGTGAGGAAATTGAGCGTCTTCACGACCTTGCCCCGGCACCGGATGCCGTTCAGCTGCGGGCGCTTCTTCCCGCGATGACGCTGTGGCGTCGCCGGAGCACCAGCCCTGACCTGTTGACTTTCCATGTGGGTACTGGGCATATTCATTGGGCTCCTGAGCTGACGAAGCCGAGCAATCCTGAGCCTGAGGTTCAGCATATTCTTGAGCACAATACCCTGTGGGATGCCCCGCTGGTTGCTGACCTGCGTGAGGGCGGCGCTATCGGTATTGTGGGGCCGCGTGAGCAGTCTCTTGCCCTGGCGCGTAGCCTGGTGCTGCAGGCGGCGACCCACACGGGTCCTGCTGATATGACGATTGCGGTCTGCGCTGATTCGGCGCGCTCGCAGGACTGGGTGTGGACGTCGTGGCTTCCGCACATGCATATGGCGCAGAACCAGCAGATGCGTTGGTTTGCTTCTGGTAAGGAGCAGTCGGATCAGATGCTGCGCTCTCTATACAACGATATTGAGTCTCTTCCGACCCGCGGCCTGTGCGTGGTCGTTGATTCGGATACCCTCACTGAGGGCCGTGAGTCGCCGGCACGCGACCTTTTGGCGTACGGCGATGAAGTGCGTCTGATGGCGAATAAGACTGCTGCTGCGGGGGCTCGCCGTGTTGCCGGTATTGTGTTGGCTTCTTCTGTTGATCGTCTTCCTGCGTCGTGTACTTCGGTCGTGGAGATTGGTGAGGAGGCTTCTATGACCTATTCGGAGCCTCGCCGCCGTTACACGGTCACTGACGGTGTGCTCGCCGGTGTGAGCGCTGAGGATGCTCTTCACGTGGCGCGTACTTTGGCGCATCATGAGGACCCTGAGCGTCTGCTTCTGGGCGGCGGTTTGCCGCAGCTGGTAAAGCTACCTGAGCTGGTTGGTTTGCCGACACTTCCGGGTGCTGAGGATATTGAGGCGTTTTGGTCGCAGGCTAATGGTTTCAGTACGGAGATTGGTGTGGGCGACTCTGGCGCGTTCACGCTGGATTTGGTGAAGGACGGTCCTCACGGTCTGGTGGGTGGTACCACTGGTTCGGGTAAGAGTGAGTTTTTGCGTTCGTTGGTGGCGGGTTTGGCTGCTCACCATGATCCGAGCCGTTTGAACTTTATTCTGGTTGACTTTAAGGGTGGTGCGGCGTTTAAGACGTGTGAGCGTCTGCCGCATACGATTGGTACTTTGAGCAACTTGGATGCTCAGTTGGCGCACCGCGCTATTGAGTCGTTGGAGGCGGAGATGGATCGTCGTCAGCGCCTGTTTGCGGCTGCTGGCGAGGGTGTGGACAACATTAAGGATTATTTGGCGACGAACCCGCCGGAGCCGATGCCTCGCTTGCTGCTGGTGATTGACGAGTTTGCGATGCTGGCGAAGGACTTCCCTGATGTCCTGTCGTCGCTGGTGAGTATTGGTGCGGTGGGTCGTACCCTGGGTGTGCACATGATTTTGGCGACTCAGCGTCCTGCTGGCGTGGTGAATGACGATATTCTGGCGAATACGAACTTGCGTGTGGCGTTGCGTGTGCAGAGCCGTGAGGATTCTTCGAACGTGATTGGTGTTCCGGATGCTTCGGAGATTTCGCGTTCGCAGATGGGTCGCGCCTATGTGAAGCTGGGCCAGAATGATATTTCGCCGGTGCAGACTGCCCTGGTGACGGGTCAGAGTGGCACTGAGGTGGTGACTTCTCTGGAGGTTCGTGCCACCGATAGTATCGGTATTCCTCGTTCGGAGCGTGCACGCCCGAAGGTGTCGTCGAGTGATGCGAATGACCTGGATCTGCTGATTGATGCTGTTGTGGCGGCTCATGCGGCTCGTGGTGCGGTTGCTCCTCGTAAGGTGTGGCCTGAGCCGTTGGGTTCGTATGTTGATTTGGCTGATTTTGGTGTTCGCGGCTTCCCCGACCCGGATCTTCCCACTGTGGGTGGTGTCCGGGACGGTGTTCTGATGTGTACTTTGGGTGATGAGCCTGAGCTGCAGCGTCAGGTGCCTATGGGCTGGAATATTGAGATGAGCAACCTGCTGTTGGTGGGTGTTGCCGGTAGTGGTACGACTACGACGATTCAGTCGGTGGTGCTGGGTTTGGCTCAGCATTATTCGCCGGAGGACATCGATATTGTTCTGGTGGATATGGGCGCTGATGGCTTGTTGCCATTAGGTTCTTTGCCGCATGTTGTTTCTGCTGTGGGTACCGGTCAGGGCGCTAGGGAACGTCAGGCTCGCTTCTTGCGTTTTGTGAAGTCGGAGCTTGATGCTCGCCGTGCTGACGCGGCACGCCGTAAGCCTCTTTTCATTGTTTTGGATGGTTTTGCGACGCTGCGTGATGAGTTCTCTGATGCTGTGAGCATGGATTTGTTGGCGAATTTCTACCGAGTGTATGCGGATGGTCCTGCTGTTGGTATTCACTGCGTGGTGTCAACGAGTCGCGCGAAGAATATTCCCTCGCAGATTCTTGATGCTTCGTTGCAGACGTGGTTCTTCCAGCTGAGCGATATTCACGATTATTCCTCGCATGGTATTCGCGGCACGAATGTTCCGGCTGCAGTTCCTGGGCGTTGTGTTGACCCGAAACGTCTGCGTCAGATGCAGGTGGCTACTCCCGCTGTTGGTGTGGAGGAGGCCGTCTCTATGGTTCGTGAGCGCTTCCCGCAGGATCCTGCTAAGCGTGATGTGATTGGTCAGCTGCCGACGTGGGTTTCGTGGGAGAGCATGCCTGCTGCCGAGTTTTCTCCGAGCCTGTGGCGTATCCCTGTGGGTATTGCGGAGGCTACGTTGGAGGCGTGCGCTTTCGAGCTGTACGAGGGTGAGCACGCCATGGTTGCGGGTAATCCGCGTTCGGGTAAGTCTTCTCTGCTGGTTGCGTTTGCTCGTCTGGTTTCTCGGGCGAGGGCTGCGGCGGAGCAGGCGGTGTCTGCGGCGTTGGCGTCTGGTGATGCCACCGCGGCGGAGAACGCACGCATGGATGCCGCTGAGGTTCCGGAGGTTTGGGCTGTATTTGATCAGCGTTCCGGTCTGGTGAATGCGCCGGAGGGCGTTTTTGACCGGGTGTTTGAGAGCAAGAATGCTTCTGCTCAGGTGCAGGCGGCTTTGCAGGATGCCGCGGGCCCGGTGCTGTTGCTGATTGATGATGGTGACCGCGTGGATGACCCGATGAACGTTTTTGATGCGATTGTGAAGGGTGACTTCCCGGACGTTCACATTATTGCTACGGGTAAGCCGACTGATTTGCGTCCTTTGTATAGCCATTGGACGAAGGCTATTCGCAAGTTCCGCACTGGTGCTGTGGTTCAGCCGAATGTTGATACGGATATGGACATGTTCGGTTCTATTCCGAGGCGCGCCCCGGTTCAGCTGAGCGTTGGTCGTGGCTACGCGTTCCTTGCCGGGTCGCCGGTTCTGGTGCAGCTGATGAGCCCTGAGGATTCTCAGCACCGTGGCGGGCTGTAGGGCTTGTCTGGCGTGTGGTGAGGTATGGTGTAACTTTACCGGCTATTTTGCTGTAGGGGTCGCCCCGTCTGGGGAGTCTTCCTGCTTGTTGTGAAGTTGATGTTAAGGAGTTAGCCCGTGACTGTACCTGCTGGTTCGCCGCAGTACTCCGGCTCGGAGCGTCGTGATGCTCATCCTGTCCCGCAGGTTGCTGGTCAGCCTGCGGGGGGTCTGGTTGCGGGCGCTCCCCTTGGCTCTTCGTATCGTTTGGTGCGCCGGGTGGGTTCTGGCGCGGTCGGTGAGGTGTGGGCTGCTACGATGAGCGGCTCGTGGGCTCTGTATGCGGCGAAGGTTTTGCGTCCGGAGCTTGCGGAGAACCCTGTGGTTCTTGAATCTTTTGTGCGTGAGCGTTCGGTGTTGTTGGCGCTGTCGCATCCTCATATTGTGCCGTTGACGGACATGGTTGTTGAGGGTGGCGTGCTAGCTCTGGTGATGGAGTTTCAGCATGGCGGTTCGTTGCGTCAGAAGCTGGATTCTGAGGGTCCGCTGCCGGTTCGTTTGGCGTTGAGTCTGATGGTGCAGGTTCTGAATGCGGTGGAGTTTGCTCACCGTCAGGGCGTGATGCACCTGGATATTAAGCCGGAGAATGTTCTGCTGAGCGGTCTTTTGGGGGAGTCTCTGGATCAGCAGGTTCGTGTGGCTGATTTCGGTATTGCTTCTTTTACTGGCTCTGCGGGTTCGGGGGCTTCTCGTTCGTTTTCTGGTACTCCGGGGTATATGGCTCCGGAGCGTTCTGCGCACGGTGTGGCTACTCCGGCGGTTGATGTTTATGCGTGCGCGGTGACTCTTCATGAGTTGTTGGTGGCGGCGCGTCCTCTTCCGGCGCGTGGTGGTGCGGTGCAGGTGTCGCCGCAGATTCCGGCTGAGGTTGCTGAGGTGCTTCACGGGATGTTGGCGGAGAACCCGGTTCAGCGTCCTGGGGCGGCTGAGGCTGCCGCTAAGTTGCGTCTTTTGGCTGAGGGTTTCTCGGCTGATACGGTGCTTCCTCGGTGGGTTGAGGTGTCTTCGGGTGCTGTGGGGTACACGCCTACGGTGGTTCACGGTGCTGAGCCTGCGGTTTCTGCGGTGCCTGGGCAGAATGTTACGGAGCTGTATGGTGCGGGCATGCCGTCGCTGGGTCAAGCGCAGAATGAGACGGTTATCCGCGCTCCTTTTGTGGTGGAGCAGCCGGTATATGTGCCTGATGAGGTTGTTGAGGAAGAGGAGCCTACCCGTTCGCCGTTGCGCCGCCCGCTGGTATGGGGCGCTATCCTGGGTTCTTTGATTCTTGTGGGCGTGCTCGCTTTTGTGGGTTTGGGCGGCGGTAAGGGTTCGTCTAAGACAGCTGAGTCGTGGTCTGCTTCGAGCCGTAGTTCGGCATCTTTGCCGAGTGGTTTGGGTACCCGTATTGAGGGTACGTATAACCCGCGAGATAAGAGCGCCCGCCTAACTTTTGAGTTTTCCTCGCAGAAGTCGGCTCTTCGGGGCGATATTTTGCAGGTGCTTCCCGGTGTTGAGGGTGGTTCGTGTGCTTCGGTGACGTGGGATGCCGGTCAGGCGTCTTCTGGTGTGTCGAAGAATCAGTCAAGTGTGACTGCGGTGGATGTTCCGTGTTCGTGGAATCTGTCTGGGGTGAGTATCCCGGCTAATGGTGTGGTGCAGGTTCGGGCGAATGTGTCTGCTGAGTTTAAGGATTCTCGTGCTTTTGAGGAATGGCTGAACCGTATTGATTCTGAGACGTCTAAGGCTATTTCTGATCGGGAGGTTCGTTCGACGGCGTACCCGATTCAGCGTTTGCGTTCGATTGAGTTGCGGGTTCCTTCTCGTGTGGTGAATCAGAGTGTTTTGCCGGTGACGGTGGTTCCGGTGTGGCCGAGTGGTGCGGATGAGTTGAACCCGTTGATGGTTTTGCCGCGTACGGGTGAGTTTTCGACGCTGGTTCAGGCGATTTCTCCGGATGCGCAGTTGATTAGTTTTTCGGATGGTTGTTCGGGGCATGTGTTGGTGTCTGAGGATCAGCGGGTGGTGACGGCGCTGTCGGTGACGTCTAAGTGCCGCCTGAATGCGCAGATTGGTAATTTCACGAACCTGTCCAGTAGCGACTTCGCGATTATCACCCGCTAACGGTGGCACTCTAGGCTAGCTGTCGCTGGTATGCAGAAAGCCCCTGGACTGAGAGAGTGAACTCTCAGCCCAGGGGCTTTCTTACATTCTATTTAGCCAGCTACAGGCGTAGTTTCGGGGACCTCATCTTCTTCCTCCTCGGGAATGGTGATGCCCACGGTGACGTACCTCTTCACCGACCACGCATTCATTGCCACCGAGGCAGCAAAGAACAACGCAGGCAACCACTCCAGGCGAACCAGCGAATAGCCCAAATACCCGAGCGCAATACACGCGGCCAGGCCAGCCACACCAATACACACGGCACGCAAGGTGCGATACCTGTCGGTTCCTTCTTCAAGGCGGGTGCCCTGCAGGTAGAAGAGACCCTCGCGCACAACACGCAGGAACCCCGGGGTCAGGAAGAGTGCAACCGCCAGAGCCGCCGGATCGTAACCTGAGGTCATGAAACTGGTCAGGGGAACCACAAGGCACAGAACCGTGAAAATAGCCGCTGATATAACGCCCACTCGGGTTGAGTACCTATTCATCTGTTCCATGCGCTGCAGGTCAGGAATATCGTCATTAGGCTCGATTTGGTAGATAAGGCAAACGACGATGATTAGCCCGCTAACCATGTACCAGGAGGCGAAGTTCGTCTCTGGTGACCAGAATCCTTGAATCTCACTGTGGAGTACCCCGAAAGCGGTTAGAACCGTCAGAATAATCAAGCCTACCGCGCTGATGAACATAAGAAGGAGAAAGAAGAAGTTGAAAGAACCGCCGTTTGCTTTACCTCCCATGCTTTCTCTGTGAGCCATATCTATAACTGCGAGGAATACGGGACCTGCAACAAAGAACATTGCGCCCCAAGGCCATCCCCCAATAACGACCATCGCTAGAGATACAAGAGCTATGAAGCTAAAGCAGAACCACAGGAAGATTAGCCATAAAATCCTTAAAACCTCAGAAAAAGTACTCATCTTACTACCTCATCTATCTATTTCTTATGAATATTACGCCACACATCCTCAGCAGTATGCATCGTCGATGTTGCTACAGAAGACGCACCAGCAACAAGACCACCCACAGCATAATTAACTGCGAACTTAATAGGTTGCATAGTAGTCACCTGCGACACAGCTAGATTATGCCACCAGCCACGAGAGACAAACATTGTATGTTCGCCGGGAGCCATGAATCGTGCAACCTGCTTCGACATAAACTCCTTAGCTTCTCGCGCTGGGGCCATCATAGCTACATCATCGGCCACCCCTGAGGTTCCCTTCAAACCTGCCAGAGGCTTGAAATCAACAGGCTTACGAATCAGGTTATTCGCCCACTTCCAATCAGTGCTTCTGGCAACGGGGCCAGTAATCCAATTAGGCTTCGTAACCACGCCAGCAGCCTGCTTAGCACCAGCTATAATACGACCACCAATACCGCCGGTAATGCCACCAACTACTGCGCCAATCGCAGCATCTTTCAGCATCTCCCCCGTGTCCACAGACCCCTTCTGTGCCTTTTGGGTAATCATAGACGTGCCAGCGCTAGAAATTGCCCCTCCAAGAGCACCAAATACCACCATGGTCAAAGGACCGCCTGCAACAGATAGAGCACTTATGCCTATTCCAAGTGCCACCAGCCCGGCGCCTGCAAGATACTCCCAGTTTTCCCCGAACCACTTCTTAGTCTTGTCCCAAGCGTTCTTGGCCAATACAGCTCGGTTATTCCAAGCTACCTTTGCACCCTCCACTGCTTTGTTCCATAGGCCCTTTGCAGTCTCGGTAGCAGCCCGGTAGAATTTCTTACCTTTGTCCCACAAAGCTACTGCACCACTAGCAGCTTTCCGTGCCCACCCAGTAATACCGGAAGAGCCCTTCTGCTCGCGGTACTTATTGAAGTCCTCCACCGACACCGGCGACAAACCCCACGGATCCACCAAAGAAACCGGATTACCACCCACCAACGAGAACGGGTCAGCACCCCAACCAGCACCCACCGGCGCAGCCAAAGGATCAGGCGCAGTAAAACGAGCCACACGCGAATCCACCACGCGGGCACCCAACACCTCAAAACCCGTAGAACCCAGCACCACACCCGAAGCCGCAGACACACCAACCAGCGAATCCGGCAATACAGGCGCACCACCAGCACCCTGAGCAGAAGGCACAGCAGGCGCAACAACACCCAAAGAAGCCCAACCATACGGATCCAACAAACCGGCACCAGAACCAGCACCAGGCACCAACGAACCCACAGAAGGCATCGACGAGCCAGCCACACCCAACACACGCGGAACGAACGAGTTCTCATCCCACACCAGCGGGTGCATCACCGAAGCATCAAAACCAGCCACAGAACCCGCATTAGCGCGAGCATCGGTTGAGGGTACACCAAACTCGGGTACACCAGCAGGCGCACCACCGGCAGCAAGTACACGACCATCAGTAGAAGCGCACAGCAGCGAGAAGGACACAGCAGAATCGTCAGCAGAACCCCACGACGCCACCGAGCTCACAAACCCAGCCGCACCATAGGTTAAGGACGAACCAGAACCATCCGAAGAAACCTGCAGAAGACGCGAATCATTACCGTCATACGAGAACACGCTCGTCGCAACCGGCACCAAAGTGACGCCCTCAAGTTCCACAGACTCCGGGCACTGCGGAAGCCACGCCTGAGCATCCTCAACAGCAGAGGCAAACTCAGCCGACTGGGAATCAGCCTTCGCCTCATCCTGCACGCCATAGACGCACACTGCACGAACGCGGGCACCCTCGTCAGTGACCAGCACCTTCACCCAAGCGTTCTCAGGCTGAGCGCTATCAAAGTACTCAACACGCACCAGCGCGCCAGCGGCATCATAGGTCCAACGCAGAGTCTCGGTGCCGCGAACGGCAGAAGAGAGCATCTGGGCACCAGTGTAGGTGTACATGACCAGACCAGCGGGCGAATCCACGCCGCTAATACGGCCCAAATCATCACGAATAATCTCAGTGTGCAGAGCCTCAGAAGAGTCTGCCACAGCCGGGTCTGCCACAGCGGGCTGCTCGGTCACAGAGGTCATGTGCGCGCCACGGTAACCAAACTCGCGAACCCAGGTACCCGCCAGGTCAGACACCTGCGCACGCACCAGCGCATCTACCGCGTTGTACTCGAAGGAGGACTCTACCCGAGACTCAGAGGTAACGGCGGTTCCATCCAGACGGTACGCGGTGATGTCAGTCTGCTTGACCATACGGCCAGCAGCATCATACGCGTAAGCGCTCGAACCCAGGGGGTGCACAAACTCAGTGCGCAGACCATCAGCGTCATAAGCGTAGGACAGCTCATAGCCGCCAGTCTCATCCATGTACGCGGTACGGAAAGACTCCGGAATCTGAGCACCAAACTCACGGCGCTGACGGATCAGACGACCCAAACGGTCATACGACTCAACCGTCACCACGGGAGCACCAAACGCATCAACGCCCGCGTGATCATAAGTCGTCATCGTACGGCGCGCAGAATCACGCTCCATACGGTACAACAGAGAGCCATTCACCGAATGGGAGCAGGGAACACCGTCACGGTCATAACCGAAGGAATGTACAGCACCATTACCGTCAGTGCTGGTCAGCAGACGACCGGCAGCATCATAGGTAGAGGTAGTGCGCACACCCAGCGGATTGGTTGCCGCCAGAACATTGCCCATCAGGTCATACTCGTAGCTGGTAATACGACCGGCAGGGTCCATCACGGAGATAACGTTACCCGCCTCGTCATAACGGTAATGGGTCACGCCACCAGCACCATTAGTCACCGCAACCACCTGAGAAGCGGCATCATAAGTGAACGAACGAGTACCCCACTTGTTATCGCGAATGCTCTTCACGCGGCCACAAGAATCCCAGGTGTAGAACACCGGAGAAGCCACACCGGAACCGGTAATGGACAGCACACGACCGCATGCATCATAGCGAACGCGCGCCTCAGAGCCGTCACCGTACACCTGGCGAATCAGACGGGAATCAGCGTCGTACTCGTAGCGAGTCACAGACTGCTCAGGAGTACCGGCAGCCTCATAGGTTGCAGCCAGTCGACCGCACACATCGTAGCTGTACTCGGTCACACGACCCGCGGGGGAAATCATGCGCACCATCTGGTTCGAGCCGTTGTACTCGTAGCGGCTCAGACCGCCCTCAGCGTCCAGTACCTGCACGGGGTTACCCGCGCCGTCATAAACCATCGTAGAGACAGTCGGGTCGTCAGCATCTGCACTAACCTGCGGGCCAGAATCCTCAGAGAGAACCTCGCTGCGTACCGGGCGGCCCAGGTGGTCACACGAGATACGCACGCGGTCAACACCATCGTTAGTGGTGAAGGTCTTGCGCGAGGAATCGACGGAAGTACGTACACTCACGCCGGTCGGGTCAATCAACGCGGTCAGGGTGCTTGCGGCATCATACTCGCGAGTCCACACGCCACCGGCGGGGTCAATGGTGCGAACCAGGCGCATCAAACCATCGTAGGCGTAGCTGAACTGCGCGCCACCCGGCAGGGTAATGCGGTCAATATTGCCGTTCGTATCAAAGGAACGCTCCATACGGCGGCCCAGCGGGTCAACCACGGCAACAATGTCACCGCTCGGACCGTACTCGTACTCGGTACGAGCACCAGCAGGGTCCACCGAAGCCACCAGACGACCGCCAGCAGCGTACTCAAAACGCCAGCGGGAACCATCCGGGTCCTGACGGCACACCATGTGACCGGCAGAATCATAGGTGAACTCAGTCTCCAGCCCAAGAGCAGAAACAATCTTCACCAGGTGACCCGCAGCAGAGTACTCGCAACGGGTCAGCTGCTGCTCAGCATTACGAATACCGGTCAGCAGACCACACTCGTCATACTCCAAGGAGACAGTAACACCCTCAGGGCTCACCACACGCTGCAGCAGGCCGTCAGCCCACTCAAAACGGGTCACATGACCGTTGCCGTCGGTCATAGAAGAGGGGTTACGCTCAAAATCATTCGCGTACTCGTAAGTCACCGTAGTCATCGGGCTTACGGCAGGGCTCTGGGCAGACTCCTGCCCCGAAGTAGCCTCATCGAGGGTACGGCCCTGAGCCTCCGCCTCCAGGCGGGCACGACGAGCCAGACGGGCGGCACGGCGGGCACGCGGATCCGTCTCAATAGCGCTCATCGCCACGGAGACCACGCGGTCATGCTCGTCATACGCGAAGAGGGTTTCTGCGCCCTCATCGGTGACCTCGCGAATAATACGGCCGCGCTCATCGCTGTAGCGAGTAGTGCGGGAACCATCACGATCAACCACGCTCACACGGTTGCCAAAGTCATCGTAGGCATAGCTAGTACGCCCACCTTCCGCATCAACAATGGCGGTCAGGCGTGCGTACTGGTCATTGACCCACAGGTTCGTGTAGGAGGCGTCTTCGTTAGAAACGTCAGTGATGCCATTCGGCAGGTAGCGGTAGCGAACACGACGACCGTATTCGGTGTCCTGTTCGGTAATACGGCCGGCAGGGTCGTAGTAATTCGTCACCTCAACAGCGCCGGCACTAGCCACCACGCGGTGAATCAGGCCGGCAGCGTCATGTTCATAACGGCGGGTACCGGCGTCACCGTGTACAGCGCACAGGTGGGTACGACCATCAAGGGTAACGTACTCGTAACGCACCGACTGCCCACGAGAAGAATGAATAGCGCCGACAAGGCCGCCTTCGGTGTACTCCACGTTGATACGTGCACCGCGCTGATGCACGATAGCGCGAACACGACCCTCTTCATCGCGCAGGTATGCGACAGCAGTACCTGCCCCAGCGCTCATACCCAGGTAAACACCAGTGAGGCTGAAAATGTGCTGGGTTCCAGAGTTGTCAGAGATACGCAGCAGGGACGAGGCGTCATAGTCCGTAGCGTGCAAAATATAGCGCAGGGAGGGGTCAGCAATAGAGCCCTCTTCACCCATCAGCTGGGTAAGGGGCAGCTCTTCAAGCCACCACGCTTCACGCGGGGCACGAGCATAGCCGTGGGTGCCGTCCTCACGAATCATTCGGTCGAAGGTAACCTCACGACCGTCAGCCATCGTCCAGACAGCATTCTCAACGTTCAGCTGCACACGGCTCTCAATATTCGAGGACCAGCCCGCGCCGAACACACCGGATACAGCGTGCTGACCGAAGACAGCCACACTGTTGTACATACGAGTTACAGAACAAGCAGAAACCACACCAGCAAACGCCATATCGGTCTCTTCTTCAATGAAGTTACCGGTTGCAACGTTCACGGGGTCATTCACATAACCGCTTGTGGTGGACATTCCTACTACAGCCGGCGTTGGAACTTCCAAATCGTGGCGCTCAGTACTAACACCAGCTGCGCTGATTGCACCTTCCAGAGTCGAATTGGCAACGGTAATAACCTGGCTCGAGCTACCGTACTTCTCAAAAGTATCGGCTACGATACCCAGCCAGGTCTTATCGTTGGCGTTCGACTTATTCCATGCTTCAAACGTGCTGATGAGATTTTCAGCATCGACGGAGCCCCACTGGCACTTAACCATAAACTCTGTGGAAAGGTTACGCAGCTTGCCAGGCTCAGCATCAAGGCTAGTACCAAGGTTCGCCAAAGTATTAGAGAGAGAGCGCACGGTCGAAGGGCGCGCTGAAGAAACAGTCATACTCCCTGAGCGGGTCTCAGTGCTCTCACGATGACCTAGCGATGTGGTGTCAATCGAGGTATCCGGCTTATACGATGTCGGCTTAGGCGGTTCACCTCCGAATGTTTCAACCCACCATTTACGGAAACCACCCAGGTCATGCTCATAGTGGTACATAAGGTCGCGGTTCTCATTTTCCTTATGAGCTGACTCTTTGAGGCGATCCACCACATCAGCCAGTTGACGGAAGATGCTGGCGATATCACGACCATCGCTAATGGTGGTATCAATATTTGCCGCCGCAACATCGGCGTAGTGACCTCTAAACTCCTCCAGAGCCGTTGTCAGTGAGTTCTTAAGAGGGGGTAATGCATTATCAATATTCTGCGCGACGGTGCGGCAGGCATTGGCAAGGGCATCCGACGTAGCATCATCGTACTTGACTTCTTCAGTATTCAGATTCATGCTCTGTTGTCTTTCAATGTGGTTAGTACGGAAGTGTGGTGATTAAACAGATGTAGACAGACATGTACACCATGTCTGGAAAACAACGTGGGTATAACCGAATAACAGAAAACGCCGCCTACCGCTCACCGCCCCGTAGCCGGGGAGCGGGGCGGTAAACGGCGTTTACCAGGGAAGGCTTAGGAGCCGCCACCTGCCTGGAAGATATCGGTAGAAATCTGGTTGAGCTGCTCGCGCAGGTCAGTCAGTTCCTGAGTCAGGTTACGCAGGGTGTTTTCTACGCCGGGCCAGGTGTCATTGCGGAAACGCTCAGCCAGGGGGCCGTCCCAGTTGTTGGGGTCCTTCAGCTGGTTACCCTGCTGGTTGAGGTTGTTGATTTCGTTCTGCAGACCGCCATTGATGATGTTCTGAAGAGCAGTAATGGCATCCTTGGCTGCCTGCGATGAGAGTACGCGATCGGACACGATGTTCCTCTTTCGTCGTTGAGTTGCCGGAAGATGTGCATTAGATACGCGAATATCAAATACGCACCGTTAGTGCTTTGCACCACTTCGAACATTACACTATTTCGCGGCAAAGCGCATCTCCCACACCCTGTAGTGAGAAAAATTTCTCATTGTAGACATTGCACAACAGTGCGTGCATATACATCTATCTACTCTCATCAAGGGATTTCTCCCGCTACGGTATCCTTAGGAAATGCCAGCCCACTGAGGGTGGCACCTTATAGATAGAATCACCAACCACATACGAAATGAGGACTTTCATGTCTGAAAACACCCCGCAGCCGGCTGCACCGCAGCAGCCGCAATTCACCCAGCAGACACCCGCCGCACAGCCCGCATACGGCGCACCCGTCGAGGTACCGGAAAAGAAGAAGTGGGCGGCAGTAACCGCACTAGTCCTGGGCATTATCTCCGCTCTGACCGGCTTCATTATCCTGGGCGCATTTACCGCAATCCCGACCGTTATTTTTGCGATTATCGCCCTGGTCATGGTCAAGCGCGGCACCGGCAAGGGCAAGGTCATGGCTATCATTTCGCTCGTGCTGGTCGCGGTTGCGATGGTCACCTTCGTTCTGGGTAACAATGTGCGCGCTCAGAGGGATGCAAGGCTTAAGCAACGAGCCCAGGAAGCAATCCAGAAGTGTGAGAGCAAGGAATTTGTTGGCGCCTACTACACCGAGAAGGACGGTAAGCGTTACTGCGCATACGGCGGCTGGCTCTACCCTGTAGACGACGACAAGTAGACCGGTCGTCTGGTTTAGTAACCGATGATGTGATGGGTGGGGGCGTTCGTGCATGCGGCAGTCGCCGTGCCTGCGAGCGCCCCTCAACCGTATCCTCCATGGGTGCTTCAGCATCTGGCGGCGAGTACACCCCGGAGCACCTGCAGTGCATCCTCGACCGCGCCGCGGCAGAGTCCAAATAGTTGAAAGGGAAATAACATGAACGCATTTATCAATGCCATCACCGACCCCAGGCTTCTCTTCATGTGGTTCAGTTTTATTTTCTTGGCTCTCGCATCTTTATTGCTGGGTATGGTCGAACACTGGCCGTGGGGCGCGATATTCTTCGTCGGGGGGCCTGTGACCCTCTTAGCTCTAGACATGGCGCATGATGAAAGCATTGCAGGCAAAGCAAACGGTGGGCCTTTCCACCACTTCTTTATCTTTGTTTTCTCCTTCAGCGCGGTGGGCTTGATTGTGCTGACGGTTCTTACGGCTTTCGGTGTACTCCAGGGGGATACGACTCCGTGGACCCCGGAAACGAACTTCGCCTCGTGGTATATAGCTGCCGGGTCGCATATCGTCCTTGTCCTAGCCACACGCACCAACCCCAAGAACGGCGCCCCTGACCTGCAACGCATGGAACAGCTGGATAGGCGCTCAACCCGTATGGGTGTTGTGACGGCGGCTATTTTTGCGGTTCTGTGCCTTGTGGTTCCCCTGATTAGTCTCTCCGCTACAAGTTACGATTCACTTGCCCTGGCGTTGACGCTCCTCCTTACCCCGTGGTTCCTATACTTCGTGCGCGATGGTCTTTTCTACCTGCACCACCCGCGTTTTGAGGAAGGGTCCGAGGGGTACCGCACCCTGCGTGTCATCTGCGTCGGCATGGTGGGAATGTCTTGCTGCATCTCGTTGGTGTACATGACCAACACGCTGAACCGTTCAGAGTGGCTACCCGCGCTAGCCTTCACGATACCGGTGGTGACAACTGGGTGGCTGGTGAAGCGGTACGTCACCGTGGGTATCACCATTCCCGAGAACGAAGACGAGTATCTATCCTCTCATGCTAGCGTTCAGGAGGTAGAGTAAAACATGTTAGATACCATTTTTAGTATTTTCTGGGGAATTGTTTTGGTGGGTGCTCTCCATCATCTCTGTTCCCTACATTATTATCAGGTACGAGATTAATCGACGCCAAGATAAGAAAAAAGAAGAGCAGGGAATTTTTTAATAAGATTTTTTAAAAAATGGGATATTTAATGAAATTACATTTTTCTGCCGAGTTATAGTAGGGGAATTGATGGAAGTTAATTACAAACGCCGCCAGAGAATAGCACTCATTATTTCGTTCATCATTCTTTGGTACATGTTCTTTGTTTTCCCTAAATACTCACGTGATGACAGCGACGGTATCACCGCCACCTGCACCGTAACTAAGGCATATACAAAAGAGATTGGCGGAACAGTAAGCGGCATGAATGATATTAGACCCAAAGGTGTTTTTGAGACAGAAGAATGCGGCACTCTCACGATGATTGTGCCGCCGGAAGGTCGCAAGATTCCCGAGTACGTTGAGACCGTCAAACCTGGCAAAAAATACCTATTCCACGTCGCAAACTCATCTCTTAAAAAGGAACGAGATTTTGATACGACCCGCTTTGAAGAAATCAAAGAATAACAACCTCATAAACTAAAACTAAAGCCCCCGCAGCCGAGAGTCATCCTCTCGGCCGCGGGGGCTTCACCGTATCAGCGTGTCCTCACGCGGCGAGCGCTAAGAAGCGCGGCGGCGAGAACGCAACACCATCACAGTGCCGGCACCAAGCACCAATGCGCCACCCACAGCCACAGACACCGCACCAAAACCAGTACGCGCCAGGCCGCCCTGCTGGGAGCTCACGCCACCCGACGCAGCAGACACACCGGACTGACCCAAAGAGCCACCACCAGCGCCGCCGCCGGAGATACCACCCGGGTACACGCCGCCAGCAGAACCATCAGCCGAACCGTCAGAGGATCCCTGCGCGTTCACGTCACCGGCAGCACCAGAAGCACCAGCCTGACCGGACTGACCACCCTGCGCGGCACCAGACTGTGCGGAGCCGGGCTGGTTAGCACCAGCGGTACCGCCCGGGGTTGCCGAATCCACACGGCGCACACCGCTAAAGTCGTCCTTAGCCGCATTCGGGTCCTTCGGCACGGCAGTCTCAAACGAGCACGCATCCGACGCCTTCTTACCCACAGCAACCGCAAGCTGCTGCACCGGGCTGTTCACCTCAGTACCATCAGCCAGAGTCGCGGAATAGTGCACATCAAACATGTACTGGCCGGGCTCAGAGAACACCCAGTTCGCGTGCGCGTGCGTCGCGTAATCAATGTCGATCGTGGTCTTGCCGGTCGTCGAATCCAGCAGCACATCCGCACCGTTCAGCGACTCGGTGAACATGCCGAAGCGCGCACCCTCAGGCATGACCTTCGGAACCACGTGCAAGCGCACCGGGCCGCGCAGCTGCGAGTAGTCGATGTCCTGCGTGTTGTAGCCGGGCCAGGGCAGGCCGCTCTGCTGGGTCTGCGGCAGGCCGTAGAAGGCGGTGCCGACCGGGCCCATGAAGTTCAGCTTCTCATCAGCCATACGTTCGGTGCGCACACGGCGAGCGTTCTCGCTGACCGTCCACACGACCGAATCAAGCGGGCGCACGGTCGAATCAGCGTCAATGATGCCGCTGTCGTCACGCAGACCCACGGACAGCTGGCGGTCCTTCAGGGTCGCCTGGATGTCCAGGTGGCCGTGCGAAATCTTGGTGCGGCCGTCAATCTGGCCGGGCACGCACTGGTTACCCGGGGTTCCGGGGGTGGACGGCTGCGCAGACGGTGCCGGGCTAGTCGGAGCAGGGGCGCTCGGGGTCGGGTTCGCGGGTGCCGGAGTGGAGGGCGCCGGAGCAGGTACGCTCGGCTCTGCGGAGGCGGTCGGCACCGCAGGCACGGTCGGAACCTCGCTGGGGGATACCGACGGAACGGTGCTGGGCTCAGCGGTCGGAGCCTCGCTGGGAGCCTCGCTCGGCTCAGCAGAAGGCTCGGCAGAGGGCGCGACGGTAGGCTCAGCGCTCGGCGACGGATCCACCGGAGCAGGCTTCGGCGCATCGCCAATGGGTGCGCTATCGGGAGCCAACGCATCGTGCGCGGTGTACTTGGTGCCCGGCTCGTAGTTCGCCGCAACCTCAGTGGTGGAGGCGGAAGCGTTCATATCCGGGTGGGTCAGCATCTTCACGCGCAGAGCCGTGCCCTTGTAGAAGGACTCATCACGGAAGGTAAAGCGCACCACACCATCCTCAACGGAGCCTTCCAGGTCGAGGTACGGGTAGACCGGGTCATCCTGGGCGTAGAAGCCGCCACGCATGAAGCCGCGCACCTTCGGGTCCTTGAAGCGGACCTCAACAGTGCTGAAGCCGTTGCCGTTCGGGGTGACGGTCACGTCGTAGTCCATGCTGGTCGGCGTGTACTGCTGGGTGCTGAGTACGGTGTTCGCCTGATCCGGGATTTCTTCGGGCCAGGAGCCGTTACCGTCATCGCTGTACACGCTCTCAGCCTTGCCGGGCTCGTAGGTGAGCTTGTGCGAGATCCAGCGGGACGCCTCCGCGCTATTCTCGTCGGAGGTGTCGGGGGTGAAGACCGCCTGCAGCTGGGAGCCTTCGCTACCGAGCATTTCAGACCAGGTGGCGGTACCGTTCACGACCGGCAGGTCGGTCAGGAAGTAGCCGTTGTTGTACAGGGTCAGGGTGCCCTTGAGGTTCTTGTTCGCGGCGGTGAAGGTGATGTCGCTGAGCTTGTCGTCGGCATCCTTGTTCTTAGCCGGGTCGGCGTCCAGGCGGTGCGGTGCCACGGACAGCATGTACTTTGCGGCGTCCAGGTCACCGACGGGTGCCGCGTTGTAGCGGTCGACGGTGGGCACGGCGGTGGGGGTGCCGTCACCGAGCACGGGCTGCATGCCGCCAACCTGCCAGACCAGCTTCGACGGCTTGGAGCTAATGATGCGGCCGTCGGTGGAGCGCGCCACGGTGCGGTAGGTGACCACGTAGCGGCCGGGGCGGGTGAAGGTCGTGGTGTTGTGGGTGTGGCTACCCTTGTCGAGCAGCCAGGAGTGCCAGCCGGTGGAGCTGCTGGAGAGCATGCGGTACACGTCAGCGGGGGCGTCGTCCGGGTTGTAGCGGAAGAGCTCCATACGGCCGGGGCCCTCAACGGAGAGAATGTCGGTAGCGAACACGCCGTCACGGAAACGCTCGGTGGGCACCTTCGTGGAGGCACCCAGGCCAGCCCAGATGGGGTCCTGGTTGCCGTAGGTCAGGTGCGGTGCCATGTAGAGGGTCTGGCCGGGTTCGCCGAGGAACGCCAGGGAGGGCGAGTCGCCCAGGGTCATGGTGTACTGCGACTTGCCGTCCCTGGTGCTGTAGCCCTTGCCGACCCAGTTGACGGTCTTGTCCAGTTCGTAGGTGTCTGCACCGGTCTTGTAGGGGTTCGCCTCGTTCATGAGGACGAAGGTGCCGTTCTGCTCGTCCCAGTATGCCTTGGGGGCGTCAACGTGGCCCTTGGTGGTGACGATTTTGCCGTCGTCGGGGCCTGCTGCGGCGGGCAGGGAGGGGGCAGCGCCGGCGAGCGCGAGCAGCGCTGCGGCGGAAAGGAATGCGGCTGCGCGGCGGAGGGCGGGCTTGCCGCCGGGGATGAAGAGTGCGGGGGTGTGTGTGGTGACCCGTCGTTGGGTCTGCTTCTGAGAGCTCATGACAACCTTTCTCATTTTTCTATTTCCTAGGGTAGCTCTTTTGCAAATAATTGTCATTTAGAACCTAAGTGAGTATAGTGATTCTCAGAAACACGTGTGCGCCGAGGCGCGCCCAAAAACGCACACCACGTACATCCACAAAGAGAAAAACACGGCAGAGCGCACCCCGGACGCAGGGGAGAAACCGGCAACAGGCCGCCGGACCCAGTACCGGGCAAGCCCCGAAAGCACCGGGTAGCGCGCCAGCCAATGAGCAGTCATCCAAGGAGCCACCATGCAAGGACGCACCAAACCCCTGAGCCTACTCAGCGCAACCACCCTCGGATGCACCCTCGCACTCGGGGCACCCCTCGCCCTCCCCCAGGTCGGCACCTTCACCGCCGCACAGGCGCAGGAAAACCAGGCACAGGAAAACCAGACCGGCACCCAGGCAGGTACCGAGTCGCGCGCCTACGTCAACTACGAAGGTGACTACGTCATCGCGGGCGTACACACCGAAATGCTCAACGCATTCCTCGACGGCAACCAGTTCACCCTCGCCACCCTCGCAGACACCGGCCCCGGCCAGCAGGGACGATTCAACCCCGCCCGCACCGTCTTCCACCTGCCCGACGTCGAGGATGCACACACCAACGTCGTAGCAGGCTACGACTACATTGCCCCCGAAGGCACCGACATCTTCTACATTCCCTCCACCCGCACCCGCGGCCTGCTCTACCCCGGCCTCGGCGCGGAAGGAATCCGCCCCGGCGCACTCAAGGACAACACCATCAACCTTGAACTCGTGCGTAGCAGCGTACCCGAAGGCGGCCGCGCCGAAGTCTTCACCGAATCCGGTCGCGACAACCCGCGCGTCTTCAGCACCAACGACAAGCTCGCACCGCACACCATCACCTCTGGCGGTCACGAGCACCTCAGCTGGGCATTCACCCGCGCAGGCATCTACCAGCTGACCTTCCGTGCCACCGCAACCCTTGCCGACGGCACCCCGGTCAGCTCCGAGGCGACCTACACCATCGCCGTGGGCACTAACGCTGAGGACGGCTTCAAGCTCCTGAACGCGCAGAACGCCGCAAAGGAAGCAACCAAGGACGCCACGAGCGAGGCGACCACTACCCCCGAGGCGACCTCCACCGCTACCGAGAGCGCCACCAGCAGCCCCAGCGCATCTACCTCCGCGAGTGCTGAGGCGAGCGCATCTGCTGAGGCGAGCGCATCCACCGGTATTCGCCGCGTGGATGAATCTGTGAACGGTCAGAACGCCGCGCAGGTGACCGACCCGAACGGCGCGAAGGCGGCGGCAAACGGTGAGCAGGCATCCCAGGGTGGATCCGGTGTAACCGCTATCAGCGGCACCGACAACACCAATAACGGCTCTGACAAGGGTGAAAACAAGGACGGCAACGCCACCAGCGCGAAGGGATCCAGTGTGAAGGGCTCCAACGCCCAGAACATCAGCGCCCCCAGCAACGGCGGCGGCATTACCGGCAACGGTGTGCTGTCCTCCGGTCTGCCCGGTAGCCTGAACCAGCAGTGCATCGCCACCGAGGTTCCCGCCGAAGATGCCAAGGACTCTAAGGACTCCAAGGACGCTCAGAAGGACAACAAGCAGAGCAACCAGGCAGCCCAGGCACCGACCAGCATCCCCACCCTCGCCGTGGTCAATACCGCCGAGCACAGCGGCCGTGAAGAAGTCACCCACGGCCACTTCGACGTAGGCCCGATCCTCAACGGCGGCAACCTCACCAGCAGCGTGAAGGACGACCGCACCAGCCCCGCCCGCCACGTCTCCCCCGGCGCCCTCGAGTTCGTACTCAATGACGCCGCGAAGATCAACCTGCCCGCAGGCATGGAGAACATCGCCCCGGCGGGCACCCCCGTGCACATGATCGGTGCAACCCAGCAGCAGGGCGTGCCCTGGCTCGGCTGGAGCACCCAGGACCCCGAACTGCTCAAGCAGCTCGACGGCCCCGTCACCATGAGCCTCAACGGTTTTGAGGGCCCCGGCACCATGTCCACCTTCCTCTCCGGCAACTTCGGTTCCGCCGGTCAGAAGGTCTTCGATTCGCGGAGCGGCGGCTCCTTCCAGGTGCCCGCAAACACCCACCAGCACAGCAACTGGGTGTTCACCGCCGAGGGTCGCTACACCGTGACCATCGGCTGGACTGCGCGTCTGAAGAACGGCCAGCAGGTCAGCAGCGAATCGGTTCTGCACTTCACCGTCGGCAACCCCGATAACGCCCCGGCAAGCAACAACGCGCAGGGCGCGGCAGGCACCAAGCAGGACGGCGGCAACGCTAACGGCACCAACAACGGCGGCGAGATGAGCACCGCAAAGAACCCCGTCAACGGCACCGTCGACGAAGCCACCGGCATCGTCACCAAGCCCGACGGATCCAAGGTGCGCATCGTCGGTAAGACCGCCTCCGGTGAGGATTGCGCCCTGACCAGCCAGGAACTCGCGAACGCACAGAAGGCAGCCGCCGCAGGTAAGCTGCCGAACACCGGTGTGGTCATCGACCCGTTCATGGTCAGCACCTCCATTCTGGCGCTGGCACTCGGTGCCATGATTCTGCGTTCGGCACGCCGAAAGGGCCGCAGCGGTGACACCGCATAGCGGGCATACCGACGCGCATACCTATAGTCGGCGTACCGCCCTCACCCTCGCCTCCCGTATTGCGGTGGGTGCGGGGGTGGGGGCTGGTGCCTTCGCGCTGAGCGGATGCGCCAGCACCGTGAACGCCTCCTCCGACCGGATGCGCGTGGTCGCCACGACCCCGATTCTGGCGGATTTGGCGCAGCAGATTGCCGGCGACCGCGCCAGCGTGCACTCCCTCGTGCCCGCCGGTGCCGACCCACACTCGTACGAGCCGAGCCTGCGCGATATCCGCGATGTCGCCTACGCCCGTTGCGCCCTGACGAACGGCCTGCTGCTGGAGCAGCGTAAGCTCTCCAAAATGGTTGAGGCGAACCTGCCCGCCGGGGTCGTGTCCGTGGCTGTTGCGGAGAAAATCGAGCAGTACGGCGGCAAGCTGGAAGCCATTGTTGAGGATGCCTCCCTGGACTCCATCTGGCTGGGTTTGCGTGTTGAAGAGGGCGGGCAGAACGAATCTGCCCCCGCCGACTCTTCGGATGCGGGCATGCGCTTTGAGGTGCAGAGCGTGCGGGCGCGCACCTCTACCGATTCGTCGAATGCGCAGTTGGCGGCGTTCATTACGCAGACCTTCGGGGCGGTGGAGATGCTGTGCGATTCGCATGCGCGCGGCGTGAACCTCGCCCGTGAGGGGGACACCGCGGTCCGCACCGGCGATATGGGTTCGCTGGAGCTTCCGTTGCAGGCGCATACGCACCTGTCGTGGGCGTTTAGCGATGCCGGCGAGTACGCCATTGAGCTGAGTGCCACCGCAGTCAATGCGCCGGAGTCGGTGCGTTCCTCGCGCGGCACCCTGTACTGCGCGGTCGGTCGTGACCCGCAGGAGCTGGTGGACCGTCTAGCGAAGGAACAGAACGTTTCCGCTTCGGACATCAAGGTTCTTTCCGCAGGTCACGCCGATATTACGGCACGCACCGGCGACGGCAGGCTCGTGCTTCGCGCGGATTCCTCCCAGGGCGCCGTAGAGTACGAACTGAACCGCACCGTGGTCGCGGTCCCCTCCCGCACCCTGCAGGAGGTGCCCGCCGGCGGTAGCTACCGTTTCCTGCGTTCGGGTGCTTCGGAGCATCGCGGTCAGGTGTATCTGTTGGCGCAGGCCGTTCTGGGCAAGCACGTGCACGGCGAAATCGACCCGCACATTTGGCATTCGGTGCCGAACGCGAAGGCGAGCGTGCAGGTCATTCGTGACGCGCTCATCTCCGCCGACCCGGAGGGTGCGAGCGAGTACGCGACCCGCACCGAGCAGGTCATGAAGGAGCTTGACGCCCTGGACGCTCAGCTGCGTCAGGTGTACGGGGGTCTGCCGGAGTCGGCACGCAACCTGGTCACCACGCACGACGGCTACCGCTACCTGGCGAGCACCTACGGGTTGCACATTGCCGGTTTTGTGAGTGCCAGCGCCAGCGGCGAGCCGAGCATTCAGCAGCGTCAGCGCCTGCGTCGCACGGTCGAGGATTTGAAGGTTCCAGCAATTTATCTGGACAAGTCCACGGCGATGCGTTCACCGGTTCTCACGGAGCTGGCTCGGGAGGCTCAGGTGCGTACCGGGGTGCTCTATTCGGATACCCTGGATGCGCAGGCTCCTCACTACGCGCAGATGATGTTGGCGAATGCTCACACGATTGCGCTGTGCTCTGGGAATGGTTCCGGCGGCGATTCTTCGGGTGCTAGCTGCTCGGACGCCAACTCCTCGTAACCTGGTTTTTAAGCTACCCACAAGCTCATATAGCCGTACCAGCATATAGATAATCTTTCACACACCACCTAGGTCATGATTCAAGGAAGTCCTCATGATGAACTCAACCACCCGCTCTTCTCGTAGCCTGTCCGCCCTGGCTCTGGGTGCCAGCCTCATGCTCGCACCCCTGGGTGTGGCACACGCGGAGACCACCTCGGCAACCACCGAGAGCGCCTCGGCTCAGCCGAGCGACAGCAACCTCAGCCGCGGCGAGCGCGCCCTCACCCAGACCCTGTCTGCAGAGCAGCCGGTCGCATCCGGTCGCACCGAAATTTCTGCCGGTCACGTGGATATGGGTCCTCGTTTCAACAACGGCAAGTTTGAGCTCATGCTCCACGACGACCACGGTGAAACCCCCGTCTGGCGCAGCCTGGACGAGGTCATCTACCGCGGTAGCGACCAGGCGATCCTTGAGGTGCCGAACGACCCGCGCTACTCCTTCGTGGGTGCGCCCGCCGGCTCTAAGGTGTACGTGATTCCGCAGACCGAAACTAAGGGCGTAATCTGGCCGGGTTGGAACACTCAGGATCCGCAGCTGGTGTCCAAGCTGAACCGCGGCGTGAACCTGACCCTGGAGCAGGTGAGCGGCCCCGGCACGTTCAGCCTGTACCTGGAGAACGGTAACTTCTCGGCACCGCAGGTGCTGTGGTCCTCGACCAAGAGTGAGCCGCAGAAGCTGTGGGTGGAGAAGAACACTCACACCCACGCGAACTGGGTGTTCACCGCCCCCGGCGAGTACCTGCTGAAGGTCACCGCGAGCGCTGAGCTGTCTGACGGTTCGACTGTGTCTGATACCCGCTACCTGAAGTTTGCGGTGGGTGACTCCGCGAGCGCTGATGCCCTGTACGCGATGGAGGCGCAGGCGCGCGGTTCGGGCTCGGCTTCTTCTGCATCCTCCGGCACTTCGTCTAACTCTGCTTCCCAGTCTGCCGGTACTCAGGCGTCCGGTTCTTCGTCTGCCGCCGCGGCGAGCGACCAGAGCAGTTACAAGGCAGAGTTCACTATCCCCTGGGGTGCTATTGCCGCAGGCGTGGCAGCTGTGATCGCCGTAGGCGCGTTCCTTTCGTTCCGTCGCCGTTCCTCCGCGCAGCGTGAGGCACTGGATGAAGTGCGCGGTGACCGTTCGTGAGCGCGTCGGTAACAGCGGGTACTGAACCCGTTCTAGAGATTTCGAACCTGTACGCGGGTTACGCGCGCCGTTCCATCCTCAAGGATCTGTCCCTGACCCTGGAGCGCGGCGAGTTTGCGGGTTTGATTGGCGCTAATGGTGCCGGTAAGACCACGCTGCTGCGCACCATTTTGGGTCTGATTCGCCCGGCATCCGGGCAGGTTCGGGTGTTGGGTGAGTCGCCGCGTGTGGCGCGTGCGCATATTGGTTATGTGCCGCAGAAGCACCAGTTCCAGTGGGATTTTCCGCTGACCGTCAAGGACACGGTGATGACCGGTCGCGTGCGTGAGATTGGGTTCTTCCGCCGCCCGGCGAAGAAGGATTGGGTGCAGGTTTTTTCGGCGATGGAACGCACCGATGTTCTGCACCTGCAGGACGCTTCCATTGCGGAGCTTTCCGGTGGTCAGCGTCAGAGGGTTCTTTTGGCGCGCGCTTTGGCGGCGAACCCCTCCCTGCTGCTGCTGGATGAGCCGTTTACGGGCGTGGATGCGCCGACTCAGACCACTCTGACTCGCCTGTACCGTGAATTGGCGGGTGAGGGCATCACGATTCTGATGTCTACGCACGACATGCTGGCGGCGCGTGAGTCCTGCTCGCGTCTGTGCGGTGTGCGCGGCAATATTCACCTGGATGGTCCGGCGGACTCCTTTAGCCTGGAGCAGCTGCATACGTGGTTGCACGGTCACGATATTGAGGAGGCGCAGGGTCACGCCCGCACGGGCTTCACCTGTGCCGGTGGTGCGTTGGATGAGTACGGCCACGAGCTACCCGATTCCTGCACTTCTGATCTTTCTCTCTCCCCCGCCCACGCTGATTCTGCTTCTACCGGGGGTGCCCGTTGATTACTCCTATCGATTTTCTTGCCGACCTGTTCAACCCGTCCCTGGCGTTCCTTCCGCGCGCCCTGGCGGCTGTACTGCTCGCGTCGGTGGTGACCGGTGTGGTGGGCTGCCACGTGCTGATGCGCGGCATGGTCTTCATCGGCGATGCGGTGGCGCACTCGGTGTTCCCGGGTCTTGCGGTGGCGTTCGTGCTGGGCGGCAACCTGGTCATGGGCGGTCTGACCGCGGGCGTGGTCACGGCTATTCTGGTGGCTATTTTTAGTCAGAATCAGCGGCTACGCGAGGATTCCGTGATCGGTATTTTCTTCGCGGCATCCTTTGCGTTGGGTATTGTGATTATTTCGTTGGCGCCGGGCTATTCGGGGTCGGTGCAGGACTTCTTGTTCGGCTCGATTGTGGGTGTTTCGAATGAGGACATTACCCAGGCGGCGATTATGGGTGCCGTTATTCTGCTGGTGCTGTGGCTGTTCCACCGCCAGATTGTGACGGTCAGCCTGGACCGTGAGAGTGCCCGCGCGATGGGCCTGCCGGTGCTTGCCTTGGATATTGTGCTGTACGTTCTGGTGACCATTTCTGTGGTGCTGGGTTTGCAGACGCTCGGTAATGTGCTGGTGTTGGCGCTTCTGGTGATTCCGGCGTCGGCTGCCCGCCTGGCGTGCCGCCGTCTGGGGTCGATGATGGTGTTCTCGCCGGTGTTTGGCGGTATCTGCTCGATTGTTGGCCTGTACCTGTCGTGGGCGTTTAACTTGCCGACCGGTGGCACGATTGTGCTGTCGATGGTGGCGGCTTTTGTGCTGGTGTGGGCGGTGACGGCGGTTCGTTCGCGAGCGCGTGCCCAGCTGAAGAGCTAAATCCAGTTGAAGAGCTAGGCACAGCTCAACCCAACTTTTCTCGATTAAACGCACGAATAAACGCACGAGGCGCATCCCTGTTTGGGGGGTGCGCCTCGTGCGTTTTTTACAGGTCTTAAATACCCAAAGTGAATCATGTTCATGTTTAAAGAACCAAAAGATACACTCCGCGTAATAAAAGCGCATAATTCAACACGTCGGGTTTAATGAAAATACAACCTATCAAATATTTCTTATGGGTTGATACATGTAGTGATAAAGCAGTCACTACACCCTCATTAGAGCTTCAAAGAAGGAGTCATCATGAAGGCATATGTATACCACGGCCCCGACCAGAAGGGCGCCTGGGAGGAAGTCCCGAACCCCACCATTCTTGAGCCCACGGACGTTATCGCCCGTGTCGACACCACCACCATTTGCGGTACTGACCTGCACATCCTGAAGGGCGACTGCCCCGAGGTGGACCACGGACGCATCCTGGGCCACGAGGCTGTCGGTACCATTACCGAGGTTGGCTCCGCGGTGACTGACCTGAAGGTCGGCGACCGCATCATCATTCCCGCCGTGACCAGCTGCGGTAAGTGCTCCTACTGTAAGGCGAACCAGCCTTCGCACTGCCAGACCGTTGGTGGTGTCGGCTGGATTTTCGGTTACATGATTGACGGCACCCAGGCAGAGTACGTGCGTGTTCCCTACGCAGAGACCTCGGTTCACCTGGTTCCGGAGGGTCTGACCGATGAGGACGTCCTCTTCCTCACCGACGCACTGCCCACCGGTTTTGAGATCGGTATTCTGAACGGCAACACCAAGCCCGGCGACACCGTCGCTGTCGTGGGTGCAGGCCCCGTGGGTCTGGGCGCTATCATGACCGCTAACCTCTGCGGTGCCGGCCGCGTCATCACCGTCGATTTTGACGAGAACCGCATGAACAAGGCACTGGAGCTGGGCGCAACCGATAAGGTCAACGCGGGCGACCCGGACTTCATCGAGAAGATTAAGGCTCTCTCCCCCGACGGCCTGGGCGTGGACGTGGCAATTGAGGCTGTGGGCGTTCCGCAGACTTTCGAGACCTGCACCAAGATTGTTCGCCCCTACGGCAATATCGCTAACGCTGGCGTGCACGGCAAGCCCGTTGAGTTGCCCCTGAACACCATGTGGATTTCTAACGTTCGCATCAACATGGGTCTGGTCAACTGCAACACCGTCGGTAACCTGCTGAACATGGTCCGCTCGGGTCGCCTGAACGCTAAGGCAATGGCAACCCACCGCTTCACTTTCGACCAGTTCGAGGAGGCATACGACCTGTTCTCCCACGCTGCTGAGCACAACGTGGTGAAGGTTGTTATCTCCCGTAACCCCGAGGTTGCGGCATAGACAGCGGTAGGCTCATATACCGCTCATACTGAAACCCCAAACTTTCGTTAGGGATTTCGGTGGGATGTCTTCATTACACTGCGAACATCCCCACGATTCGCCTCCGGGTGGGAGAGGGTAGGTCCCACCCGGAGCGCGAATCGCCCTCCCCTACCCCGAGATGTAGTTATTTTCTGAAGAGACAAGATTGTCTGAAGATACAGGATTTTCTGAAGATTCAAGAGATACGCCAGCTCGGGGTTTTCTGTTCCCTCAACCCATTCTTTGGGCAACCCGTTCTTTGGCGGGCTCAACCTGTTCTTTTGTGGGTTGAGGGGCGGTTCCTCACGCGTGATGCCTCCTCTGCCGGGCGCTCTGCCGACCCGCTCTTGCGGGTTCTTCTGCCAGGCAACCTCTACTGGTGGAGGGGCGCATCATTTGGCTCTTCTTGGTCGGGCGGTACCTCCGATTCTGCTCCTCCTTGAAGGGAAAGGAAAAGGGTCGCACGCTTACGATTCAATGGCGATTCGTAGGCTGCGACCCTTTTCTCATGCCCGGATTCCGGCACTGCGGGGATTTTCTGTGCTCCGGGGTTTTTCTGTGTTCCGGGCGGCTATTTAGTTTTTAGGCTTCTCACCGTCAGCCTTCTCGCCGATAGCGGCGTTCTGTGTGATGGGGTTGAACACCTCCGTGGGATCATCCTCTCCGAATGCGGCAGATACCCCAGATACGGCAGAGGATTCGGTGGCGTCTCCGGTGACGGGCTCGGTGGGTGCATCAGCCGGATCCTCGGCAGGCGCGCCAACGGGCACCTCCGCAACGATGGGCTCCTCCGAGGCGGGTGCCTCCGGAGCCTTCTGCGCATCCTCCTGCTGATCCTGAGCCGGAGTCTCTACGGGCTGCCCAGAAACACCCTGCTCAGTAGCTACAGGTTCACCGTGCGCTTCCTTCTTCGCATCCTTGTGCGCGTCCTTATGTTCGAGCGTGTAGATGATGCGCGGTTCCAGCCGCTCAAACCCGATCTTGGAGCGCACCCAGTTCACGAAGCGGTCGATTCGGTCCTCCGGGTCCTCCGCCTCGCGAGTCTTCACCACGCGGTAGTTGTGTGGCAGCATCACGCTATCGCTGAGCACGCGCGGGTACTCGTCAATCTCCTGAATACCCGCCATGTACATGTTCTCGCGGAATTGCTGGGCGAACTCCTGCTGGCCGAGGAACAGCTGGTCGGCGTAGGTTTTAGCCGCCAGGCGCTCGCTGTAGGCGTCCTTGGAATCGCGGGCGCCCTTCTTAGAGCCGTAAATATCCCAGAAGTAAAAGTACACGTTGTTCGCGATAATGGCGGAGATAATGCGGTTCTGCAGGTACACGAGGGAACCCACCGCAATCGCGCCAACAATCAGGAGCACCACGGCAAGCGGGGAGAGCGCAAAGTCAGGCAGATTGCCGCGGTGGTTCGGGAACAGGCCAATCAGGTAGGCGATGGTGACCACGACGATGGGCACACCGATGAACACCACGGCGAGCGGCACCCAAATGTACAGCAGGCCGCGCAGAATCAGGCGGTAGTAGAACACCGAGTCGCCAATGGGGATGGGCGTGGGCTTCACGGAAGAGTGCGCACGCTTCATGAGCAGGCTGAAGATGCGGTTGCTGTCGATACCAACTTTACGCAGCTTCGATTCGAGGGAGGCACGTTTGAGGAAGACCCGGTAGTTTTCGAGGACGACGCGCTGGTCGGAGGTGAGGCTCTCCGGGTCGGGTAGCGCGCTGATGTCCATGCCAGCTTCGGTCAGTAGCTTGCTCCACAACTCTAAGCGCGCCAGTTCGGAGGGTTTTGCCGCCGCCTGCGCCTGGTAGTTCTTGTAGGAGATGAAAATGGTGCTGGCACCAATCAGTAGCGTGATGAAGGGTGCTATCCAGTCTTTGAGTCCCATGGTGGCGTTCCTCCTTGAGTGTGTGGAGCCGCTGGTTCCGCGGTCTTTTCAGCGCGTCTTTTCGGGACGTCTTTTTCGGGCGCAAGCCCGCTGTTTTTACCGTACCACCGGCACCTGTGCTGAACCTTTAAATGCGCAGGTGGGTGCGTAAAAATAGCCCCGCCTCCCGATGCTGCGGTAGCGTCAGGAGGCGGGGCTCATGTATTCCGAATTAGTGTTCTCGCTGGGTTAGCGCGCAGAGTTAGTGCGCGGAATTAGTGGTCAGCGGGCTTCATTTCGCGCGGTGCCTTGCGGATCATGAAGTAGCTAATGACGGCCATAACACCCATGAGCACGGCGCTGAATGCGGAGCTCAGCACCACGCCGGAGTCGAAGGCAGCGAATGCGGAGGAGAGCAGCTGGTTCGCCTGCTCGCCACCCACCTGGCTTGCGACCGTCACGGCACCGCCGAGGGTTTCGTGGGCGTGGTCGGCGAGAGTCTCATCCAGGCCGTCGGGTACAACCACATTTGCGCGGTAGACGGCGGTGAGCATGCCACCAATGATGACGGTGCCGAGCACCGTACCTGTCTCGTAGGAGGTCTCCGAGATCGCGGATGCCGCACCAGCCTTACGCGGCGGCACGCTGGAGAGCATCAGGTCGTTCGAAATGGTCTGCGCAATACCGATGCCGGTACCGAGCACAATGAAGATCAGGATAATCACCAAGTCGTTGTGCGCACCCAGGAAGGCGAGCACCGCGAACGCGGCAGCGTGGAGCGCCAGACCGAAAGACACCACCTGCGCCGGGTGGAAGTGCACCGCCACGCGCGCAATCACCAGACCGGCGATAATGATCGCCAGGGTACCGGGAATCAGCAGCATACCGGCGTACATGGGCGGCAGACCGGAGACCAACTGCAGGTGCTGGGAGGCGAAGTAGATGAAGCCAACGTCCACCATCATGGAGATGAGGTTTGCGGTAATCGCGCCGGTGAACACGGTGTTGCGGAAGAGGCGCACATCCAGCATGGGCTGAATATCGTTCTTCTCGCGGTTGAGCTGACGCAGCACGAACAGGACAATGAAGCACAGGCCGGCAAGGATGGTGCTGATAGCCACCGCATCGAACCCGGTTTCGGAGGTGTGAGTCAGACCGAAGGTAATGCCGGTCATGCCGGTCATAATCAGCAGGATGCTCAGCGGATCCACCGGGCTGGGGTTCGGGTCCTTCGACTCGGGAACCATAATCGGGGCGAGAATCAGCAGAGGAATCAGAATCGGCACAGCGAGCAGGAACACCGAACCCCAGTCGAAGTGCTCCAGCAGGAAACCACCCACAATCGGGCCCAGCGCCGCACCCGCCGAGAAGCCCGAAGCCCACACGGCAATAGCGATGCGGCGCTCGGTCGCATCCACAAAGATATTGCGAATAATCGACAGGGTTGCCGGCATGAGCATGGCGCCAAAAATGCCAAGCAGGGCGCGGGCAACCACGAGCATCAGCGCGGAGGGCGCGAATGCCGCGAGCGCAGAGATTGCCGCGAAGCCGGTCGAGCCGATGAGCAGCAGCTTGCGGCGACCGATGCGGTCACCGATAGCGCCCATGGGCACGAGCAGGGCGGAGAGCACCAGGGAGTAGGAGTCAACGATCCACAGCTGCTCCGCGGAGGAGGGGCTCAGCGCCTTAGCGATTGCGGGCACCGCGAAGGCAAGCACTGTGTTGTCGATGGAGACCAGGAGCACCGGGAGCATGAGCACACCGAGTGCCGCCCAGCGCTTGGTCTTCTGGTCGGGGGCGTGAATGGGCAGAGCCGTGGTGTGCGGATTGTGATTCGTCATGGGTTGTTTTCGTGCGTCTATAAGGTGTCGGCTGATGCGGCGGACGCGGCGGCATCAGCTCGGCCTGTCTTTTGGGCTAGGTCTTTTAGTGAGGTTTTAGGGGTCCGGACGGGGCCATAAACGAAGATTATACCAACTGGACGGTATAGTTTCAAGCGGTTAGACTGGTACCCATGACCACCCCCAACCACCGCAAACAGCGCGCCAACAACTCCCGCGAACACATCCTCGACACCTACATCGACCTGCTGATTCGCTCGGGAGAACGCGCCGCAACCCTCGACGCCGTCGCCACCGCCGCCAAGGTTTCCAAGGGCGGGCTACTCTACCACTTCGCCTCCAAGAAGGCGCTACTTGAGGCGCTCGCAGAACGCACCCTCACCCTGGCTGAAGAGGACTTCGCGGCAATGGAGCAGGCACCCGAGGGGGCAAGCGCCTACTACATCAATTCCTCCACGCCAGATAACTCCCCCTTCGACCGCGCCCTCATTGCTCTCAGCCGCCTGGCACAGAGCAATAACGAGCTTGCCCAGCAGACCATGAGCCGCGTACAGGATGGCTGGCATGCGCTCGTCCTCGCCGAGCTGGGTGATGAGCAGATTGCCCGCACCGTGCTGCTTTTGGGTGACGGCATGTACTACAACGCGGCGTTCGGAGGCGACTCCGCCAGCCCGCAGAGGGCCGCAGCCATCGCGGCAGACCGAGCGGCACTCGAACGCGCCCTGCAGGTACTCAAGGCGGCGACTCGTTAAACCACAAAAACCACCCGATACAGCGCTTAAAGCCACAAGCTAAAACCGCCGCCTCAGACCGTATTCTTCAGCGCCGGCGAGCACCCAGGACTTAAACTGGAAGAGTACGTAACCGCTCTTCAACCAAGGAGTTCCAATGATTTTCATTGCTGTCAAGTTCCCCGTCAAGCCCGAATACGCTGACCAGTGGATCGAGAAGACCCGCGCTTTCACCGAGGCAACCCGCGCCGAGGAAGGCAACAAGTTCTTCGAGTGGTCCCGCAGCGTTGAGGACCCGAATGAGTTCGTTCTGCTCGAGGCTTTCAACGACGACGCAGCTGGCCCGCACGTGAACTCTGACCACTTCCAGCAGGCCATGAAGGACATGCGTCCGCTGCTGACTGCAACCCCGAAGATTATTTCTCGCCTGATTGACGGCGAGGGCTGGGAAGCTATGGGCGAGCTGCAGATCGACTAATCTGCACCCCCGACATGCACCCTAGAATTGCATAGTTAGACGTTGCATAAGTAGACGCTGGAGCGCCTCTCCTCTCTGTCCTATTGGGCAGGCAGGAGAGGCGCTTTGGTGTGTCCGGTACCTGAACTTTTCCCCTTGATACGACGCGGATGGTACCGGTTTTCGGGTCAGCGGGTGCCTTGCGTGCATTTTTACCCTATTAACCCCTTAAAATGGGTAGAGTATGCACACCTATCGATACCCATTCGCACAGGAGGCCTGAATGAGCATCGCATCCCAGCCTCTTCCCGGCGCAGTCGCCACTGAAGAGCACAACGACGTGGACCACACCTCTGTATCTCTCGCTGTCTCGACCGTGATTCTAGCTTTGCGTCCCAAGGAAAACGAGACCCACCCGACCCTGTGGCTGCCGCTGGTTCGCCGCCTCCGCGAGCCCTATAAGGGCCAGTGGGCGCTTCCTGGCGGTCCGCTCAACCCGAATCTTTCTCTGGAAGAGGCAGCCGCTTCGACCCTGAAGCGTGCAACCAACCTGCAGCCCGGCTATCTGGAGCAGCTCTACGCATTCGGTGATGTCCTGCGCACTCCCGAGGCGCGTGCCGCCCGCGTTGTGGGTGAACCCGACCCGGCGCCCGGCGCTGATCACGAGCGCGTGGTTTCCGTGGTGTACTGGGCTTCGATTCCCGCCACCGAGGTCGCAAACACCCGCGTGCACGAGAACATCCGCTGGTTCCCGGTGGATGAGCTGCCCGAGCTTGCCTTCGACCACAACGAAATCATTGAGTACGCACTCTACCGCCTGCAGAACAAGGTCGAGTACTCGCGTATTGCGCACTCTTTCTTGGGTGAGGAGTTCACCCTGGCGCAGCTGCGTGAGGTGTACGAGGCGATTCTGGGTCGCACCCTGGATCCGGCGAACTTCCGCCGCCAGATTGCGGCATCGAAGTCGATTATTGACACCGGCCGCCGCGTGGAGGGCACCCGCCACCGCCCGCCGCGCCTGTACCGTTACAACGACGCTCAGGCATACGCAGATGCGGGCCCGCTGGGCATGTACCGTGAGCGTCACGAGGCGTAATAGCGTTTCGCGCGTTGTACGCGCGTAGATTTAATGCCTAAAAGGAGGGGCGGCACCGCGTGGTGTCGTCCCTCCTTTTGCATTCTCTAGGGGGTATCGGCACTTGTCAGAAGGTTTTACAGGAGGGTGTTTGACTCAGCACCCGCGCGTTCCCTATGCTGGAGTCCTCAGCTCTCTTTTACCGCCACCTCGTTGCAGAAGTAGCCGACGGAGCTGAACGTATCATTTGACCGAAGCCACCCAAGGCGCGACCGGGGCGGTATTCGGAATCTAGGAGGCATCAAAGAAATGACCCACCGAGCATAAGCCCGGACTCAGAAGAATTTTTTGCGCGCTCACGCAGCAGCTCTACGGACACGTTTCCTACGTGTTCCAATCAGCGCGCACACACCCGGGCACAGGTACATCCACCGTTACGCTCGGGTTTTTTCATGCCTTCAGGCCTTCATGTGCGCTGGCAGGAATCCGAGCACCTACTCGAAGGAACTCGGCCCATGTCACGTCACATTACACTCGACCATATTTCGTACGCACACCCGAGCCAGCCTCCGCTTTTTGCGGATCTTTCGGCGGTATTTTCTGCGCCACTCACCGGACTTATCGGCGATAACGGCGCCGGAAAAACTACCCTCTTCAGACTTATTCTTGGCGACATAAATCCTAGTCAAGGCATAATCAGCACCCCACCGCACATAGCGTACCTACCGCAAGATTTAGGGTTGAGTGGGCATCAGCATCTTGCCGATATTTTTGGAATTACAAAAATACTGCAGGCGCTTGATGCGCTGGAATCGGGCGAATATTCCCCCAGCCTTTACGACACCATAGGCGACGCCTGGGATATTGAAGAACGCACCCTCGCAGCCCTTGCCGAACATGGTTTTGGTCCTGCCCTCACTACGACCGATACGCAGGCCCGTCGCAACCTTCTGATGCGTCCCCTTAGCACCTTTTCAGGTGGTCAGACAGTCACAGCCGCACTCACCGCGCTTCTGTCTTCAGACCCAGAGTTCATTCTGCTCGATGAGCCGACGAACAACCTGGACTCCGCGGCGAAAGCCCAGCTCTTCACCGCACTGGAGGCGCTACCCTGCCCGGCACTCATCATTAGCCACGACCGCGATCTGCTGGAGCACGTGAACGTGATTGCCGAGCTTCACTCCGATCGTCATGGGCTGGCGCATCTGCGCCTCTTTGAGGGTAACTACAGCACCTACCGGCAGGCGCTGGACACCGAGCAGCAGGCGGCTCAGCGTCGCGTGACCGAGGCGAAGAATGAGGTGCGTAAGGCTGTGCGTGAGCGCACCGAGAACCAGATTAAGCTCGATCGCAACGCCCGCCGAGGCCGCGAATTTGAACGGTCAAAGCGGAAACCTGGCATGGCTATGGGCCTGGATAAAAACAGTTCAGAGCGCTCTGCCGGGAAACTTCACACAGCCCACGAAAGCATGGTGGCGGATGCACGTGTAGCAGTTGGAGAAGCCCAAAAGAACCTGCGCGTGCAGGAGCGTATCTATCTGGAACTTGCTCAGGACGCGCTCCCATTGGGGCGGAAGGTACTGGAATTACATCGGGTGAAGAACGACTCTTGCGCATCTACACCGCAGAGCGCCGACCTTAAGAAGGCATACACCCAAAACACCGTTTCACGTGAAACACAACCATATAAAGTTGATTATCTGCTTCAAATCCAAGATTTTCCCGAGGTTCTTATCCTGACCGGACCCGAACACCTGCACATCACGGGAGCAAACGGCAGTGGCAAGACTGTGCTTCTCAATGCGATAGCGCACGCGAATGACCCTGATTACCGTTCCCCAGTGCCGCCTGCATACCAAGTGCTCTACCGCCTGGACAACACCGCATACCTGCCGCAGCGCATCATCCTCGACCCGGAGCTCACCCTCCTTGAAACCGTACAGAGGGCAAATCCCGGTGCGAGCGAACAGCATCTGCGTGACCAGCTGGCGCGGTTACTTTTCCGTCGCGAGAGCGTGCACCATAAGACCGGTGAGCTCTCCGGCGGTGAGCGTTTCCGCGCAGCGGTGGCGCAGGTGCTTCTGGCTGATCCGGTACCGCAGCTACTCATATTGGATGAGCCGACGAATAACCTCGACATTTCCTCGGTGGATTGGCTGGTGCAGGCGCTCGAAGCATACACCGGCGCGCTCATTGTGGTGAGTCATGACGAGGACTTCTGCCGCCGCATCCGCATTGACCGCACACTCAACCTTTCAACAAAAACTCTCGGGAAGGAGCCATTCGGGGAATCAGCACGCTGAATCTTCTCCTACATAGGAAGGTGTTTGACTCAGCGCCCAGTTAGTTCCTATGCTGGAGTCCTCAGCTCTCTTCCGACGCCGCCCCATCGTGGGGGTAGTTACGGAGCTGAACGTATCGTTTGACCGAAGCCACCCAAGGCGCGACCGGGGCGGTATTCGGAATCTAGGAGGCATCAAAGAAATGACCCACCGAGCATAAGCCCGGACTCAGAAGAATTTTTTGCGCGCTCACGCAGCAGCTCTACGGACACGTTTCCTACGTGTTCCAATCAGCGCGCACACACCCGGGCACAGGTACATCCACCGTTACGCTCGGGTTTTTTCGCGCCCTTTTGGGGCGATCCTCTTACCGCCACGCGCTCAGCATAGGCACCCAAACCGCCGGCACACTACTGCAACGCACCACCGTCGGAGTTTGAGAGCACCCGAGCATCCATACCTCAAGGAGCTCGTATGACACACGTACTTCAGCCGCAGGCGACCTTTCCCCGTTCCGCTTCTTCCCGCGATGCCCGCTCGCACGCCATTTCCCACGCGGCGGCGCACGTTAGTATCGCCCATCTACACTTTGCGCACCCGAGCCAGCCTCCGCTTTTTGCGGATCTGTCGACAGTATTTTCGGCACCTCTGACCGGGCTCATTGGCGATAATGGTTGCGGAAAAACAACCCTCATGAGGTTGATTTTGGGTGATTTGACCCCGAGTTCCGGTTCTTTGGCGGCGCCGGAACACATGGCGTATCTACCTCAGGATATGGGTCTGAATCGGAATCAAACCCTCGCCGAGCTCTGCGGAATCACCGAGATTCTGCGGGCGCTACAGGCGGTGGAATCCGGCGAATACTCCCCCGAACTCTACGAGACCATCGGGGATAACTGGGACGTTGAGGAGCGCACCCTGGCGGCCCTTGCGACCTACGGCTTCACCCCGGCGGCACTGATTGATCGAGACAACCCGGAGGCGATTCGGGCACTCTTTGCTCGCAGCATGCGCAGCTTCTCCGGTGGCGAGGCGGTCATTGCTGCACTTGCCTCGCTGATGATTTCTGACCCCGAGTTCATTCTGCTCGACGAGCCGACGAACAACCTGGACTCCGCGGCGAAGGCTCAGCTCTTCGCCGCGTTGGAGGCGCTACCCTGCCCGGCGCTCATCATTAGCCACGACCGTGACCTACTGGAGCGTGTAAACGTGATTGCCGAGCTTCATGCTGACCGTCAGGGGCTGGCGCATCTGCGCCTCTTCGAGGGTAACTACAGCACCTACCGGCAGGCACTGGACACCGAGCAGCAGGCGGCTCAGCGTCGCGTGAGCGAGGCGAAGAACCGGGTGCGTTCGGCGCATCGCGAGTGGGTGCAGGCGCAGGAGATTATCTCGAAGAACATGGCGCAGGTGTGGAAGGACGACCAGCCGGATACGATTCTTGCCCTCGCCAAGGACGCCTCACGTCAGGCGGCGGCAAAGCTTCGAGTTCTGCGCATCGGCAAGCAGGAGCAGGCTCAGGAGGAATACCAGAACGCCCAGGATGAGGTGCGCGTGCAGGAGAAAATCTATGCCGAGCTGAGCCAGCAGCCCCTACCCGCGGGGCGCAAGGTACTGGAGCTGCACAGGGTTGATTCTCGTGGGACTAACCCTCAGCAGGTTTCACGTGAAACATTTACCACTCAGCAACCCACTAAGGTTGATTCTCTGCATTTTTCACCCGTTGAGGCAGATGGCGAGAGCCGGCAGGGAACCCCTGCGGAGCACCCCGAACACCTGATTCTCAGCGGCCCCGAGCATCTGCGCATCACCGGTGCGAACGGCAGCGGCAAGACCACCCTCCTTGAGGCAATTGCCCACGCAAAAGACCCGGAGTACCGCTCCCCCGTGCAGCCCGCCTACCGGGTCGACTATTGCCTCGAGGGGGCCTACATTCCCCAGCGCATCACCCTCGACCCGCAGCTCACCCTCCTGCAGAGCGTGCAGCGGACTAACCCCGGCGTGAGCGAGCAGCATCTGCGTGACCAGTTGGCGCGCCTGCTTTTCCGCCGTGAGAGCGTGCACCATAAGACCGGTGAGCTCTCCGGCGGTGAGCGTTTCCGCGCAGCGGTGGCGCAGGTGCTTCTGGCAGATCCGGTGCCGCAGCTACTCATGCTGGATGAGCCGACGAATAACCTCGATATTTCTTCGGTGGATTGGCTGGTGCAGGCGCTCGAAGCCTACACCGGTGCGCTTATCGTGGTGAGCCATGATGAGGATTTCTGCCGCCGCATCCGCATTGACCGCACGATGGCGCTCTAACTAGGGTTCCGTCTAAGGTTCCGAACCCAACCCCGCGGGTGCTACCCGGGGCTTAACGAACGGGTGCCCGGCACCTCCGAATATTGGAGGCGCCGGGCACCCGTTTCAGTTACCTCACCGCGGCTACGTCACCGCGCTGACGAAAACTTAGATTAGAGGACCAGGCCCTTGGTCTGGGACACTGCGCGCTCGAAGCGAGCCTGAACGTCAGCCCAGTTCACAATGTTCCAGAATGCCTTGACGTACTCGCCCTTAACGTTCTGGTAGTCCAGGTAGAATGCGTGCTCCCACATGTCCAGCTGCAGAACGGGAATCAGTGCAACGGAAATGTTGCCCTGCTGATCGTAAAGCTGCTCGATGATGAGGCGCTTGCCAACGGTGTCCCATGCGAGGATTGCCCAGCCGGAGCCCTGAATGGTCAGTGCAACGTTGGTGAAGTGCTCACGGAACTTGTCGAAGGAGCCGAAGAACTCGTCGATTGCCGCTGCCAGCTCGCCGGTGGGCTTGTCGCCACCCTCGGGGGACAGGTTGTTCCAGAAAATCGAGTGGTTGGTGTGGCCACCCAGGTTGAACGCCAGGTCCTTGGAGAGCTTGGAGACGTTGCCGTACGCACCGTTCTCGCGTGCCTCTTCGAGCTGCTCAAGAGCTGCGTTAGCACCTGCAACGTATGCTGCGTGGTGCTTGTCGTGGTGCAGCTCCATGATCTTTGCGGAGATGTGGGGCTCGAGCGCCGCGTAGTCGTAGGGAAGCTCGGGGAGGGTGTACTTTTCAGCCATGATGATGCCTTTCATTAGAATGCTTGGCCTGTATTAAAGATTACCAGCGTAGCGTTTACTTTACTTTTCACGAGTTGGGAGGCGTCACATGTGCGCACCAACCCGCACGAGCCTGTGGATTTTAGGCTGAAACTTTTCCCCACACCTGTGGATAACCCTGTATATCAACAGGCTTTTCAGGCTCGGCACCCTATTCTGCCTTGAAATAACAGGGTATGCACTCATGTGAATAACAGTGCTGTAAGTTCTCCACACTGTGGATAACCCCTGTGGATAACGCCTCCTTTTGGGGATGTGCGGGGGAAAAACTGCAGAATTTTCACCCTCACTCGGGGCATTTTTCCTTCTACTAGCCAAAATTTTGGACGCCAACAGGGGCGCTGAGCGGTCTTATACACCTCTTTTACGCCGGAGGTGGTGGATTAAGTGCACAGGGTTATCCACAGGTGTGGAAAATCTGGCGTTCCGCGAATTTAAAGGTGAAAAGGTCTTCTGTTTAAGAACTTGCCCTCGGTTTTAACGGCTGTGAAAGCCTGTAATTACAAGAATTTTTCTGCAGAGCTCTTAAATTGTGCCCGTGGCGAGCCTCGATTCCGCTCCACCAAATCACACGAGCGTAAGTTCTCCACACTGTGGATAACCCCTGTGGATAACACTTCTGACGCGATACGGCGCAACAATACCGCGGACACACGGCACCACCACACAACACAAACCACACCGTGCAGCTACACCCCACAGCTACACAGGGCAGATACACAGCACAGGTGTTTACGCTTCCTCCCCCGACTCTGCCCCGGCTCGTACAGCGCTCTTGCTGATGCCGATATGAGGGTAAAGAAAAAGAGCACCCGACCATTGGATGCTCTTAGAGTGAGTTGATAGAAATTTTGAGTTAAAAAGATACGGTACGGAATGCAGCCCAACCACGAACTGCACCCGCACCGCACATCCGTCGGTAGAAATACGAGTTACTCGTACACCGACGACAATCACCGATAAATAGAGAGTCGAACCTATCGAAGCGAGCTTCCGGTCTCGCCTCGGAGGCTTCCTTCGACCCCGTTATGTAATTAGTGTACACGGTTTCATTACGGTTGCAAAGCCAAAACCGAGATTTTTTTAAAATTTTTGTTACCGTTTCGTTATTTTTCGACCTCGGAACACTCTTTGCCGGCCCGAGAATTTTCTTCCACCACCTAAAAAACCTTGATATTC
Organism: Rothia sp. HMSC075F09; assembly: GCF_001810515.1. NCBI lineage: Bacteria > Bacillati > Actinomycetota > Actinomycetes > Micrococcales > Micrococcaceae > Rothia > Rothia sp. HMSC075F09. The sequence goes on from NZ_KV801793.1 coordinate 60,435, forward strand.
CGCGGAAGTTGGCATTATGCACGGAGGTGCTTCTTGGTATGGTCTCGTCTATACTTGTACCAGAAATCTTTTTAAATATGCCGTATATCACTTGCTTACCTTGGGTATTTGCAGTCACCGCGTGCAAAAAGATACCCCTAGCACCCCTCAAAAAATTAGCACCAAAGTGTCAACCATTACTTGACCGTACCAATTTTGAGTCACCTAGTCAGACCTTTCGCTACAATGGGTGCCAACACGCCACTTCTCTCTTTATTTAAGAGAGCTCCATATCCGATAAAAGAGGAACCAATCTCGTGTCCATACCAACCACGTCTGCGCAGCAGCCGGAGAATGCCTCGCACAGCGAATCCACCCAGTGGCTCTCCCCGCAAGAGAGAGAAGGCTGGCTCTTTATCAGCTCCATCATCTTCAGCCTCACCCGCAAGCTAGAGAATCAGCTACAAACCGAGGCTGGCATCAGCTTCGTTGAATACATGGTGCTTGCAATGCTTTCCGAGTCCAAGGATCATTCCCTGACCATGACCGAGCTGGCAATCACTACGAACACTCTTCCCGCACGCCTCTCACGAGTCGTAGCGCGTTTGGAGAAGGATGGATACGTCCGCCGTTCCCTCAGTGCTGAAGACCGCCGTGTGAGCATCTGCCACCTGCTCCCCGCAGGCGAGCAGAAGATCCAGGAAGTCGCACCCAGCCATGTTGGCGAAGTACGCCGCCAAATTTTCGATCACCTCACCCCCGAGCAGGTTGAGCAGCTTGCCGAGATCGGTAAGGCTGTTCTGGGTGATACTCCTTCAAACGTCATCTCGATTGATGCACTGCAGCGTGGGGAATACCCCGCACACTAACCTCCTCCACCCCACAGAGGGATGAGAGTTGAGAGAACCAGAGATAAGGCACATTCCCCACCGGGAACGTGCCTTATCTCTTTAAAGGTGCGCGCAGAACAACCTTTACGGAGGCGGTTGGGGGCGCATCGGGGTTCTGGCCACACCAGTTTCGCCGCATTTTCGAGAGATTTTTAAGATTTTTTTTGCGCCCTCTAGCCCCGTGCGCAGGCACCCAACATGGTGTCTCTATGTTTACCTTGAGCCGTAGGGTTTGTGGTTTTTAAACCCGCTGTCTATCCCTGTTAAACCGCGAAATCTCAAGGAAACACACCCAATACCACACAATCCAAAGAAAGTATTCAGGGCATCCACACTAAGGGTTGTGGTGACAATATGTCAGGGGTACCTTATCTGATTCACCGATTAGCCTTTTCTCTCTGTACATGGCGCACCCCACCCCTTACGATAAATATCAACAGGTTGCACCGCGCCATCCCGGCACCCAAAAGCAACCACCATATAAGGAGAAACCATATGTCTAAGTCTTTCTACGACCTTCTGAACGAGCAGATCGGCCACGAGTTCGCTGCATCCCACCAGTACCTGTCCATGGCTATCTGGCTCGACGGTGAGGACCTGCCCCAGCTGGCTAAGTTCTTCTACCAGCAGTCCCTCGAAGAGCGCGAGCACGCACTCATGATGGTTCAGTACAAGCTGGACCGCGGCCACAAGGTCGAGATCCCCGCTGTTCCCGCTGTCAAGAACGACTTCGAGAACGTTCAGGAAATCGTTGACATGTCCCTGGCACAGGAGAAGGCTGTCACCGGTCAGATCGAGGCCCTGTTCTCCGCAGCACGCGCTGAGAACTACGCACTGGGCGAGCAGTTCATCCTCTGGTTCCTGAAGGAACAGGTTGAGGAAGTTGCAACCATGGAGACCCTGGTGACCATCGTGAAGCGCGCAAACGGCAACCTCTTCGACCTGGAGAACTACGTTGCACGCGAGCTGGCACACGACCATGGCCAGGAGTCCGGCGCACCCGCAATCGCTGGTTCCTAATCTTGCGTTCAGGCGGCTAGACACCTAGTCGACCACGCAGAATATCTGCAAAATATTAAACGTTCCGCCCTCCCCACACGCCGTGGGGAGGGCGGAACGTTTATGTATATACGCCATGAAAGCACACCGCGGTGCACCGCCCATGAGCTAAAAGCCGCCAGAAGCTACTCGAATACTCATACAGTGCAGAGTAAACTTAAAAGCCTTAGATGCCGCATAATATCGCGGCAGAAAGAGGAGAGAATGACTCACACCAATCCAGATACCCTCAGCCGCGGCTCATATAGCAACTCACGCCGCGTAGCCGACATTCTGCGTGCAGAATCAGTCGGCGGTACCGTACTTCTGATTGCGACGGTGCTGGCAGTAGTACTCGCCAACACCCCCGCATCCACCTTCTATTTTGGTCTGCGAGACACCGTTGTTGGCCCGGTCATCCCCGGCTTCAACCACCTGCAGATGAGCATCGGAACCTGGGCAGCAGACGGTCTGCTCGTCGTTTTCTTCTTCCTCACCGGCCTGGAGCTGAAGAAGGAATTCGTGATTGGTGACCTCAAGTCGCCCTCCACCGCTATTGTGCCGATTGCGGCCGCCTTCGGTGGCGTGGCAGTGCCCGCGATTATCTACACGGCGCTGAACTTCACCAGCCCCACCGCTCTGCACGGCTGGGCAATCCCCACCGCAACCGATATTGCGTTTGCGGTGTCTGTTCTCGCTGCCGTGGGTACTTTCCTCCCCTCGGCGATGCGTGTCTTCCTGCTGACCCTGGCAGTGGTCGATGACCTGATTGCGATCTGCATTATCGCGATCTTCTACACCAATAACTTCCACGGCGAGTACCTGCTCTTCGCGCTCATTCCCCTCGCTCTTTTTGCGTTCATTGCCTACCGCGGTGAGACCATGCTGCACCTGAAGCCGCTGGCTGCCTGGCTGCTACTTCTGCCCCTGGGTATTATCACCTGGGCGCTCTTCCTCGAGTCCGGTATTCACGCGACCATTTCCGGTGTGGTTCTCGGCTTCCTGGTGCCCGTGAAGATGTCCGCTCGCTCTGAGGCGGCACAGGCTGAACACGGTCTTGCAGAGGTGCTGGAGCACCGATTCCGTCCCCTCTCTACCGGCATCTGCGTGCCGATTTTCGCATTCTTCAGCGCGGGTGTGGCTGTGGGCGGTTTTGAAGGCCTCGGACGCGCCCTCACCGACTCGGTGGCGGTCGGCATTATGGTCGCACTGGTTGCCGGTAAAACCATCGGTATTTTCGGCACCACCTGGCTCGTGACTCGCTTCAAGAACGCTAACCTCGATCCGGACATCGCATGGATTGACGTGATCGGTCTGGCTGCAACCGGCGGTATCGGCTTCACCGTGTCCCTGCTGGTCGCTGAGCTGTCCTTCCCGCACGGCTCTCCGCACACCGAAGACGCAAAGATTGCGATTCTCGTTGGCTCTGTTCTGGCTGCCATTGTGGGCGCGGCTATCCTGTCTCGCCGTAACAAGCACTACCGTGCCCTGGCTGAGAAGGAAAGCGTGGACGCTGACGACAACGGCATCCCCGACGTCTTCGAGGGCACCTACCGTGACCCGAAGGCTGAAGCCTAGCCAGAACCTCTAAGGTCTACTACCTTCTCTACACCCCGATTCCTCGCTGATAATGATGTCTCACCGCACTACCTCACGTCGCCGTACAGCACGAGCAAGACAGGCGCCTGCGCCTCCCTCAAGGTATGCAGAGATATCAGCACGCGTGGTGATCGGGGTGTATTCTTTTGCCGCGCTACTGACCACGTTCGCGTGGATTATCTCTCCTCTGCGGCACGGTCGCGGCTTCACTTGGTGGGAAGTCACCGCTGACCTGCTGAATATTCCCTCCACGCACACGCTACCCAGCGCCATTACGATGATTGTGCTTGTGTCCGGGCTGATTGTGCGCAAGCGTGCCGCTCTCATTGCCGCCATCGTTTTTCAGGTGCTTGGCGCGCTGATTGCGACCCATAGCGCCTTCACGCTGGTGTTCCCCGCGGGGATTATGCCGAAGGACCGTATTTTCTCCTCGACGGTCGATACGCTCTCCATCGTGTTTGCGTGTGCGCTGGTGCCTTTCCTTTTCTCGATTCGTTCGGCGTTCCCGGCACGCATTGGTCGCCTCTCGTGGGCGGGTGCGGCGGCTACGGCTGTTGGCGGCATCCTGCTGACTACTCTGGTGCTCTGGTACCTCTGCCACATCGGCGTGTGGGAGCCGTTGCGTTTCATCACCCCGTGGGAGCTACTCATGCACGGCATGGGTATTGAGCGTACGCATCCTGGTGTTTGGGCTGCCGATGTGGTGGCTTTCTTAGCGTCGTTTGGTTACGGTGCTTCGCTGGTTGCGGCGCTGTACCTGTTGGCGCGCGGCTACCGTGCCCCGGACGCCTGGACCGGTGAGAAGGAGCTGAAGATTCGCGCTCTGCTGCAGCAGTATGGCGCCAATGATTCACTCTCCTATTTTTCGACGCGCCGCGATAAGCAGGTGATTTTCTCTCCGGATCAGAGGGCGGCGATTACGTACCGTTCGGTGGGTTCGGTGTGCTTGGCGTCGAGTGACCCGGTGGGTGACCCCGATTCGTGGGATGCCGCGATCGAGCAGTGGATGCTACAGGCACGTAGTTACGGTTGGGTTCCTGCGGCGCTGAGCGTGAGTGAGGCGGGTGCGCGCGCCTATAACCGGGCGGGTCTGTCGATTATTCAGATGGGTGAGGAGGCGGTCCTTGAGGCGGATCGTTTCACGCTCAATGACACGTCGATGTTGCCGGTGCGTCAGGCGGTTCAGCGTGTGCGCCGCGGCGGGTATACAGTGCAGATCCGCCGTTTTTCAGAGTTGAACGAGCAGCAGCGTCAGCAGGTTGCGGAGAATATTTCTGCGTGGCGTCATGGGCGTGTGGAGCGCGGTTTTTCGATGGCTCTGAATCGTGTGAATGATCCGGCGGATTCTTCCTCTCTGCTGGTTTCTACGCATGATGAGGCTGGTCAGATGGTGGCCCTACTGTCCTTCGTCCCCTGGGGTCCTATCGGCCTATCGCTGGACGTTATGCGCCGCTCCCCTGATGCACCTAATGGTGTGGTGGAGTTTATGGTGGCCTCGCTCATGGAGCAGGCGGCGTCTTTGGGTGTGCGTCGGGTGTCGCTGAATTTTGCGATGTTTGGCCATATTTTTGAGGCTGCTGATCAGGTGGGTGCGTCGGCGTGGAACCGTTTTGCTTCCCGCTCTTTGGGTGTGCTGGATCGTTTTCTGCAGTTGCGCCGCCTGTATCGTTTCAATCTGAAGTTTGCCCCGCTGTGGGTTCCTCGTTTTTTGGCGACGGAGCCGACGTTGGCGATGGCGAATGTTGTGGTTGCGTCGGGTATGGCGGAGGGCTTTTTGCCGAATCTGTCGGCGCGCCGTTTGCAGGATCAGGAGCAGGTTCTTTCTACAGATGAGCTGGAGGCTCTTCGCCAGATGCAGCTCGCTACTGTGGAAGAGCTTCCTGAGGTGTCGCGTAGCGATCAGACTCAGCATCGTCTGCGCCATCTGGAAGCACTGCGTGCGGCGGGCATGGATCCGTATCCGCTGGGTGGTGAGATACGCAGTAATGGTGCGCCTATTCTGGGCGTGAAGGATGCCCTGCGTATATTCTCTTCTGAAAATATTCCAAATTCAGAATTCATGGTTTCGGGGCGTATTCGCGCGCTTCGCAACCACGGTGGAGTCCTCTTTGCGACCCTGATTGAGGGTGGCGAAACTCTTCAGGTCGTCATGGAACGCAGCCTGGTGGGCGAGCGCCCGTTGAGCCTCGCCTCCCGCAACCTGGATACCGGCGACATCATCATCGTGCAGGGCACTTACGGGGTGAGCCGTAACGGCACTCCATCGCTGATTGCCGCCTCCTGGTACATGGCGTCGAAGAGCCTGCACCCCATCCCCTTCGACTCCTTTACTGACCCGGAGGCGCGCCTGCGTCGCCGTTCCACAGACCTGTTGGTGCATCCGGACCAGATGCAGAATCTGCGCCTGCGTACCGCGGTGATTAAGGCACTGCGTGCCCGCCTGGATGCGGAGGGCTTCCTTGAGGTGGAGACCCCGATTCTGCATACGGTGCACGGTGGCGCGAGCGCGCACCCGTTCCGCACGTATATCAATGCGTACGGTGAGGATCTGACGCTGCGTATTGCGCCGGAGCTGTACCTGAAGCGCCTGGTGGTGGGCGGTAGCGGTCCGGTGTATGAGCTGGGTCGTGATTTCCGCAATGAGGGTGCTGATGCGACCCATAATCCGGAGTTTACGGTGCTTGAGGCGTATCGTCCGTATGCGGATTATGTGCAGATGCGTGAGTTGACGGAGCGTCTGATTAAGGATGCCGCTCAGGCGGTGTTTGGTTCGGTGTCTTTGCCGCTGGGTCGTAAGGCTTCGAGCGAGCGCGTGGTGCGTGATGTGTCGGGTCCGTGGCGTGTGGTGTCGGTGTGTGATGCTCTGTCGGAGGCGCTGGGTCGCCGAGTGGATGTGCAGACGGATTTTGAGGAGTTGCTGGCTTTGGCGCAGCAGCACGGTGTGCGTGTTCACGAGGGTATGGGTCCGGGTGCCATCGTTGAGGAACTGTATGGTGAGCTGGTTGAGGTGCATACGGTGGAGCCGACGTTCTATACGGATTTCCCGGCGGAGACGAGTCCGCTTGCGGCGCCGCATCGTAGTGTTCCGGGTTTGGCGGAGCGTTGGGATTTGGTGATTAACGGCATGGAGATGGGCTGTGCCTACTCGGAGCTGGCGGATCCGCTGGTGCAGCGTGAGCGCCTGACGGAGCAGTCGTTGAAGGCGGCTTCGGGTGACCTGGAGGCGATGGAGGTGGATGAGGATTTCCTTTACGCCTTGGAGACGGGTATGCCGCCGACGGGTGGTTTGGGTCTGGGTGTGGACCGTTTGGTGATGCTGTTGGCTCAGACGCAGATTCGTGGGGTGTTGTCGTTCCCGTTTGTGAAGCCTGAGCGTTCGTAGCCCGACTGATACCCACGCTTCTCCGCTAAGCCCGGTGCGAGGTTTTGTACCTTGTGCCGGGCTTGTTGTGCCCGCCCTGCCGGTGCCGTCAACACCTCCACGGAGTCTATATTTACTCTGTCCATATATTAAGTATTCGTTACATTTTGCATTTGACCCCTTTTTTAAGTTGCTCCGTGAGGGTTGCGCACCCCACAATGAGGTGACTAATCATACGGAGTGTATCTGTCTCCGTTACGCGGCTTTGAGTCCGCGCCACCCAGCAATGTAGCCCACACGTTGTCCGTCTTTCGGATTTGAGCGTGCGGGCTTTTTGCTTTCAAGATTGGAGTGCCGAGTGGATTTTCTTCTGAATATCATCGGGGACATTAATACGCAGACTGCGGAACTGACTTCCTCCGTGGATGCCGTGCAGAACTGGATGTGGAGTAATTTCCTCTACTACGCTCTGATTGCGGCTGGTCTGTACATTACGATCCGCACTCGCGGTGTGCAGTGGCGTTCCATTAAGGAAATGATCCGCGTCCTGGGTGACCCGGTTGCTCGTGAGGCTGACGGTAAGAAGAGCATTTCTTCGTTCCGTGCGTTTACTGTTTCGGCGGCTTCTCGTGTGGGTACCGGTACTGTTGCGGGTGTTGCTTTGGCTATTGCTATGGGCGGCCCGGGTGCTGTGTTCTGGATGTGGGTTATTGCTGCTGTTGGTGCGGCTTCTGCTTTTGCGGAGTCCCTTCTGGGTCAGCTGTATAAGGAGCGCGGTAAGGATTCCTATATTGGTGGTCCGGCGTACTACATGAAGCGCGGTCTGAATGCTCCGTGGATGGGTTACATCTTTGTGGCGTTCATTGTGGTCACTTATGCGTTCGTGTTTGTGGCGGTTCAGACGAATGCTGTGGTGGATGCTGCGGCGAACTCGTTCAGCATTGATGTTTCGGGTACTAACTCGATGGGCTTCCGCATCACTATTGGTCTGATTATGGTGGCGCTGACTGCGGCTATTATTTTCGGTGGTATTCGCGCGATTTCTTCGGTGACTGAGTGGCTGGTGCCGATTATGGCGGTGCTGTATCTGCTGCTGGGTCTGCTGGTTGTTCTGCTGAACATTGGCAAGGTTCCGGAGATGCTGCTGATGATTTTCCAGGGTGCTTTTGGTATTAAGGAGTTTGTGACCGGTGGCGCGATGGGTGCCGTGATTTGGGGTATGAAGCGTGGCCTGCTGACTAATGAGGCGGGTATGGGTACCGCTCCGAACGCTGGTGCGACCGCTACTATTTCTCACCCGGCTAAGCAGGGTTACGTGCAGACTTTGGGTGTTTACTTTGACACCATGATGGCGTGTACTGTGACTGCGTTTATTGTTCTGCTGTCGAACCCGACTTATGGTGATCGTTCTCGTGGTGCGTCGCTGACTCAGTCGGCGTTGGCTATGCAGCTGGGCGATTGGGCGGTTCACTTCCTGACTATCGCGATTTTCATGTTTGCGTTCTCGACTGTGATTGGTAACTACTACTACGGCGAGTCGAATATGCGTTTCGTGACTGAGCGTAAGCTGCCGATGAATATTTTCCGTGCGCTGGTTCTCGTGTTCGTGTTCTTCGGCGCGATTTCTTCGCTGGATCTGGTGTGGACTACCGCGGATATGTTGAATGCCGGCATGGTGATTGTGAACTTGACGGCGGTTCTGTTGATGACTCCGCAGGTTGTTGCGGTGTTGAAGAACTATGAGGCTCAGCGTAAGGCTGGTTTGGAGCCGATTTTCAAGGCTTCGGATATGCCTGAGTTGAAGAATCTTGCGGCGTGGGATGGTACTGATGCGGTGACTACCCGTGAGTTCTGGGCTGAGTATGATGCGAAGGCTGCTGAGCGTCGTGCTGCGAAGAAGGCTAAGAAGGTTAGCCGCTAGTTTGTGAGCCTTGTATAGGCTTTGTGGAGGGTCCGTCCTGCTGTGTGCGGGGCGGGCCCTTTTGCGTGCTTGAGGGGCGTATGGGGCTGCCCATCGGGGTAGGCTCTGAACGCCTCCTTGAACTACCCTGAGGGCTTGTGGATTCCTCCGGGTCTGTATGCTTAGGAAGGATATTAGGAGGGTTTATGGATTGGCATGCCGTACTCGAATTGGTGGTCACGGTTGTTTTTCTGGCAGGTATTGCGTTGGCGCTGCTGTGCTTGGTGACGATTCATCGGAACCCGCATTTTTCGGAGGTGCAGAAGCTGAAGTGGCTTCTGCTGGTGCTGTGCCTGCCGTATGTGGGTCCGGTGACGTGGTTGTTGCGCGCGCGTTTGGAACGTATTGACAGGGAGCGTGCTGAAAACGAGCGTATGGCGCGGGAGCGGGGTTCTGCAGCTGCGTCCGATGGAGTGCCCAATAGCGCCTCGGAGGCTCTTTCTGAACCCTTCACCACCTCTAAGTAACGAAGGTCACACTCTCTCAATTGGACAGCACCGCATGCAGTCCGTATAGTTTTATGTGTTGCCTGCGGTGATACACCGTAAGACACATGCGCGAGTGGCGGAATAGGCAGACGCGCACGGTTCAGGTCCGTGTGCCCGTGAGGGCGTGGGGGTTCAACTCCCCCCTCGCGCACCAACGATCCCCGGTTCGAAAGAACCGGGGATTTTTTCATATCCATAACCAATCCCCCGCTAAATGACGGGGTTCCAGAGCGATGGCGAGTGCATCACCTAAAATAGAATCGGGTGTGTTCATTCACAGGACACACAGCTAACGCACAGACACGCTCGTTAAACTGAGCCTTTCGGATAAAGACCGTTTGCGCGGTCTGTTGCTCGGAATGGTCGTTGAGAAGGAGGCGGCATGAAGTTTTTCGACAAGCTGGGCAAGCTGGAGCAAGGCATCGGCCGCACTGTCGGCCTTTCCAAGGGCTTCGGCACCTTTGCGAAGGCGGATGTCGCTAACCGCGTCCGCATCATGATGGATGACGAGTCCTATGTGGACGGCAGTGGCCGCACTATGGCTCCTAATGTCTATACTCTCCGTTTCGCACCGGTTGATTTCCCTCGCGTGCGCGAGTGGGGCAACCCGTTCGCTGTTGAGCTGTGCGATTTGGCGATTTCGCACGCCCGCGCGCAGGGTTACACCCTGATTGGTGCGGTTCGCGTGACGTTCAACGTTCTTGATTCTCTCTCTGAGGGCGAGTTTGAGGTTGTTGCGACCTTCGAGCCGTTCTCTGTGCCGGAGGCTCCCGCGTCCCCGTCTCTGCGCGGCGCTACTAACTACGCGCCGGTGCGTCCGCCGCGTGAGTCTTCTTTGCCGACCCGCATTACGAAGCCGGCTGCTCAGCCGGCTCAGCCTGCACCCAGCCCTGCCCCTCAGCAGGCTCCTGCGCCTCGCCTGAACATGCCTGTAGCGCCCCCTGCGGCGGCTCCCCGTTTCTTCTTGGAGATTGAGGGTCGCATGCACCCGGTGAACCACCTGCCGTTTGTGCTGGGCCGCGGTTCTGATGCTGATTTTCGTCTGGACGATAAGGGTGTTTCTCGCCGTCACCTGCAGCTTTCGATGCAGGGTGGTGCGGTGGTCGCCACCGATATGGGTTCTACCAACGGCACGTTGATTAATGGTGCGCCTCTGCGTGCGCCGGTGGTGCTGGCGAACGGTTCGCTGCTTCGCATGGGTAATACCCGCATCATCTTCCATAGTTCGACCGGAGGTGTCCGTTAATGGCGTCCGAACTGACTGTTACTATCCTTCGTTACGCTTTTCTGGCGCTCATCTGGTTCTTTGTTTTCCTGGTGGTTTCGGCTGCTCGCCGTGACCTTGGTTTGGGTAAGAACTATCGTGCGGCGCCGGTTGATGCAGTTCCGGAGGCTACCCATATTGTGCCTCCGCCGACTCGCCCTTCGCAGCTTGTGATTACTGCCGGTGCGCAGGCTGGCGCCATGATGCAGCTGGGCGACCAGCCGATTACTATTGGCCGCGCTAATGACATTGAGGTGTCTCTGCAGGATGATTACGCCTCGGGTCGCCATGCGCGCCTGTTCCCTCAGGGTTCCCGTTGGTTCCTGGAGGATTTGAATTCTACTAATGGTACGTTCGTCAATGGCGAGCGTCTGACTCGTGCGACCCCGATTGAGCCCGGTGATGATTTCCGCGTTGGCGGTACCACCATGCAGTTGAGGGGCTAGTGTATGAAGATCGCTTTTCGTTTTGAGGCCCGCTCTGATACGGGTCTGAAACGCTCGAAGAATGATGACTCCGGCTACGGTGGTCGTTTCCTTGCTGTCGTTGCTGATGGCATGGGCGGTCACGTGGGCGGCGATGTTGCGTCGGCTACGACGGTTTTGAATTTGACTCCGCTTGACCACCCTGACTTTGAGGATGGTACCGGTAGCGTTTATCTGGCTGATGAGATTCAGAGCGCGAACCTAATCATTAATGAGCTGGCTGCTAATGACCCTCAGCTGGCGGGTATGGGTACGACCTGTACTGCCCTGCTGATTGATGGTGATTGCATTGAGTTCGCCCATATTGGTGATTCGCGTGCGTATCGTCTGCGTCCGGGTGCTGATGGCGAGTTTGAGCAGATTTCTACTGACCATACGTTTGTGCAGCGCCTGCTCAATGAGGGTCGTATTACCCCGCAGGAGGCGGAGAACCACCCGCATAAGAACGTGATTATGCGCGTTCTGGGTGATGTTGACGCGTCCCCTGAGCTGGAGTTGAAGACTCTGGACGCTGTTCCCGGCGAGCGCTGGGTGCTCTCTTCTGACGGTTTGGATGCTGTGGTGTCCCTGTCGGAGATTGAGCAGGTCATGCGTTCTACCGATGACCTGTCTGAGATTGCTGACACTCTGATTGCGATGACTTTGGAGCGTGGCGCTCCGGATAACGTGACGGTTGTGTCCCTGCAGGTGATTGACCGTGAGGTTCTGCCGGTGGATGAGCCGGTGGGTCCTTCGAGCCTGCCTGAGTCTGCTCTGCCTGATTCGATTGTGGCGGAGCAGGAGGTCAGCACGAACACTCAGAAGCTTCCCGAGGTTGCTGCCACGGCTGAAGCTGCTGAGGCTTTTTTGGGTGCGCACCATGATGAGGACTCTGAGGAGCATCATCGTCGGTCGTTGCGCCGTTTCCGTCGTGCTCGTGACTTCTCTGGCACCCTGTTGCACAGCGGTTCTGGGGCGGTTCGTCACCATATCGGTACGTACGATAACGCCGTGGATGCGGCTCTTACGAATGCTGCGATCTTGCGTAGCGAATTGGGTTCCCGCCCGCATCAGCTGGTTGGTGCTGCTTCGGTGGCTACTGAGACCGGCATGATTCCGGCGGTTACTTCTCGTACCCTGGAGCATCGTGCGACGGTGGCTCAGCGTGTGCCTTTGAAGGTTGAGTCTGATGAGGCGGCCCTGCCGGCTGAGCTGGAGGAGCTGATTGCTGAGGACACTGAGGAGCGTTCGCGTCCGAGGTCGTGGCCGATTCGCCTGTTTATTACTCTGCTGGTTGCGGCTGTTTTGACGTTGGCTGCGTGGACCGGTCTGCGTTATGTAGAGCGTAGCTACTATGTGGGTGAGAGTGACGGCACGGTTGCGGTGTACAACGGTATTCCGCATGCGTTGGGCCCGATTCGCCTTTCTCACGTGGTGGAGAATACCGATATTCCTACGAGTGAGCTGAGCGATCATACGCGTTCTTTGTTGCGTAATGCGATTACGGCGAAGGACCTGGATGATGCGCACCAGATTGTGTCTCGTTTGAAGACTCAGGCGGATCAGACGCGTGAGAAGGCTGAGCAGGCTGCAGCGTCTGCCTCGGCTTCCGCTTCCGCTTCCCCGAGCTCTGCGGCACCCAGTGAGGCTCCGAGCTCTGAAGCACCGGGCTCTGATTCGGCATCCCCGGCTCCTGAGCAGGCTTCTTCGGAGGCTCCTGCTGCGGTAGGCGGTGAGAATAATGGCTAAGTTCTCGTTCCGTCGTGAGTCGGATGCGCCTCGTGCACGCCGTTTCACGGAGCTTTTCCTGCTGGTTTTGGCGGTGGGTATCAGCTCGTTCGGCATGTATCTGATTGATCCGGAGCATGCTTTTGATACGTCGAAGAGCCAGTGGTTGCCGTGCACGGTGGTGCTGGGTGCCGGTGCTCTTCTGATTCACCTAGTCATGCAGTTCCGCGCACGTTATGCTGATCCGTTTATTCTGCCGCTGGTGGTGGCGCTGAACGGTATTGGTTTGACCATGATTTATCGTCTGGACCCGCAGATTGCGGCGCCGGTGGGTGATGGTCAGCTGATGTGGACCGGCGTGTCTATGGTGCTGTGCGCGATTATCGTGTTCGTGCTCAGGGATTACCGTCTGCTACGTAAGGTCACGTACACCTCGCTGGTGTTGTCGATGATTCTGCTCATCATGCCGCTGGTTCCGGGTCTGGGTATGGAGCTTAATGGTGCTCGTATTTGGATTCATATCGGTAACCGCACGTTCCAGCCGGGTGAGGTCGCGAAGATTACTTTGGCGATTTTCTTCGCCGGCTATTTGGCGACGCACCGTGACCTGATTCTGGTGGCTGGCCGCCGTATTGGTCCGATTAATCTGCCGCGTCTGCGTGATTTGGCGCCGGTGTTCTTGGCGTGGATTGTGAGCCTGGGTGTTCTGGTGTTCCAGAAGGACCTTGGTTCGGCAATCATGTTCTTTGGTCTGTTCATGGCGATGCTGTACCTGTCGACCGGTCGTATTTCGTGGCTGGTGGTTGCGGGTATCGGTATGGCTGTGGGTGGCTATTTCGCGTACCACTATGTCTCGCACGTGCACGCCCGTATTTATGCGTGGGTGCATGCTTTTGATCCGGAGATTTACCAGGCGTCTCCTGGCGGTTCGGGTCAGATTCTGCAGGGCGTTTTCGGCCTGGCTTATGGCGGTCTTTTTGGCCGCGGTTGGGGTCAGGGCCGCGCGAACCTCGTCCCGTACGCTAACTCGGACATGATTATTTCCTCGTTGGGTGAGGAGCTGGGCCTGGTTGGTCTGGGCGCGATCCTGATGATGTTCATGCTCCTGGTTTCGCGCGGTTACCGTGCGGCGTTGGGTACTCGTGATGGTTTCGGTAAGCTGCTGGCTGCTGGCCTGTCTACGGTCATGGTTCTGCAGCTGTTCGTGGTGATTGGCGGCGTGACTCGTTTGATTCCGCTGACTGGTCTGACGACTCCTTTCATGTCTGCCGGTGGCTCCTCGTTGGTGGCTAACTGGATTATTGTGGCGCTGTGGTTGTCTATTTCTCATAGCGCCCGCGCACCTCACCTGGTGGCTGGTTATGATGCTCCGCAGGGTATTGACCATGCGGACACTAGCTACGAGCCGGAGGGTGCTACTAGCGTTCTGGCGCGTATTACGGCTAAGGATTCTGGAGGTGAGAAGAATGGATAGGGCTATTCGCCGCATGTGGATGTCTGCCGCGTGCGTGTTTGTCCTGCTGATGGGCACCCTCAGCTATATTCAGTTCTTCGATTCGAAGACTCTGATGAACAATCAGTGGAATTCCCGAGCTCTCTACGATAATTACGGTTCGGCACGTGGTTCGATTGTGGTTGATGGTACGGAGATTGCTTCGTCGGTGAAGTCCGATGATGAGTACAACTACCAGCGTGTGTATAACCACCCGCTCAAGTATGCGGCTCTGACGGGTTACTTCTCCACGATTTATGGCGCGACCGGTTTGGAAGCTGCTATGGATAAGGAGCTTGCGGGCACGAGCGATAGCCAGTTCTATGACCGTGTGGCGCAGCTGTTCAGTGGTTCTTCCGCGCAGGGCGCTAGCGTGGAGCTGACGATCAATTCGAAGCTTCAGGATATTGCGTATAGCGCTCTGCGGGGCCGTAAGGGTGCTGTGGTGGCGATGAACCCGAAGACCGGTGAGATTCTGGCGATGGCTTCTTCGCCGTCCTATGACCCGAATCTTCTGTCGGCTCATACGAGCTCTTCGGTTTTGGCGAATTATCAGGCGCTGACTTCTGATGAGGACAGCCCCCTGTTTAACCGTGCGATTGCCGGTAATACTTATTCGCCGGGTTCGACCTTCAAGATTATTGATGCGGTGGCGGCGCTGGAATCCGGCAAGTACAACGCGTCTTCGGTCATTGCGAATCCCGCCCAATTGCCTCTGCCGGGTACGAACATTAGCCTGCCGAACTATACTGGCGGCCAGTGTGGAACCCGCACTCAGGCGACAATTGAGTGGGCTTTGGCTCAGTCCTGTAATACGCCGTTTGCGCAGATTGCGATGGACTTGGGTCAGGAGCGTATCGCGAAGACCGCTGAGAATTTTGGTTACGGCCAGGATTTGAAGATTCCTTTGACAGTTTCTAAGTCGTCTTTCCCGTCGAATCTGACGCAGAGCCAGCTGGCTCAGTCGGCGATTGGTCAGTACGACGTGAAGACCACTCCGCTGCAGGTGGCGATGACTTCTGCGGCGATTGCGAATGGCGGCGTGCAGATGAAGCCGAACCTGATTCGTTCGGTGAAGACCAGCAACCTGAGCACTTTGCAGGAGTTCTCTCCTGAGAAGCTGCGTACCTCCACTAGCCCTGAAATTGCTAACCAGGTAAAGCAGTGGATGGTGAATGCGGTTGATAATGGTATTGCACGTAATGCTGGTGTCTCCGGTGTGAAGGTGGCGGGTAAGACCGGTACCGCGGAGACCACCGCAGGTTTGAATAATTCTTGGTTTACCGGTTTCGCGCCGGCTGATGATCCTCAGATTGCGATTGCTGTGGTTTATGAGGATATTGACGTGGCGACCGGTGCCCAGTTGGCAACCAGTACTAGTAAGCAACTCTTTGAGGCGGTGTTGAACAAGTGAGGCCTGCGGCTGATATCACTTTGGGCGGGCGCTACACCCTAACCGAACGTATCGCGATTGGCGGTATGGGCGAGGTGTGGAAAGCTCGCGACAAGGTGCTTGGGCGCATCGTTGCGGTCAAGATCCTCAAGGAGGAGTACACCGGTGACCCGGGCTTCTTGGAGCGTTTCCGCGCTGAGGCCCGTAATACGGCGCTGTTGAACCACCCCGGCGTAGCGAATGTTTTTGACTACGGCGAGGAGGACAACTCCGCGTACCTGGTCATGGAGCTGGTGCCGGGTAATCCGCTCTCGAGCATTATCGAGCACGAGACTACCCTGCCGCCGGACCGTGTTCTGAACTTCATTGCTCAGACCGCTCGCGCGTTGGCTGCGGCTCATTCGCAGGGTCTGGTGCACCGTGACGTGAAGCCGGGTAACCTTATCATCACCCCGGATGATCGCGTGAAGGTGACTGATTTCGGTATTGCTCGTCTGGCTAATCAGGTGCCGTTGACGGCTACCGGCCAGGTGATGGGCACCGCCCAGTATTTGGCGCCGGAGCAGGCAACCGGTCAGGCTGCTACCGCATCTTCGGATATGTACTCGTTGGGCATTATTGGTTATGAGTGCCTGGTGGGTCGTCGTCCGTTTACGGGTGAGTCGCAGATTGCGATTGCGTTGGCTCAGGTGAATGATCCGCCGCCGCCGCTTCCGGAGACCATCCCGGCTCCTGCTCGTGCGCTGATTATGTGCTTGTTGGCGAAGGACCCGGCTCAGCGTCCTAAGGATGCGACCGCTCTGGCTTCTGCGGTGGATGCGATTCGTCGCCGCGATCTGAAGGCAGCGGTGAAGGCTGTTCCTTCTTTGGCTCAGTTCTTGGCTGAGGAGAATGCTGACGACGGTACTGTCGCTATGACTGCGATGGATGTGGCGGCGGAGCCGATTAGCGCTTCTGCTACTCCGCGTTTTGGTTCTGGTGGTCGTTTCTCGCCGGAGCCGACGACGGCGCCTATTCCTCGTACGGGTGCGCAGACCATGCGTCCGGCTTCGGGTCGTGTGAAGGCTGCTGTTGCCCCTCCGGCTAAGCGTGGCCCGAACGTGTGGATGTGGGTTGCTCTGCTTCTGGCAATCGTGCTGATCGCTGGCGGTATTTGGACAGTCCTCTCCTCCAATAATGGTGGCGGTTCGACTGATCCGGTTCCGAGCGCTTCTTCGTCTGTTGTTCCGACGAACACGGGTACCGTTTCTACGGTGGAGCCGACTGAGTCTGCTTCTGCCCGTGCTGCAAAGCAGAAGGTGACCATCAACGCGATTAACTATGAGGGTCGCGAGCTGCAGGACGCAGTGAACGAGCTGAAGAACCTTGGTCTGTCCCCCAAGACTGAGGGTGTTGAGTCTACTCAGCCGGAGAACACGGTGATTTCGGTTTCTCCGACGGGTACTTTGGAGCAGGGTAATAGCGTGACTGTTCGCTATTCGACCGGTCCGAAGTCGGTGACTTTGCCGTCGAATCTTGAGGGTAAGAACGTTGATGAGGCGTCGAAGGCTGTTGCCGCTTTGGGTGTGAATGTTTCTCTGCATTATGAGAATTCGGACACTGCGGCCCCCGGTACGGTGCTTCGTACTACCCCCTCATCTGGCACCAAGGTTACGGTTGGTAGTAATGTAGACATGTATGTGGCCTCTTCCAGTTCGGGTAGGGGTTCGAGTGCGAGCGCTTCTGCTGCACCGTCTGCGTCGGCTTCTGCTTCCGCTTCTGCGTCGGCGCGTTAGCCCCTACATTTTGATTTAGTTTTAGTCTTAGTGATCCAGGAGAACTTATGGACCTGTCGGTTCCCGACACGGTTGATAACCGTTACAAGGTACTCGAGGTAATCGGTACCGGTGCGATGGCAACCGTTTATGCTGCTGAGGATACTCGCCTCGGCCGCAAGGTTGCGCTTAAGATTCTGCGCCCGGAGCAGGCCCAGGACGATACGTTCCGCGCACGCTTTAAGCGTGAGGCGGAGGCTGTGGCGTCTCTGAACAATCCTGCGATTGTTGCTGTCTATGACACCGGTTCGTATAACCCTTCGCAGGATGGTGGGGAGTCTGCTTCTTCGGAAGAGGGCACCGCTATTCCTTATATCGTGATGGAGTACGTGGAGGGTCATACTCTGCGTTCCATCCTGTCCCGTGGCGGCCACCTGCCGGTCCGTGATGCTTTGGGTTATTCCGAGCAGCTGCTGGGTGCTTTGCAGTACAGCCACTCGATGGGCATCATTCACCGCGATATTAAGCCGGCGAATATTATGGTGCTGGAGCGTACCAGCGAGGATATCGCTAAGGGTCAGCCGGGCCAGATCAAGGTCATGGATTTCGGTATTTCCCGTGCCATTGAGGAAGCTGGCGAGGCGCTGACCAAGGCTAATGTGGTGATGGGTAGCGCACGCTACATGTCCCCTGAGCAAGTGAGCGGCAAGGAAGTTGACGCCCGTAGCGACCTGTACTCTGCTGCTTGCGTGATTTACGAGATGATTGCTGGTCGTTCTCCGTTTGACGCTGAGTCGAATGTTGATCTCGCGGCTAAGCATCTTTCGGATGCCCCTGAGCCTCCGAGCAAGTTCACCCCGCTTGAGGTTCCTGCTGGTCTGGATGCTGTGATTCTGAAGGGTCTGGCGAAGAACCCGGATGAGCGTTATCAGAGCGCGGCTGAGTTCGCTCAGGCTCTGGTGTCGGTTGTTCGCCCGGGTGAAGAGACCGTGGTGCAGGATGCAGCGATGACTACTGCTTTTGTTCCTTCGGCGACTACTGCTTCCCTGGGTGAGGATTACGCCCCGTACACCACCTCGATTACTGAGGCTTCGGTGGAGGATGGCGGCCTCAACGGCTTCTTCGAGTATGAAGACGATGAGGAACTGTACGACGATGAGGAGTACGCAGAGTACGATGAGTCTTCGCCGCGTAAGCGTGCGTGGGTTCGTTTCCTTGTGGGTACTCTGATTGTGGCTCTGCTGGTTTTCAGTGTCGGCTCGGTTCTGTACTACCAGAACAAGCTCAATGAGGTTCCGCAGGTTCAGGTTCCGGCTGTGGTGAATGTTTCCCGCGATGATGCCGATAACCAGCTGCGTAACCGAGGCTTCGTGGTGGAGTACCGTCAGGGCTACTCGGACAACATCAAGAAGGGCGACGTTATCAACGTTGAGCCGGGTGTCGGTTCTACGGTTAATAAGGGCTCGACCGTGGTTGTGACTGTTTCGAGCGGTCCGGAGAAGGTCAAGTTGCCGGATAACCTGCAGGGTCAGAGTGAGGCGTATGTCCGTAACGCTCTGAAGGACCTGGGTCTGGTGGATGGCCGCGTCTCCACTGTGGAGAGCGCTTCCGTTCCTGCCGGTATGGTTGTGGAGCTGTCCCCGGAGAAGGGCTCGACCGACGATAAGGGCGCTCAGACCGTTGAGGCTGGTAGCACCGTGAACATTGTCCTGTCCTCCGGTAAGGTAAAGGTCCCCTCGCTGGTGGGTCTGACCAAGGATCAGGCGATTGCTGCTCTGACCGCTCAGGATGTTCTGCTGAACACCAACATTGAGACTGTTCAGACTAACGAGCGTCCTGCGGGCACTGTGCTTTCGCAGAGCTCTGCGGCGGGTACTCTGGTGGCTCAGAACAGCACTGTGACGATCCGTGTGGCTGCTACTCCGACTCAGACGACCGCTCCGACTACTGCGGCTACTCAGCCTGCGGCGGCGACCGGTAACCAGAACGCTACTACTGGTAACCAGAACCAGCAGCGTTCTACCGCGGCTAACCAGCAGGCTACTCAGCCTGCGGCGGCGACCGGTAACCAGAACGCTACCACTGGTAACCAGAACCAGCAGCGTTCTACCGCTACGGCTACTCCGGCACCGGCTGCGTCCGCTACTGCGGGTACCCGTACGATTCAGGGTACTAACGCGAATACCAATGCGAACAACGCTAATAATGCAAACGCTAACGCCCGCTAAGGGGTTCTAGCGGTTAGCAAAAGGGGCGGCGCTCCACACCGTTGGGTGTGGGGTGCCGCCCCTTTTCGCGTATCTGGGCTTGTTCGTGTATCTGGGTTTGCTCGTAGCTAGGGGTCCAGATATAGCTATCGCCTCCAGTTTCCCTGTAGCGTGTCTGCTACGGGGCTTCTGGAGGCGATATAAGCCGTTGAGGGCTTCTTAGGCTAGAAGTACTAGGCCATGAGGGGCGAGAGGCTCTTAGCGCGCTCTGCGGCTCCCTGCAGGCCGGTTTCTTCGAGCCAGTTGCCGAGCATGAGGTATCCGCTTTCGGTCAGGACCGATTCGGGGTGGAACTGCACGCCGTGCATGGGGGCCTCGCGGTGGCGCAGGCCCATGATGATGCCGTTGTCGGTGGTGGAGGTGGTTTCCAGGACCTCGGGCATGGTTTCGGGTATAACCGCCAGGGAGTGGTAGCGGGTCGCGGTGAAGGGGCAGGGCACGTCCTTGAACACGGAGACGTTCTCGTGCACGAGGCGGGAGGTCTTGCCGTGCATCAGCTCGGGGGCGTGGGTGACGGTGCCGCCGAATGCCTCCGCGATGGCCTGGTGGCCGAGGCAGACACCCAGTAGCGGCTTCTTCGCTTCGGCTGCCCAGCGGATGGTGTCAATGATGACGCCTGCCTCTGCGGGGGCACCGGGGCCGGGAGAGACAAGCACGCCATCGTGTTCTTCGGCGAGCTTGATGACTTCGGCGAGCTCGTATTCGTCGTTACGGATGACGGTGGTTTCAGCGCCGAGCTGCTGGATGTAGCCGACGAGGGTGAAGACGAAGCTGTCGTAGTTGTCGATAACAAGGATGCGGGTCATGGCACGTCCTTAGCGCTAATGGTTGATGGTGACGTTCAGGTTGAAGGGGCCGTACTCTGCGAAGTGGGGGAAGACGAATTCCATGAGCAGGTAGACTACGGCGAGTATCAGCACGATGGCGATGATGATGCGAACCCACAGGGGGCCGGGAAGGTGGCGGAAAATCCATGCGTACATCTGCTTTTCCTCTCAGATTTAGGATCCTGCAACGGAGGCGGCAATTTCTGCGGGTGCTCCGGCTGCGGCGGGCTGCCAGGATTCGAGGCGGGCGTGGACAATGTATCGTTCGGTGTCGCCGTAGCGCGGGTGGCAGGTGGTGAGCGTCAGGAGGCGCTCGGTGGGTGCTACGCCGGGCTGTCCGGGGACGGGTTCGATGACTTCTACCTGGTCGGGTTGCACGATTTCGTGGCTGTAGACGGTGTAGGTGTAGTAGCCGTCTTTGGTACGCACGTAGATGTGGTCGCCTTCGGTGAGCAGGTCGATGTCGTTGAGGACTTTACCGCGGGTTTGGCGGTGGCCTGCGAGGGAGAAGTTGCCGACCTGTCCGGGCATGGCGCTTCCTTCGTAGTGGCCGAGTCCGAGGGAGTCGAGCACGTCGGAGCTGGTGCCCTGGGTGGCGGGGCGCTGGTAGTCGGATCCGAACTTGGGGATGTAGACGACGCCGAAGACTTCACCGTGGCCGGGTTCGCTCAGACCTGCGGGAGGGGTGTTGGGGTCCCAGTCGGGGACGGGTTCGCCGGGATTGGAGTCGAATTCCTGAACGAGGGTGCTGACGGCTTGGGATTGGGTGCGGTCGGCGTCGATGTTGGTCCACCAGAGTTGCCAGGCAACAAAGAGCAACAGTAGGAGGCCGACGGTGATAAGGAGTTCGCCTGTAATCTGGATGATCCAGTGCAGCACGGTGCGGGGGCGGCGCTCTGCGGTGGGTGCCGTTCCTTGGCTCATGCGTTCTCCTTTGTCCTTTGGGTTGTGTATGTTCTTGGGCGCCGGGTGGCGTTCCTTATCTTTCAACGCACGGAGAAGGTGAAATCATCCCGTAAGTCTGCAAAGATAGGTGTGAACATATATTTTTAGGTTACCCATACAACAATAAGCGGAGGAAGTATGTCGACCAACTCGGCTAAGGCATCGTCCAAGAAGAAGTCTCAGAAGTCTGCTAAGTCTGAGGTGGAGGATGCAAGCGAGCTGCGTCTGCGTGAGATTGCTCGTGAGATGGAGAGCGGCACGCAGCTGAAGGAGCAGACTCCGTTGTGGTACCGAGTGATTATGTTCTCGCTGCTGGCGGTGGGCATTCTGTGGATTATTGTTTTCTACATTACGCAGGGCCTGTTCCCGATTCCTGATTTGGGTATGTGGAATGTGAGTGTTGGTGTGGGCGCCATGATGGTGAGCATGCTGATGATGACTCGTTGGCGCTAGAGTTTTAGGCGTTATGACTTAGGCGTTAGAGCTTATAGAGAGGCGGCCGTCCCGTGTGGGGCGGCCGCCTCTGTATGTGTGGTGGGGTGTTATAGGGTTTTATTACCCGGTTCTTATATTCTTATATAAGAATATAGTCTAGTCAGACATATATTTTTAACAATTTGGTTAATTTCAGAATCTTGAATCAATGAACCCTTTAGTAGATTAGGTCGCCTCGTGCCGCTTCGTGGACGCGGCGGGTTACGGTCTCCATAACGGGCGAGTTGATGTTCCAGCGCTGCCAGTAGAGGGGGAATTCTACCGGGGTTGCGGCGAGCTTCACGAGGTGCCCGCTTTCGAGCTCTTCGGCGCATTGCGCCTCAGGAATGAGACCCCAGGCAATACCGGAGCTGACGGCTCGCGCATAGTCCGGAGATGAGGGAATGTAGATGGTGGGGCTTTGGGTGAAGGTTTCTTCAGCCTCTAGACCTACCTCTTTTTCGATGAGGGCTCGCGCCACATCCTGCACAAAGTCTTTACGGTCATATTCGACGACGGGGGCACGATTGAGCTCTTCGCGACTCATGGTCTTGGGCCAGCCGGGCAGGTACCGCTGCACGAAGTCGGGGGTGGCAACGCACCAGTAGCGTGCCACACCGAGGGTTTCGACGGAGCAGCCGGGGATTTTTTCGGGTTTGGAGGTGATGACTGCCATGACTTCTCCGGATCGGAGCATAGCGGAGGAGTGGAATTCGCCTTCTCGTCGCAGGTCACAGAAGATGCTGTCTTCGCGGCTGAGGATTCCTACGGCGTCGAGGAACCAGGTAGCGAGTGAGTCGGCGTTGACGGCAACGGAGACGCTCTGGAAGCCGCCGGCGCCCATGAGTTCGCGTTCCATTTCTTGCTGCAGGAATTCGCTTTGTCGGGCGATGCGCAGTACGCTTTGTCCGGCGTCGGTGGGGGTGACGGGGTTGCTTCGGCGTACCAGGACTTTTCCGGCAATCTGTTCCATGGCTTTGATGCGCTGGGAGATGGCGGAGGGGCTCACTCGCAGGATATCTGCTGCCGCGTCGAAGGTGCCGTATTCAATGACGGTGGCGAAGGTGGTGAGCTGGTCGGTACTGAAACGTGTCATAAGAATATCTTACGCAGTGTGAAAATATTTAGATAGATTTAGGGTCCTTTTTCCCGTATTCTCGTCTCTGGCACTTCACACTTCAGCTAACGCAGGCTTTATCCCTGCGTCGCGAGCTTTTGCCTGGCAAGCTGGTAGTAAGAGAGCCGCTACCCACCACTGCGTACGCGGGTTCATACCCCGTTTGATCAACAGAGAAAGTTTCACGATGTCCGCATCCCTCTCCCTGCTGTTTCTGGGTGCTACCACCACGATTTCTTTGGTGGCGGCTATTGGCGCCCAGGGAACTTTTGTGCTGCGTCAGGGTATTTTGGGTCGGCATATTACCCCGATTATTATTTTCTGCATTCTGTCGGATGCTCTGATGATTGGTTTGGGCGTTGTGGGTCTGGGTGCCCTGTTGGATGCGGCGCCGTGGTTTATTGAGGTGTTCCGCTACGTGGGTGCGGCGTTTTTGGCGTGGTTCGGCTACGAGTCGGCGAAGCGTGTTTTCATCCCGCATGCGGTTGTCGTTGAGGAGGGTACCGAGGATGCGCAGTCTTTGAAGGCGGCCCTGCTGACCACGGCGGCGGTCACCTACCTCAACCCGCTGGCATGGTTGGACACAACGATTTTCCTCGGTTCTCTGGCTAATACGCAGGGCGATCCCGGCCGCTGGTGGTATTACCTGGGATGCTGCTGCGGTAGCGTGCTGTGGTTCCTCATGATTGGCTACGGCTCACGAATTTTACGTCCGCTCTTTGCCCGCCCGGAGGCCTGGCGTGTACTTGATGCGGCGGTGGCCCTACTCATGGTGTATCTGGTATTCAACCTGCTGACAGTGAACCTGTCGACTCATTAGCTTTTATCCCCCTGACTTGCCTCTTTATGCTTTGTCAGTCTCTTTTTCAGTGCTCTTCTCCTCTTCGAGGGGTATGAGCACTTCATTTTTGGGCATGGTGAGTAGGCCCAGGTAGATATCGCGAATGATCAGGATGTGTTTGATTCGCTCAATCATGGGCTTGAGGAAGCTTCGGGCGTATTTTTCGTCGCTACTGGTGGTTGCAACGAAGTTGAGCCCGGAGAACACGGCAACGATCATGGACACCTTGATGACGACGGCGTTGATGTTGGTGTCTACGCCGAGGATTTTGAGGTGTTCGGGTTTGATGCTCATCCAGGATTCGATGGTGGTGTCGCTAATGGCGATGGACGAGAAGCCCATGAAGAATCCGAAGACGAGCAGCATGAAGAGGGTCGCCTGAATGATCTGCCCGATCATGGGGATGATGATGAGGTTGCTCCAGGGCGCGATTTTGAGGGGTCGGTGTTCGAGGATTTTCTTCTCTTCGACCCAGTCTTGGGCAGTGTTCCAGATTCCGCCTTCGAGGGCTGCGGCATACTCGTAGTCGTTGTCGCTAAAGCGTGCGATGTCGTCGCCTCTGGAGCGCCCCAGCAGGCGCGCTGTGCGTTCCAGGGAGGTTGTGACGACCACGAACACGGCGAGTAGCCCCATGAGGCCCAGAACCGCCCAGGTCCGCGGGAAGCTGAGTCCGTTGGCGAGCTTCCAGAGGTCTGCGTTCACGAAGATAAAGAGTACGGACACCATGAGTACGGGCAGTACTTTCGCGATCATGGGCGACAGGGATGCGAGCTGGTGGATGGCGTGCTTGAGGGACCAGCCGAGTACGGTATCTACGCCCAAGAAGATGGCGAGGTAGATTCCGATAACAATCAGGGGGAAGACCTGTCCGCCGTCATAGACGAAGTCTATGCCTTCAAGGGTGCTTGCTTCGAAGACGCCGGTGGTGAAGAGCATTCCGGCAAAAAGTAGGGTAAGAATACCCGTGGTGATTTGAACCCACTGCGGGGTACGGACCATCAGCATGTGAGCAAGAGCGATGAACGCACCGGAGATAATCGGCATAACGAGGAAAATCCCGCCGAGTACGAGCACTGGGAGTACTTCGTTGCTGAGGGCGCTATCGCTTGTGAGAGCTTTGATGTAGTTCGGTAGGGAACCCTTCACGTCCTCTACGACGAAGAGGAGAATGTCGCGCAGGAAGATATAGCAGATATGCATGATGCCAGCCCACAGGATCCACGGCACGGAGCGTGGGAACGCATCGAGAGCACGTTGACGGGCAGGAATAATGAGGGGCACGCCCTGTTTACGGAACCAGATATTGCTCTGCTTTAGCATGTCAGCCCTGGTGTAATGGTGAGGTTGCGCCTCTTCTGCTGTGGCTTTAGTACGCAGCCGCGCCCAGATGGGGCGTGCGTCCTTCTGCTGCGGGGTGTTCTGGTCCTGTGTGCTCATGACATACCACTCTACAGGGGTTGAGAACCTCTTTTATCCGAAGGCCCCTATAGCTCTTCTCGCTGGAGTTCAGTTCCAATGAAACGACTGTAGGCACCCATAAGTAGGGCTGCTGCTGCTTCCTGTTCAGCGTAGATGCCCAGTTCCTCGTCTTCACGACCAGTGTAGGTGCCGCTACTGATTTCGAGCAGGGATAACGGTCCTTCTGCGGTCTCCGGTGCCAGGGCATCCAGGATGAAGCTCAGGCTTTCTTCTGATTCTTCAGCTACTCCCAGGAGGCGTCCCAAGTGTGTACCCGGGTAGGGTGCGATGGTGAGGACGTCTTCGTTCTCGCATTGGATAATGCGTGCGACAGGAATGATATCCCCGGCTGCGGTCTCTTCGAGCAGTAGCTCAGTGGAGAGGTCGATATGGCTTTCCTCGCTCTGTAGGAGCTGCCTGGGCCACCAGAGGTGAATGTATTCGGTCAGTGCCGCCCAGGTTTCGTGAGGCTCCAGTGTGCTCTCTACGTAGAGGGCTGCCGTTCGTTCTTCACCGTTGTGTTGGTGCTGCTGATCGACGGGCTCTGGTGCGTGGGAAAACATGGGGTAGTGCATGGTTCTACTCTATCCCAGTGTGTCTGTGAAGAGCATTCTTCCTTGTAGTCAGAGCCATAGACAAGGGTCTGAGGGTACAAAAAAAAGGGGGCAGACCCATGCGGGTCTGCCCCCTTTCTAACTTTAGCTGTTAAAGCAAAAGAGCCCGCGCAAGCGGGCTCTTTTTATTGCCTATTGGATTGTTATCCAAAAACCATACAGTGAACGC